>CAYJPD010000028.1:0-21291 GCA_964371975.1 uncultured Bacteroides sp.
TTAGTAATGAAATATGTGAAATTATATGATTTTTGTGTTTGCTGTGTAAATTGATACAGTAAAAATATTAGTGAAATTAATCGCTTTCAATTAAACGCCCTGTACAACGCTCGCCGTCAAAATCGCCTAAAACAATGTTAATAATATCTCCGCTCTTTGCATTTTCCGCTCTCACCAAAACAGGAATATACTCCCTTGTGTAGCCGGTAAATATGTGCTTTGTCATTTGCTTTTCAAGCAAAACTTTTGCGCTTTTGCCGTTGAATTCATTAATTTTTTTAATGCGCACTTCATCACTTAACTTTTGTAAACGCTTGCTTCTTTCAGCTTTAACGCTCGCTTCAATTTGGTTTTCCATATCAAAAGCTTTTGTGCCTTTTCTTGGGCTGAAACTAAAAACATGCACTTTTAAAAATTCAATTTCTTCAACAAATTTGCAACTTTCTAAAAAATCTTGCTCTGTTTCGCCCGGGAAGCCAACAATGATATCTGTTATAAAAACAGCATGTGGTATGTGCTTTTTTATATTGCTAACAACTTGCGCAAACTGCTCTTTTGTGTAAGGGCGCCTCATGTTTTTTAAAACAGCGTTGCTTGCACTTTGAAGTGCCAAGTGGAATTGAGGGCATAGTTTTGGGTTTTTTGCAAAGCTTTTAATAAGCTCTTCATGAATTAAATCAGGCTCTAAACTGCCAAGGCGAATATTATCAATGCCATCTATTTTTGCAATCTCTTCTGCAATATGCGCAAGATTAGTATTTGCATCTTTGCCGTAAGATGATAAATTTATGCCTGTCAACACAATTTCTTTGCAGTTTTCACTTGCCAATGCTCTTACTTCGCTTATAATATTCTCTTGCTTGCGGCTTCGCACATTGCCCCTTGCTGTAGGGATAATACAATAAGAACAGCGCCTGTTACAGCCGTCTTGAATTTTTAAAAAAGCCCTGGTTTTATCTATGCGCTTTTCATTCGGCAGCTCTTCAAAAACATTTGATTTTTCATGCGGGGTAATATCTATTATTCGCTCGCCTGTTTGTAAGCATTGCATAACGTGCTCAAGAATTTTGCCCTTAGCATTTGTTCCCATAATAATATCGGCTTCTTTTAAACTGCAAGCTTGCGCTTCAAACGCTTGAGGGTAACACCCCATTAGCACTGTAACCGCATGTGGGTGCTCTCTTTTTGCACGTCTTAACCACTGACGGCTTTTTTTATCGCCGGCGGAAGTTACAGTGCACGAGTTCACTATATAAACATCTGCCTGTTCATTTTTACGGGCTATTTCAAAGCCGTTGTCGCAAAAAATACGCGCTAAGGCGTTTGTTTCATGGGTATTAACTTTGCAACCTAAAGTATAAAATAAAACTTTCAAATTACACCTCTTAATATATTTCTTCATTTATTATACTAAATGGGCGATAAAACAGCAAGCATACACATATAATTTAAAAAAGGGAGGGACAAATATAATGAAAAAATTATGTTTAACTTGGGTGCTTTCGGCTATTTTATTACTGTTTTTTACTGTGTCGGTATTTTCACAAGAGCAAAATACCTTAATAACAGAAGAGCTGAATGAACAGCAGAATATATTCTCACAGCAGCAAGAATCTTGGCAAAATACTGCGCGCATTGAGCTGCCTGCTTTTGATGTGCCCAGCAAAAACGCAATTTTAGTATCTGCTAAAACAGGTGATGTGCTTTATGAGAAAAACCCCGACGAAAGTGTGCCTATTGCATCTATAACAAAGGTTATGACGCTGCTATTAACGCTTGAAGCTGTTGAGGCAGGGAAAATAAAGCTTGATGACATTGTGCCGATATCACACCACGCGGCAAGCATGGGCGGCAGCCAAATTTGGCTTGAGCCCGGCGAAGAGTTCACGCTTGATGAGCTTGTTAAAGCAATATGCGTTAGCAGCGCAAACGATGCCGCTGTTGCTGTTGCTGAGTTTGTTGGCGGCAGTGAGCCTGCATTTGCCGAGCTAATGAATAAACGTGCACTTGAACTGGGCATGCAAAACACTAATTTTGTTAATGCTTGTGGCTTGCACGATGATGCGCATCTTTCAACGGCGAGGGATGTAGCAATTATGTCTGAAGCGCTTTTACACCATCCGCTTATACTTGAATATTCGGGTATATGGACAGATTCGCTTAGAGATGGCCAAACACAGCTTGTGAACACAAATAAAATGCTGAATGTGTACGAGGGTATAACGGGCCTTAAAACAGGTACAACAAATGCGGCAGGCGTATGTATAAGCGCAACGGCAAGCAGAGACGGCCTTGATTTAATTGCGGTTGTATTGGGCTCGTCTAACAGCCAAGAGCGTTTTGAAGCGGCGAAATCTTTATTAGACTACGGCTTTGCAACGTATGAGTATGCGCCTTTTCCTCTACTTGAAAACCAAATTGAATATATTGATGTAAAAAGCGGCCAGCAAAGGCAAATGCCTGTAATTTATGCAACGCCTTCCGGCGTTTTGTGCAGAAAAGGTGAAGGCGTAAATTTAAAGGCAAGCTTTACTTTGCCAGAGCAAATTAGCGCTCCTGTACAAGAGGGGCAAGAAGTTGGTATGGTTAGTTTAACGCTGGAGGACGAAGTATTAGCGCAATATCCTGTATTAGCACAGCAAAATATTGAAAAAATGAATTTTAAATCGGCATTGTCACTTTTGCTGAAAGCTATGTATGTTTTGTAAATTTATTGTAATTATCTTGACAGTAAGCTCTATGTAATATATAGTATATATAAGGAATAAATTTAATGAAAGGCGGTACTTTTTAACATTAAGTGATAAAGGGTACTGCCAATATATTGTGGGAGCTGAAAAATGAGCGTTAAGTGTAATGGAAAATATTTAAAGCCGTTTGTGAAAGATGAAGAAGTAAAAATTATTTTTGAGCAAGTAAAGCTTGCACATAATATGCTTTGCGATAAAAACGGCCCCGGAAACGATTTTTTAGGCTGGCTTGATTTACCTGTAAATTACGATAAAGAAGAGTTTGCAAGAATACAAAAAGCGGCGAAGAAAATTCAAAGCGATAGCGATATTCTTATTGTTATAGGTATAGGCGGTAGCTATTTAGGTGCAAGGGCGGTTATAGAGGCAATTAAAGGGCAACTATATAACAATAAATGCAAGGGTACCCCTCAAATTTATTATGTAGGCAATTCAATTAGTGCCGATGTATTAAACGATGTTCTTGAAATTTGCGAGGGCAAAGATATTTCTGTTAATGTTATATCTAAAAGCGGCACAACAACAGAGCCTGCGGTTGCTTTTAGAGTGTTTAAAGAGCTACTTGAAGAGAAATATGGCAAAGACGAGGCTAAGAACCGCATTTATGCAACAACAGATAAAGCGAGAGGAACACTTAAAGAGCTTGCAGATAAACAAGGCTATGAAACATTTGTTGTGCCGGATGACGTTGGCGGAAGATATAGCGTTTTAACTGCAGTTGGCCTATTGCCAATAGCTGCTGCGGGTTGTGATATAAACTTGCTTATGCAAGGCGCAGCGAAGGCAAGGCAGGAGCTTAGCGTTTTTAGCGAAGATAATAGCTGTTACCGCTATGCTGCACTTAGAAATATTTTGCACAGAAAAGGCAAAAGCACTGAGCTTTTAGCTTGCTATGAGCCAAATTTTACCATGATGAATGAGTGGTATAAACAACTGTTTGGCGAGAGCGAGGGTAAAGACCAAAAAGGTATTTTCCCGGCAAGCGTTGTTTTTTCAACAGATTTGCACTCTATGGGGCAATTTGTTCAAGACGGTGCAAGAATTATGTTTGAAACTATTGTTGATATAAAATCTGTAAAAAGAGATTTTTATATAAAAGAGAGCTCAGAAAATTTCGACGGGCTGAATTTCCTTGCAAACCAAAATATGAGCATTGTTAATGAAAAAGCAATGCAGGGCACCATTTTAGCGCACACAGACGGTGGCGTGCCAAATATTGTTTTGGAAATAGACGATTTAAGTGAGAAAAACGTTGGCTATTTAATATACTTTTTCGAGAAAGCTTGTGCTATTTCCGGCTATATGCTATGCGTAAACCCTTTTGACCAGCCAGGCGTTGAAAGCTATAAGAAAAATATGTTTGCGCTTTTAGGTAAACCCGGCTTTGAAAAAGAAAAAGAGGAATTACTTGCGAAATTGGGGTAGTTCAAGGCAGAAAAAAACAAAGGTAAAAACACTGAAAAGTGTAATATAAAGGAGGCTAATCTATATGATTAACTTAATTATTGGTGGAAAAGGCTCCGGCAAAACAAAAAAACTTATCGAAATGATTAACACATCGGCAAAAACAACACCGGGCAATATTGTATGCATTGAAAAAAGCATGAAGCTTACTTATGATATTGACCATGCAGCGCGTTTAATTGATGTAGATGAGTATAATATTGTCGGATATGAAATGCTTTATGGTTTTATTACAGGCATACTTGCAGGTAATTACGACATAGTAGAAATATATATCGATGGCATTTTAAAACTTGGCAATTACGATTTGGAAGGCCTTGGCGCATTACTGGAAAAGCTTGATAAAATTTCAGGCGAGGGCGTTAAAATGATTGTAACTGTATCTTCTGAAGAAAAAGCGCTACCAGATAGCGTTAAAAAATACGATATAGTTTAATTTAGTGCATTTGCTTGACATTCAAAGCATTTACATGTATAATAATATACGCTCGGCTACAGAGGTGTAACATGTTTTTGGATTTTCGCAAAATATTTTCAGGGGTAATAGAAAATTATAATAGAACATTACAATTTGATTTATCTGATGAAAATTTTGGTGCCTATTCACTTATAGCGCCAATTGATGCACAAATAATGGCAAAACTATGCACAAGTGCGGTTTTGCTTAACTTACACTGCGAGGTAAATGTTGAGTTTCAATGCGCCAGGTGCACAAATGATAGCAAACGCTCTTATGTGCTTAACCGCGAATTCTTTGTTAAAAATGAAGAATGGTGTGGCGATGAAGGCAATTTTTTACCGTTTTCAACTGACGGAGTACTCGATTTAAAAGAGTTTTTGTACAGTGAAATTATACTCGAAATTCCCACTGTTCTTTTATGCAAGGACGATTGCCCGGGAATTTGCCAATATTGTGGCAAATTAAAACCTTGCAATTGTAATAGCGATGAAGAAAACAGTGTTGATGAAAGAATGTTACCGCTTTTACAACTGCTGAAAGATTAATTCACACAGAGGAGGTGCTTTATAATGGCAGTACCAAAAAGGAAGGTTTCCAAAGCCAGACGCGACAAACGTCGTTCTAATGTGTGGAAACTTAGCGCACCAACATTGACAAAATGCACACAATGCGGCGAGTATGCTCGCCCACACCAAGCTTGCGGCAATTGCGGCTTCTACAAAGGTAAAGAAGTTATTGCAAGGAAACAAGCTTAATTAAAAAGGCATTAATGCCAATTTTTACACAATTACCGCTTAGAGTAGTTGCGTGAATTTTAGAATGTAAAAAATGAAAACCGTTAAATTTCATATTTGCGAGTATTTTGCGGCATTTCGCATTTTTTATACCAACCATTTTGAGAAAGGCGTTGTCCTTTCTCAATTTTTATTGTATAATTATTTTTGAAATTGATAATTAATTGGAGGGAGCACTATGCCTGTAAAAGTTAAAAGCACATCGTTAAATTCGCCTGCAAGTGCTCACAATTTACAAAATGCAGTGCTTTTGTCAATGAACGGCAAAAGCATAAATGATGTGTTTGATTATCAATTTTACTCGCAAAGCTCGCGCATAAAAGTTAAATATGAAAAAGGCGGGCAAATTTTTGATGAAATAATTGAAAAAGAAGAGTTTTTGCCGCTGGGCTGTGAATTTGAAACTTATTTAATAGATAAAAAGCATAGTTGTAAAAACAAATGCATATTCTGCTTTATAGACCAATTGCCAAAAGGCTTAAGAGAGCACCTTTATTTTAAAGATGATGATGAAAGGCTATCTTTTTTGTTTGGCAATTATATAACGCTTACAAACTTAACTTTAAAAGAAGTTGAGCGCATTATTAAAATGCGAATATCGCCAATAAATATTTCCGTGCATACATTAAATGAAACTATACGCATTGAAATGATGAAAAACCCACGGGCAGGTAAAGTTTTAAGTTATATTCAGAAATTTCACAAAGCAGGCATAGTTATGAATTTTCAAATTGTATTGTGCCCCGGCGTGAATGACGGGGAAGACTTAAAGCAAAGCCTTGAAAAATTAGGAAGCTTATATCCTTATGCAAACAGCATTGCCGTAATACCTCCGGGCTTAACTAAGTATAGGGACAATTTGCCCTATGTAAAAGCTTTTGATGAAAAAACGGCAAAAAGTACGCTTAAAATACTGGAAAGCTATGGCGAAAAGTTTTTAATGCAGTATGGCAAAAGGCTTGTTTATCCATCAGATGAATTTTATATATTAGCGAAAAAGCGTATGCCAAATATGGCTTTTTATGAAGATTTTGCGCAAATTGAAAATGGCGTTGGTATGTGGCGAAAACTGCATACGGAGTTTTTATATGCATTGCACTTTGCGAAAACTCCGCTGTTTTTCAGAAAATATGATGTTGTTACAGGGGAAATTACAGCGCCGCTAATAAAAAGGCTTTGTGCGGCAATTAGTATTAAATTTCCCCAAATTAAAATAAGAGTTCACTCGGTTAAAAATAATTTTTTTGGTGGGAATGTTAATGTAACAGGCCTTTTAACAGGCGAAGATATTATAAATCAGTGTAAAGGCAAGCTTATTAGCAAAAACTTGTTAATTCCCGAGAATATGCTTAGGGAAGAGCAAGATATGTTTTTAGATAATATAACACTAAATTATTTAAAAAGAGAACTTTCAACCGACGTTAAAATTTTACCGATTGAAGGCGGAAAAGTTTTAGATGTGATTTTAAAAAAGTAAGTATATAATGAACTTACACGCAAAGAGAAAGGGGAACATATGGCAAAACCGATTGTAGCGGTTGTAGGGCGCCCAAATGTGGGCAAATCTACTTTGTTTAACAAGTTAATTGGCAAGCGCCTTGCAATTGTTGAAGATACGCCCGGTGTTACAAGAGATAGGCTTTATGCCGATTGCGAGTGGCAAAACAACAATTTTTTACTTGTAGACACAGGCGGTATTGAGCCTCACACAGACGATGAAATATTAGCGCATATGCGCATGCAAGCAGAGCTTGCCATTGAAATGGCGCAGGCAATAATATTTGTAACCGATATTAAAAGCGGCGTAACAGCGCATGACAGTGAAATTGCAAATATGCTTATCAGAAGCGGAAAGCCTATTGTTTTAATAGTAAATAAAATTGATAAATTGGGCGAGCCACCTGCAGAATTGTACGAGTTTTATTCACTTGGCCTTGGCGAGCCTTACCCGGTTTCATCTGTTCACGGGCACGGCACAGGTGATATTTTAGATGAAATTTGCAAGCATATAAATGCACAAGAGGAAATTGAAGAAGAGGGCGATAGAATAAGCGTTGCGGTTATAGGGCGCCCGAATGTTGGCAAAAGCAGCCTTGTAAACTATATTCTGGGTGAAAACAGGATGATAGTTTCAAACGAGAGCGGTACAACAAGGGACGCTGTTGACAGCGACATAGATAACGAATATGGCAGCTTTACTTTTATTGACACAGCAGGTATGCGAAAAAGGGGAAAAGTTGATGAAGGTGTTGAGCGCTACAGCGTTTTAAGAAGCCTTGCGGCAGTTGAAAGAGCGCGAGTTTGCGTTATTATGATTGACGCAACCGTTGGCTTTACCGAACAAGACTCTAAAGTGGCGGGTTTTGCCCACGAGCAAGGCAAGGCATGTATTATAGCAGTTAACAAATGGGATTGCATAGAAAAAGACGATAAAACTATGCAAAATTGGCAAAAAACTCTTGAAGATGATTTTAGCTTTATGTCTTATGCGCCGTTTATATTCATTAGCGCAAAAACAGGGCAAAGGGTAAATAAGCTGTTTGAGATGATAAAGTCGGTAGACGACCAAAACGCTATGCGCATAACCACGGGTATGCTTAATGAATTGCTTGCACGGGCAACCGCAAGGGTACAACCGCCAAGCGATAAAGGTAAACGCCTGAAAATTTTCTACATTACGCAAATATCTACAAGGCCGCCAACTTTTGTTTGCTTTTGCAACACAAAGGGGCTGTTCCACTTCTCTTACCAGCGCTATATAGAAAACCAAATAAGGGATACATTCGGCCTAACAGGTACGCCTATAAGAATGGTGCTTAGAGAGCGTGGCGAAAATTAGATTAAATTGTTTTGTGGGGTGATTAAAATGCCAATTATAATATTATGTTTTGGAATTTGCGCATTAATAAGTTATTTGCTGGGATCAATAAGCTTTTCTATAGTTATTTCTACAGTTTTTTATAAAAAAGATATTCGCACATTTGGCTCGGGCAACGCAGGTATGACTAATATATTGCGCACTTTTGGAAAAAAAGCGGCAGTTGCAACATTTGCAGGGGATATAGGAAAAGGCATAGTAGCAGTTGCAATTTCAAAAATAGTCATAGAGAGCTTTGCAGGGCTGCACCCTGTATACGGCGCATACATGGGCGCATTTTTTGCCATTTTAGGGCACGTTTACCCTGTGTATTTCGGCTTCAAAGGCGGAAAAGCGGTTTCTGTTTCAACCGGTACAATAATTGCAATAGAGCCTTTGTTAATAATTCCGTTAGCAATTGTGTTTTTTGTTGCGTTTTTGCCAAGCAAAATGGTGTCACTCGGCAGTATTGCTTGCGCTGTTGCTTACCCAATTTTTACATTCGCTTATTTTTTCTATACGGGTGAAAATTATATTTTTACAACTGTATGCTCGTTGATAATGGCGGCATTTGTTATATTTTTGCACAGAAAAAACATAACAAGAATTAGAAATAAAACCGAATATAAATTTATGCAAAAAAATAAAAAATAATAATGTTTAGAATACTGCATTAGCACATAAAAATAAAATTTAGTAGTCCTTTGAAAATAATGAACATTTATTTTGAAAATTATTTCGATGTTTTGTTGTTTTTTACATGTTTTTTGTTGCGGATAAATTTTATTTGTGCTATACTTTAAATAGAATAGCAAAGTGATATTATAAATATCATATTTTGCATAAGGAGGCTTGCAGTATGAAAATAACATGCGTTGGACGTAAAGTTAATTTGAAACAGGCATTTGAAGACAGAGTAGAAAACAGGTTTGAAAAATTAGAGAAGTTTTTTTCAAGCGATGCTACAGCGAATGTTACTGTAACGGTTGAAAAAGATTGGCAAACGGTTGAAGTTACCGTTCGAGACCACAGCTTCACATATCGCGCTGAGAAAGAAGCGCAAAAAATGGAAGATGCTTTTGATAACGCTGTAGATTTGCTTGAGCGCAGAATTGTTAAAAACCGCAAACGCTTGCAAGACCGTAAAACCGCACATAATTTTGAGGTTTTCGATAGCTACGAGCAAGATTTTAAGCAAGAAGATGAATACAATATTATTCGTGAAAAGCGTTTTTCATGCAAACCGGCAAGCGTTGAAGAAGCAATTTTAAACATGGAGATGTTAGGTCACAGCTTTTATTTGTTTAGAGATGCTAACACAGATGAAATTCAGCTGGTTTATAAGCGCAAAGACGGTTTTTATGGTGTGTTAATACCTGAAAAATAAAATTTATACGAAACAGCACATAATTTTGAAATTTAATAATGCATTAAAGGTGGGCGAGCAAAAAGCTCGCCCATCAGTGTTTTTTTATATTCAAAATTTAAAATAGAGGAGAGAACATTGACATTTGATTTAATAGCGCCATGCTATTTTGGCACAGAGAGCGCTGCAGCTTTTGACTTTAAACGCATTGGCGCACAGGATGTAAAAATAACCGATGGCAGAATATCATTTAAGGGCGATGAAAGCATTATTGCCGCTGCAAATTTGCACACAAGGTGTACAGAGCGTATACTTATTGTGCTTAAAACATTTAAAGCGCTTAGCTTTGATGAGCTTTTTGACGCTGTAAGTGAAATAGCCTGGGAAGATTTAATGCCAAAAGATGCTGAGTTTCCTGTTAAAGGCAGTAGCTTATCCAGTGCGCTTTCAAGCGTGCCTGCATGCCAAAGCATTGTAAAAAAAGCAGTTGTTGAGCGCATGAAGCGTGGGCACAATGTTAATACATTGCCGGAGAGCGGCGTAAAATATAAAATTAGGTTTTCAATAAGAAAAGATATTGCTCAAATTATGCTCGATACATCCGGCGCAGGGCTGCATAAAAGGGGATATCGCCGCAATTCAACGCTTGCACCAATAAAAGAAACGCTTGCGGCAACAATAGTTGATTTGGGCAGGATTTACAGCGATTCGCTGGTGCAAGACCCATTTTGCGGTAGCGGAACATTAATTATTGAAGCTGCTATGAAAGCTATGAATATGGCGCCGGGCTTACGCAGGCACTTTGCAGGCGAAAATTACAGTTTTCTGCCAAAGAGTATTTGGGAAAGCGCACGAAAAGCAGCACTTGAAGAAGTGAAACGAGATGCTGAATTTGAAGGAATAGGCTTTGATATTGACCCCCAGGCGATTGAGCTTGCAAAAATGAACGCTAAATTTGCCGGCGTTGATAATAAGTGTAAATTCATAACATGCGATGTTAAAGATTTTACACCTGCTCAAAGGAGTATAATATTCACAAACCCGCCGTATGGTGAGCGCTTAGGTGATGTTCACGAGGCAAAGGAGCTTGCTAAAGTTTTAGGCGAGCGCCTGCGAGAAAGCCCAATAAAAAGCGCGTATATTATAACAGCAGATGCAGATTTTGAGCATTATTTCGGCAAAACCGCAAATAGGCGCAGAAAGCTTTATAACGGCATGATACCATGCCAAGTGTATATGTACTTTTAAATGTTGCTTTGAAAGCGTTAGTATATAAATTGTATTTTATTATAAAAATATAAACATCGTGGGCCGATTGTTTTTTTGCAGCTATGGTAAATATATGTGTTAAGCTTTAGATAATTCACTCGCATGCAAAAAGCCGTGTTTGAAAGTTTGCTTTATTGGCTAAGAAAATAAAAGCATAAAAAAGTGCAAGCGTTAAAATTTACGTTTTAACGCTTGCACTAATGTTTTATTTATAGCTTTATTTTAATGTGAGTTTTTTGCCCGTGTTACAAATATCTGCAATACAGCAAATATTACACATAGCTTTTCTTGCGGTGCACACAGCTCTACCGTGCAGTACACAGCGGTGGCAATAGTCGTTACTTTCATCAGGCGGTAAAATGCGCACAAGCTCTTTTTCAACTTTAAGCGGGTCTTTATTATCTTTCACAAAGCCAATTCTGTTTGCAATGCGTATACAATGGGTGTCTGCAACTACGGCAGGTAAATTGTAAACATCGCCTCTTATTAAATTTGCGCTTTTTCTGCCTATGCCCGGCAAAGATAAAAGCTCGTCCATTTCTTTTGGCACGGTTTCGTTAAATTTGTTTATTAACATATTTGCCATGCCGTGTAAATCTTTGCTTTTGCTTTTTCCAAGCCCGCAAGGGCGTATAATGTTTTCTATTTCTTGCGGTGTGGCATTTGCAAGGGCTTTTAAGCTTTTGTATTTTGCGAATAGTTCCTTTGTAACTATGTTAACCCTTGCGTCGGTGCATTGTGCTGAAAGCCGCACGCTTACAAGCAATTGCCATGCCTTTTCGTAATTAAGTGAGCACAGTGCAATAGGATATTCTTTTTTTAAGCGCTCTATAATTAAAACGGCATCCTTTTTTGTGCGCATAAGCCCTCCATAGTTCTGTGAAACAAAAACAATTTGCGCTATTTGTATGAATAATAGCTTTTAAAGTAAATAAATGAAATATGTTTTACTATTATAAACTATAACATATTTTGCGTAAATTTGCCATATTGGTATTGTGTAAATTTAAAATTTGCACTATAATATTATCATATAAAAATATTTGGGGGTAAATATGTATAACAATTTAATGGACACAATAGGCTTTGTAACTAACACAGACCCAATAGTGGGTAATGCAATGAACGACGAGCTAAAACGCCTTCGCAATAATATAGAGCTTATTGCCTCGGAAAACGTGGTGTCGCCTGCAGTTATGGCGGCGTTAGGTAGCGTTTTAACAAATAAATATGCAGAGGGTTACCCCTCGCGCAGATATTACGGCGGCTGCCAATGTGTAGATGTTGTTGAGAATATTGCTATAGAGCGCGCTTGTAAACTTTTTGGCGCTGAACATGCAAATGTACAGCCCCATTCAGGCGCACAGGCTAATTTAGCGGCTTATTTTGCTTTGCTTGAAGTTGGCGATACAGTACTTGGTATGGATTTATCTAACGGTGGGCATTTAACACACGGAAGCCCTGTTAATATGAGCGGAAAGAATTACAATTTTATAGCTTACGGTGTTGATGAGAACGGGTATTTGGATTATGCTGATTTAGAGAGTAAAGCAAAAGAGCATAAACCAAAAATGATAGTTGCAGGCGCATCAAATTACTCAAGGGAAATTGATTTTGAAAGAATAGCAAGTGTTGCACAAAATGTAGGTGCATATTTTATGGTAGATATGGCACACATTGCAGGTTTAGTGGCAGCCGGCTTGCATAATTCACCGTTCCCACATGCAGACATTGTAACAACAACCACACATAAAACACTTAGAGGCCCAAGAGGCGGCATGATACTTTGCAAAGAAAAGTTTGCAAAGCAAATAGATAAAGCTATATTCCCGGGCACACAAGGCGGCCCTTTAATGCATACCATTGCCGCAAAGGCTGTTTGTTTTGGTGAAGCGCTACAAGATGACTTTAAAGTGTACCAACAAAACATAGTGAAAAATGCAAAAGCACTTGCAAATGCTCTTAAAGAAAACAATGTTAAAATTGTTTCAGACGGCACAGATAACCATTTAATGACAGTTGATTTAAGGGGCACAGGCGTAACAGGTAAAGTGCTTGAAGCACGCCTTGATGAAGTTAATATAACAACAAATAAAAACACAGTGCCAAACGACCCGGAATCTCCGTTTGTAACAAGCGGCGTGCGCATAGGAACGCCTGCGGTTACAACAAGAGGCTTTGGTGAAGAAGAAATGGTGCAAATTGCGAAAATGATTGCAGACACTATTTTTGATTTTGAAAATACAAAAGAGCAAACAAAAAAAGCGGCACTTGCTTTAACAGAGCGCTTTAGCCTTTATGAATAATAGAGAGGGATAAAAATGGCATTAATTCAATGTACACTACACAGTGAAGTTTTAAGGTCTAATGTTGAAATTGCAATTTATACTCCGCACGATCTGCCTGAAATTGTAGGATATGAAGCAAAAGCCACATTAACGTTGCTACATGGGCACTCCGGAAGCGGTAGAGATTGGTTTAATATGACAGCAGCGCAAAGGTATGCCGCTGATAACGGGCTGTTTTTAATTTGCCCGTCGTGCCAAAACTCTTTTTATCAAGATTCTTTTATGGGTGCATATAAAACATTTGTAACAGAAGAGATGCCCAAATTATTATCTCGCACATTTAAATTCCCAATGGAAAGGGAAAAGAATTTTATAGCAGGGCTTTCTATGGGCGGTTATGGTGCAATGTATTTAGGCTTAACTCGCCCGGATTTGTATGCAGGCTGTGCATCTTTTTCAGGTGCGTTAGATTTAGAACTTGCAAGCCAAAAAATACAAGACCCACACATGAAAGCATACAGTAAATTTTTAAAAGGCGGCGCAGATACATTGCCCGATGATAAAAGCATATTTAAATTACTTGAAAACATGGCGAATATGCCAAAAGAAGAGCAACTGAAAATATTGGTAACATGTGGATATGAAGATTATGAAAAGTACTTTATAAAGCCACAAAATGATGCAGTGTTTGAGCATATGCGCAGTTTAGATTTTGCAAATGCAAAGCGCATGGAGTGGACAGGCGAGCATGTTTGGGCTTTTTGGGACAGAAGCCTTGTTTACGCAATTGATTTCTTTTTGCAAAACGATTATGCAAAGAAAAAACATGCGGATTGGACGCACACACCGGACATAGAAAAATTTTAAACTTATAAAGCCAAGTGCACAAACACAACTAATTTACAGGAATGTGTTTTACACTTGGCTAAATACTGATGTAAAAAGGAGCTTAATATGCAGCCATTAGCAGATAAATTGCGCCCTCGCACTTTACAAGAAGTATGTGGGCAAGAACATTTGCTGGGTGAGGGTATGGTGTTTCGCCTTGCAATAAGCAGTGGGCGAATACCGAATATGATTTTTTATGGGCCATCGGGAGTTGGGAAAACTACAGTGGCCAGAATTATTGCGCAAAGCAGTAATATGAGCTTGCATAAGCTTAACGGAACAAGTGCAGGCACTGCTGATATTAAATCTGTTTTATCGGAAATAGGAACTTTTGGCAGCCAAAATGGTATATTGCTCTATTTAGATGAAATACAATATCTGAATAAAAAACAGCAGCAAAGTTTGCTTGAGTGCATTGAAAATGGAAGCGTAACTTTAATTGCCTCTACCACAGAAAACCCTTATTTTTATATTTATAATGCACTTTTAAGCCGCTCTACTGTATTTGAGTTTAAACCGTTAAATGCAAAAAGTATTAAAACGGGCTTACAAAGGGCGCTTTTACGCGTAAATGAAAACGAGGAACATAGCATTACAATTGACGATGATGCACTTGAAATTTTAGCAACAGTTAGCGGCGGCGATATGCGCAAAGCGCTTTCAAGCTTTGAATTTGCAGTACTTGCCGCACAAAACAGCGATAGCTTAAACATTACAGCAGATATGGTAAAGCAAGTTGCACAGCGCTCAGCTCAGCATTACGACAAAAGTGCGGATATGCATTACGATAGTATTTCTGCGCTGCAAAAAAGCATAAGAGGCTCTGATGCTAATGCCGCAGTGCATTACCTCGCGCGCATTTTAGAGGGCGGCGATATGCTTTCAGCGTGCAGAAGGCTTTTGGTTATTGCCGCTGAAGATGTAGGGCTTGCATACCCACAGGCAATTGCTATAACAAAAGCATGTGTAGACAGCGCCTTGCAATTAGGCATGCCCGAGGCAAGAATACCGCTTGCACAAGCTGCAATTATGCTTGCAACAGCGCCTAAAAGCAATAGCGCAATTGTGGCTATTGATAGCGCTATAAGCGACTTGCAAAGGGGTAAAAGCGGTGAAATTCCACGTGCACTTCAAAATAAGCATTATGATGGTGCAGATGCAAATGTTAAAGGGCAGTTTTATAAATATCCGCACGCCTTTGAAAATAATTGGGTGAAACAGCAATATTTGCCCGATGAAATAAAGAATGAACAATATTACACCTATGCAAATAATAAGACAGAACAGGCGGCAAAAGCCTATTGGGAGAAAATTAAAAAATGATTGGTTTATTGCTTGCAATTATATATTTATCTTTTATTAGCTTGGGTTTGCCGGATGCTGTTCTTGGCTCTGCTTGGCCTATTATAAGCGAAGAATTTGGTGTGCCTATTTCAAATATGGGCATTATAACTATTTTGGTTTCGGCAGGAACAATTATATCAAGCCTTAACAGTGGCAAAATTATAAATAAATTCGGCGAATTTAAAACAACGCTTTTCAGTGTTATTATAACGGCAGTATCTTTAATTGGTTATGCGTTTAGCCCGAATTTTATTGTGCTTTGTTTGTGGTCTATTCCTTATGGTTTGGGTGCCGGCAGCGTAGACGCGGCATTAAATAATTTTGTTTCGGTACATTTTGAAAGTAAGCACATGAGCTGGCTTCATTGCATGTGGGGGCTTGGTGCTACAGCAGGGCCTTATATAATGGGTTTAGCGCTTACAAATAATTTGAATTATAGCGGTGGATATATAATTTTGTTTGTAATTCAAGGTATATTAAGTGCTTTAATATTCATAAGCAAACCTGTTTGGGGAAAAGCTAATTCTGTGCAACTTTTTACCGGGGATGGCCCTGTAAAAAAACAAAATAGTTTATCACTAAAAGAAGTTTTTAAGATAAATGGCGTTAAGCAAATAGTGCTTGCTTTTTTTTGCTTTTCTGCAGTGGAACAAACAACAGGGCTTTGGGCAAGCAGCTATTTAGTTTATGTGCGCAATATAAAGCCTGAACTTGCGGCAAGTTTTGCGGCGCTTTTTTACCTTGGTATAACAGTTGGCAGAGGAATATGCGGCTTTATCGCAATGAAATACAGCGATAAACAAATGATAAGGGCAGGCTGTATAGTAATGGCTTTTGGCGTTATTGTGCTGCTACTGCCATTAAGCGATATTATGGCGTTTTTTGGGCTTGCTTTAATTGGGTTTGGCTCGGCGCCTGTTTTTCCTTGCATTATTCATTCAACACCATATAATTTTGGTATTGAGAATTCACAATCGGTAACAGGTGTTCAAATGGCAATGGCATATACAGGAACATTAACAATGCCTGCTCTTTTTGGGGTTATAGGAAGAAATATTAGCTTTAATGTATACCCTGTATTTATTGCGATTTTTATATTTGGCTTAGTATTTATGTATGAATGGCTTCAAAGGAAAATTAAATGTGCTTGCTAAAAAATTCTAAAAGCAAATTATGTGTTTGCATTTCTTGCTCGCCTTTACAAGTTACAGTTAAAATTTGCCCTTGCTTTGCAGCAAGATGCAATAAAGAGAAAATGCTTTTTGCATTAGCTTTTTTTGCGCAAGTTTCAACAGTAACTTCACAAGGCACATCATGCACCAGTTTCACTAAATGGCCAATTGGCCTTGCGTGAAAACCTAATTTATCTTGTATTTTGTGTTTAAATGTTAGCAAATTATCACAGCCTTTATTATAATTTATTTGTAATTTATTATAGTATTATGGCGCTGAGATATTTGTCAAAATATGTGTTAAAAGCTAATGAAAATATATTAGTATTGTATCTTTAATAAAGAAACGGAGTATAAAATGAAAATAATGGCTATAGATTACGGCGATGTGAGAACAGGTGTTGCCGTATGTGACCGCACAGAGTTTTTAGCAAGCCCTGTGGGGGTTATTGAAGAAAAAAGCATGGCGAAAACAGCTGAAAAAATTGTTCATGCAACAAAAGAATTCGATGCAGGTATGCTTGTAATAGGTCTGCCTGTTAATATGGACGGCACCGAGGGAGACAGAGCTAAAAAATGCCGTAAACTTGCCGATATTATTGGCGCAATAGTAACAATACCCGTTACGCTTTACGACGAGCGCCGCACAACCATTAGCGCTGCTAATATATTGAGCGAAAACGGCACTTATGGCAAGAAGCGCAAAAAAATTATCGATGCTGTTTCAGCAACGATAATTTTAGAAAGCTATTTGGAATATCGAAAAAATCAGAAATAAATTACTCTATTTTGTGTATTACTATTTCCTCGTTTTCATAAACTATATTATTTTTAAATTCGGGGTTGCTAATTGTCTTTTTAACAACTAAATAGTTAATGCCTTCTTTTTTTGCAAGCTCAAATGCATCCTCTTCGCTTAAATTATAAAAAATTTCATCGCTAACATTCTCAAGCCTTCGGCGCACTTCTTCATACATTGCGCTGTAATCCATGGTGTAGCGGTAGCTTTCAATAAATGCTCTTCGCTGGCTAACAGCGGTGTAGTAGTGGAAAATACCATCGCCGGATGCTTTATATCTGTTATTTCTGTTAGTTGCAAAAACTGCGTCTTGCAAAGAGTTATCTCTCAGCCAAACCATAGCTTGTTCATCGTAAGCCGTTATATAGCTTTCATCGTAAGGGTCGCTGACAATGCCGTAAATGTTTAATAAGGCGCGAACGCCGTTTGAACTGTAAAGAGCAAGCGTATCAATGCTGAAAAAAGCGCAAATAACGCAAGATGAAATAATTAAAGCACAAGCAGCTTTTCTTTTTGTGCAAAAGCTTAAAACAGAAGGTAAAACCGCGAAAATAGCAAAAGGAACAGCGATAAAATAAAAATAATTTTGCGAAGCAGAATAATGTACATATAAGCAAAAGGCTAAAATTCCACCAAATGCTGTGGCATAGCAAAACAAGTTTAAAAAGCTTTGCTTTTTAATGTTTATAAGTGCATGGAAGCCGCAAATAGCAAAAATTAAAACAATTAAGGGCGTTGAAATAAATGCAGCTTTAAGGCTTGACGGGAGTACCCCGATACCTACAAATACTAAATTGTTTGTAGCTTTGGAAAGAACTGTGATATATACTGCGAAAAAACCTAATAATGCAATTGCACTGTAAAATATTGCAGTGTAATTTTTTTTGTGAATTATAAAATGCACAAAACCGGCGCACATTAAAGCTGCAAAAACAATACCGGCAACAGTGCTTTTAAACAAAGTTAAAACAATAGCGTAAATGAAAATCAGTAAAATATTTATAATGCTGATTTTTTGCTGTTTATATATTGCAAAAAACAATATAGCGAAGCTTAGTGCAATAAATGTTGAAGAACCTTGCCCGTTCATATTTACAAAATAATCGTATAGCAGCATGGAATTGCTAAAGTTTACAAAGTACAATATAGCCGGGGCAAATGCACATAAAATTCTGTTTTTGCATAGTAGCGTGCAGAATTTATATATAGAGCAAAAAAACAGGCACGCTATAACAGGGTAGTAGAAAAAACAAAGGGCGTCATAAGCCGGTATGCTTAGGGAATAGCCTAATAAACCTGCACTAACATCATTCAAAAAATGGTAGTTTAAGCTTGTGCCGGCAAGGCGCATATCTTCAAAAGGGAAACCGTTATATACACTTGCCGCATTTCCCACGCTGAAAAACATATCTTGGTGGTATGAAAATGCTCCTATTTGTGAAACTTTAGCAAAGGAGAATATGCCCATAAATAAATAAAAAAGCATGAAAACGCAGAACGATAAAATTAATATACAGCGCTGTACATTTAATGTTAATAGTAATAATTTAGTTTTTTTAAAAAATTCATACGCGCCTAAAAAACCAAAAACAATGGAGGGGATAGCGCATAATATATTTATATCCAAAGGTTGTAAAATGATATAACTTAAAAATAAAACGGCAATTCCCAAAGGCGATGAACAAATTAGCAAGAGAAAGTCGTCTTTAAAGCTAATAAATTTTCTTAGTATAAAATAGCCGCAAAAAGGCAAAGCCAATAGTAACAAAAGTACATATAATAAAAGGGAAATAGAAGATGAGCCCGCTATTTCCACCGCTATGGTATATGAGATTATTGTTGCTAAAAGCGAAAAAATACTTATTGCTTTAAATGCGGTTAATAGTTTGTTTTTTTTAATCATACAGTTTATTGTTTTGCGATAGGAAAAGCCTTTCTTGGTTTTTAAAGTTGTTATAAGAAGTTAAAAAACATAGTGATATAATGCCGCAAAATGCGGCATTATATCAGCTAAAGCTTTAAATATATATGCATTAGAAAAGGCCTGTTATAACTCCGTTTTCGTCAACGTCTATATTTTCTGCGGCAGGTTTTTTAGGTAGGCCTGGCATTGTCATAATATCGCCCATAATGGCAACAATAAAGCCTGCACCTGCGCTTAAACGCACTGCTCTAACCGTCATATCAAAACCTGTTGGTGCACCTAAAAGCGAGGCGTCGTCGCTAAAGCTATACTGCGTTTTAGCAATGCACACAGGCAAAGCAGAAAAGCCGTTGTTTTCAATTGCAGCTATTTGTGTTAGTGCGCTTTTACTGAATAGAACATTGTTTGCACGATATGTTTTTTTGCAAATAGCATTTATTTTTTCCCTAACAGGCAAATTTACGTCATAACTGAAATATAAATTGCAAGCAGGCTCGTCATCAATAAGTTTAAGTAAATTATTTGCAACTGCAATGCCGCCCTCGCCACCTTTTGCAAAAACTTCGCTAACAGCACAAAGAACATTGTTTTTCTCGCAAATTTCCATTAACAAATTATGCTCTTCTTTGCTGTCGGTGGGGAACGCATTTATGGCAACGCATACTTTCATGCCAAAAACATTTGTTAAATTATCAATGTGGCGCAGCAAATTAACACTGCCTGTTTTTAGGGCATTTAAATCGGGTGTACCTAATTTGTCTTTTGGGCAACCTGCTTGGTGTTTCAGCGCCCTAACAGTAGCCACTAAAACTACGCCAGAGGGCCTTAACCCACTTAACCTGCATTTAATATCAAAAAACTTCTCTGCGCCAAGGTCGGCCCCGAAACCGGCTTCCGTAACTACGTAATCGCCCAATTTCATAGCAGTTTTTGTTGCTATAACGCTGTTGCAACCGTGTGCTATATTTGCAAATGGGCCGCCGTGCACAATTGCGGGCGTGTGCTCTAATGTTTGAACTAAATTTGGGTTGAATGCGTCTTTTAAAAGCGCGCACACTGCACCTTGAGCGTTTAATTGCCCTGCATTAACCGGTTTTTTGTCGTAAGTATAGCCTATTACTATATTGGCAATGCGGTTTTTCAAATCTTGCAAATCTGTTGCAAGGCAAAAAACAGCCATAATTTCACTTGCAACGGTAATATCAAAACCGTCTTCTCTTGGGGTGCCGTTTACAGCGCCGCCCAAACCATCTGTTACAAACCTAAGCTGACGGTCGTTCATATCAATGCATCTTTTCCATGTTATGCGCCTTGGGTCTATTTGCAAGGCGTTGCCGTGGTAAATATGGTTATCAATTATTGCCGCTAATAAATTGTTAGCAGCGCCTATAGCATGTAAATCTCCTGTGAAATGCAAATTAATATCTTCCATAGGCACAACTTGCGAGTACCCACCGCCTGCAGCACCACCTTTAACCCCAAAAACAGGGCCGAGGCTTGGCTCTCTTAAAGCAAGAACTGTGTTTTTGCCAAGCTTGTGCAAAGCATCGGCAACACCAATGCTTGTGGTAGTTTTGCCCTCGCCTGCAGGCGTAGGGCTTATGGCGGTTACCAATATAAGTTTTGCGTCTTGTTTTTCGCTGAATTTTTTAATCAATGTGTGGTTAATTTTAGCTTTGTATTTACCATATGGCTCTATAAAATTCTCATCTATATTTAAAGATTGTGCAATTTCATATACATTTTTCATTTGTGCGCCTTGTGCTATTTCAATGTCGCTTTTCATTTGTGTATAATCCTTTCAATAAATAATTTAGCAGTGTTAGCTTTTGTGCGGTGTAATGTGTTTGTTAATTTATTATTGTTAATTATTTTAACAAATATTAATAAAATTTACAAGCTATTCATTGCATTTT
>CAYJPD010000029.1:0-21196 GCA_964371975.1 uncultured Bacteroides sp.
CTGTCAGGAGTTTCGCTGTCAGGAGTTTCACTGTCGGGAGTCTCGCTGTCGGGGGTTTCGCTGTCAGGAGTTTCACTGTCAGGAGTTTCGCTGTCGGGGGTTTCGCTGTTAGGGTCTTCAACAACAACTTTAACGGGCAGAGTGTAACCGCCTGTAGATGTGTAAGAACCTATTTTTATTTTAACGTTAAAATTAGCCGTGCCCTCAGCTAATGCTGTAATAGTGCCTTCGGTTAAATCAACGTCAAGAACGCTTACTTTGCTGGTGTTATAAGTAATAATACCATCTTCGGGTTGGCTGCTAAACTCAACAAGTGCGCTTGCTTCATCGTCTTTTTGCAATGTAGTTTCTTCGCCTAAAACCACAGCTATAAAGCCACTTTCTTCACCTTCGGTAACAGAGATATCATCGCCGTTTTCATCTGTGAAATTCCCTGCAAATGCGCTTTGTAAATCATCTGCTAAAAATAGCACATTGTCTGCAAAATTTTCAATGCTTGTGATGGCAAAAACCGCGCCTGTGCTAACTTCGTCTGCCTCTATTTTTTTCACAACGCTCGCTGAAAAAATATTGCTAAGCTCGCCGCCGTCAATAATAGCAACTATTCCGCCTGCAATTTCACCGCTAACAATGGCATAAGAACCGCTGTTTTCAATATAAGAATTTTTGCCGTTCATATAAGCTGCAATTGCGCCTGCTGTTTGTGCGCTAACATTTGCGCTTTCAATTTTAACATCGCTAATAGTTCCGCTGTTTTGAACGGCTATGGTTGCAGCGCCGCCCTCGCCCTCAATTTCAGCATTTCTAATAATTAAATTGTTAACACTACCGCCATCAATATGTAAAAACAAAGCGGCATCTTCGGCTGTAATCTCTAAGTTTTCAAGAGCTTTGCCGTTTCCGTTTAAAGTGCCTGTAAAAGCCTCGGCAATTGGCTCGAACTCAATATCTGTGAAATCAACAGTGCTTTCAATGCTGAAATGTGCATCGGGATTTTCACGTATTGCATCAAAATCGTCGGCAGTGAAAATCAAATAGGGGTTTTCTTCACTGCCATCCTCTATTAATGGCTCACTGTCATTATTATCGGGCTCATCCAAGAAAAGGCCGTCGAAGGGAATAGTGTTTGTAGCCAATGCCGAATATGGCATAAGCGACAAACTTAGTATAAGCGCAAGCCCAAAAGCGCAAATCCTCTCAAATTTCTTTAAAAATTTATGTTTCATAAAAGTCCCTTCCTTTTTTGCCAAAAGTAAAATATGACAGTTAGTAATACACTTAGTTAAATTATACTACGAGTTTAAAAATATTGCAATATCTGCATGACTTCAACGTTTTTTGTGAATTATTGTCACAAAAAAACGATGGTAAAGTTAAATTGCACACTATATTGTGATAATATTATATATAATTACAATATATAGTAAAGCAATTAAAAATATAATATGCTTGCTTACTGTTATTACGTATTTACCCTTTGTTTTATTGCAAAAATTCTGCAATATTCCACAAAAAAACCATTTTTTGTAGAATTGCACAAAAATTGTACGCTAAAATTCTCAAATGTTAGTTAAAAAAACATATTATGTGCAATGTGTAGAGTGAACCATCAAAGTCATTGTTAACATTCACAATTAAAGCGTGAATTAACGCTGGAATTTTGGCAAAATGACCAAACGCGGAAAATTTGCGTTAATTATTAATAATTTCAAATAATATATACAAAGCGATAATGATGTTGTATAATAGAAAACACATTAAAAAAACACGAATATATGTATTTTTTCAATAAAAGTAGCATGTGTAGCATATAAAATATCATGTGCAATTAAAGAAATAAAGCAGGGAGCAAATAATGACAAAACATGAAATATTAGCCTGTGTAGACCATACTCTTTTAAAGCCCGAGGCAACATGGGCGCAAATAGAGCAATTGTGTAATGATGCAGTGCAATATAAAACAGCAAGCGTTTGCATACAGCCATGTTTTGTTGAAAAGGCGGCGCATTACTTAAAAGGCAAAGTGAAAGTGTGCACGGTTATTGGCTTTCCTCTTGGGGCAAACACAACACAAATGAAAGTGCAAGAGGCTAAACAAGCCCTATTGAACGGCTGTGATGAATTTGACATGGTTATAAACATAGGGCGCTTAAAAATGGGCGATGTAGCTTATGTGGAAAATGAAATTGCCGAAATAAAAAAAGCAGTAGGCGATAAAGTGCTTAAAGTAATTATAGAAACATGCATTTTAACAGATGCAGAAAAAGAAAAAATGTGTGAAGTTGTTGTAAATGCAGGCGCGGACTATATAAAAACATCAACGGGTTTTTCAAGCGGCGGCGCAACACCAAGCGATATTAAGCTTTTTGCAAAGTGCATTAATGGCAAGTGTAAAATAAAAGCCGCAGGCGGAATAAAAAGCGTTTCAGATATGGAAAACTTTATAAAACTTGGCGCAAGCCGGCTTGGAACAAGCAGTGCAATAAAAATTTTTGAAAGCGAATATGTGGGCGATAGCTATTAGTTTTGCTTAAATTGCGTTTTCAAAATTTATATATTTTTCTTGTGGAAGTAGTAAATATGTAATATTAATTAATAGGAAGGGGAAGAAAAATGGCGATAATTAAAATAGAAAATTACAGTGAGATAACACCGCAAATTAAAGAATTAAGTGTGATGTGTGAAAAGAACGGAACAATAGAGCCCGAGCTTTTTTTACAGCATAAAGTTTTCAGAGGCCTTAGAGATTTACAGGGCAATGGTGTTTTAACAGGTTTAACCGAAATTAGCGAAGTAAAGGCTGCAAATATCGTAGACGGGCAAAAAGTGCCGTGTGAGGGCGAGCTTTTTTACCGTGGAATTAATGTGCAAAATTTAGTAGACGGCTTTTTGAAAGAGGACAGGTTTGGCTTTGAGGAAACAACTTATCTTTTAATATTCGGAGAGCTACCAAGCAAAAAAGAGCTTAGTGAGTTTTGCGAGCTTTTATCGAAATATCGCCAGCTACCTGTTAGCTTTGTGCGCGATATTATTATGACAACGCCCAGCGGCGACATGATGAATGCCCTTGCAAGAAGCGTTTTAACAATGTATGGCTATGACGATAACGCAGATGATGTTAGCATACCGAATGTATTGCGCCAATGCTTGCAATTAGTTGCGCTTTTCCCGCTTTTAAGTGTGTATGCATATCAAAGCTATTGCCACTATATGCAAAATGAAAGCCTTGTAATACACCACCCACAGCCGCATTTATCTACCGCTGAAAATATTTTATACACTTTGCGTAAAGATAGCAAATACACAGAACTTGAGGCGAAAATATTAGATTTAGCCCTTGTGCTTCACGCAGAGCACGGCGGCGGCAATAACAGCACATTTACAACCCATGTTGTTAGCTCGTCGGGCACCGATACATATTCAGCTATAGCCGCGGCACTTGGAAGCTTGAAAGGGCCGCGCCACGGCGGCGCTAACATTAAAGTTGTTAGCATGATTGAAGACTTAAAGCAAAATGTTTCTAACTGGAAAGACGAAGAAGAAGTTGAAAACTACTTGCGCAAATTATTGCACAAAGAAGCGTTTGATAAAGCCGGTTTAATATATGGCATGGGCCATGCTGTTTACTCTTTAAGCGACCCAAGGGCGAAAGTGTTTGAAACATTTGTAAAACAGCTCTCGCAAGAGAAAAACTGCATGGACGAATATGAGCTTTACAGTGCTATTGAGCGCTTAGCGCCTAAAGTTATTGCAAAAGAGCGTAAAATTTATAAAGGCGTTGCTGCTAATATAGATTTCTACAGCGGGTTTGTATATAATATGCTTGGCCTGCCTAAAGAACTGTTTACACCAATTTTTGCAATTAGCCGCATTTCAGGCTGGAGCGCACATAGAATAGAAAGCATAGTAAATAACGGTAAAATTATTCGCCCGGCGTTTAAAGCGGTGCACGAAAGAGCAAATTATGTAGATTTGAATAACAGATAGTTATATGAAGTGGGCTGCAACAAACCGTTTTAAAGTTAAAGCGTTGAAAGTAAATTTGCAGTTGATTTATGGTATAATGCAAACAAAGCGAAAGCTTTTTATAAAGATATGTGAACTTTTTATTGCTTGTAATTGTAAGAATATTGATTTAAAAGGGTGTTTATATGCAAAATGAAGTATTAGCGCAAAAAAAATATCTTGAACTTTTAGCGCAAAGCTATCCCACCATACAAGATGCATGCACAGAAATAATAAACCTTTCGGCAATTTTAAACTTGCCGAAAGGTACAGAGCACTTCATAAGCGATATTCATGGCGAGTATGAAGTTTTTACACATATAGTTAAAAATGCCTCGGGCTCGGTTAAGCGCAAAATAGACACATGCTTTGATAACGAGCTTAGCAAAGAGCAAAAAAAGCTACTTGCAACAATGATATATTACCCGCGCGAAAAGCTTGCGCAAATGAAAGCGAAGAATTTGTGCACAAAAGAATGGTATACCGAAATGCTAATGCAATTAGTTTTGGTGTGCCGTGTTGTTAGCAGCAAGTATACGCGCTCTAAAGTTAGAAAAACCTTGCCTAAAGATTTTTTGTATATAATAGATGAGCTGTTATACACAGATAATTTTGAAATAAATAAGCAAGAGTATTTCCTTAAAATTATAAACACAATTATTGAAGTTAACAGGGCAGATAATTTTATAATAGAGCTATCTAACTTGCTTCAAAAAATGGTTGTTGCCAATTTGCATATAATAGGCGATATTTTCGATAGGGGCACAGGCGCACATTTAATAATGGAAGATTTATGCCTGAGGAACAACGTTGATTTTCAGTGGGGCAACCACGATGTTATATGGATGGCGGCAGCGCATGGGCACAAAGCCAGCATTGCGAATGTTATAAGAGGCAGTATTAGGTATAACAACTTCAAAAGTTTAGAGGACGGATATGGAATAAATATACGCCCGCTTGCTGTTTTTGCTATGCAACAATATAGCGAAAATACCGGCGATTGCTTTTTGCCCAAAGAATTTTTCGGCAAAATGGAAATTAGCGGCATAGACGAGCAAAACTCAATACTCGCAGCTAAAGTAAACAAAGCTATAAGCATAATTCAGTTTAAATTAGAGGGGCAAATAATAAAAAACCGCCCTGAATTTAATATGGAAAACAGGCTTTTGCTCGATAAAATTAATATGCAAGACAGCACTATAATAATAGATGGTGTTGAATATGAAATAGGCGATACAAATTTACCCACTGTTGATAAAAACGATATTTATGCGCTTACAAAAGAGGAAGAAGACGTAATTAACCAATTACAGCTTTCGTTCATGCATAGCAAATTATTGCATAAACACGTTAAGTTTTTGTACCAAAACGGCGCAATTTATAAAATTAACAATAATGCTTTGCTTTTTCACGGCTGTGTACCAATGACAAAAGACGGCGAATTTGCAGCATTTACATATAAGGGTAAACAATATTCGGGCAAGGCACTTTTAGATTTGAGCGATAAGCTTTGCAGAACAGGCGCACACGGGCACAAAGAGGAAAAAGAGTTTGGGCTGGATTACATGTGGTTTTTGTGGTGCGGGCCTATATCGTCGCTTAACGGCAAAGAGAAAATGACAACATTCGAGCGCACTTTTATTAAAGACGAAACAACATGGCTTGAACCCAAAGACCCTTATTATGAAAATATTTTAGACGAAAAATGCGCCGATAAAATTTTGAGTGAGTTTGGTATTCACGCAAAAAATGCGCATATTGTAAACGGGCACGTGCCCGTTAAAATTAAAAAGGGCGAATCGCCAATTAAAGCTAACGGTAAAGTGCTTATTATTGACGGCGGCATTGCAAAAGCCTACCAAAAAGTTACAGGCATTTCGGGCTACACGCTTGTTTCAAACAGCTACCAATTGCTTATAAGCGAGCACCACCCGTTTAAAGGCGTGCAAGCCGTTATTGAAAACGATGATGATATGCACTCTAAAAATATTATGGTGCAGGAATATGACGAGCGCCTCACAATAGCAGATACAGATAACGGCGAAGAAATTTCAGCTAAAATTGAAGATTTGAAATTGCTGGTTTCGGCTTATAGGGAAGGCATTATAAAGCAAACTTAATTTGTAACATTTGCAAGATTTGTAAGCTTTACAAGGTATAAAGCCCTGTAAAGCGTTAGGGCTTTATAGGCGCCGAATAAAAAACATAAAAACGCAAAGCGCTTTAATAGCGCTTTGCGTTTACTATAAGGCGCACTAAAGTGCACAGGCCTTAATAAATGTTCTTTTTATAATTATAGCATATACAAATTTACATAGCGCAATTAAGGGAGAAAACATGAGCAATAAAACATTGATACAATTTTTTGAATGGTATTTGCCGCCCTCGTGCAATTTATGGCAAGAGGTGAGCGAAAAAGCGCAAACGCTAAAGCAACTTGGCGTTAGCGATGTTTGGCTTCCGCCTGCATATAAAGGTATTGGCGGTGCAAATGAAGTTGGCTATGCGGTTTACGATATGTACGACTTGGGCGAGTTCAACCAAAAGGGTAGCATTGCAACAAAATACGGAACACATGAGCAGTATATCTCTGCGGTGAAAACGCTGAGAGAGAGCGGCTTAAACGTGCTTGCAGATATTGTTTTCAACCACAGAATGGGCGCAGATGCCACAGAAAATGTAAATGTTAAAGTTTTCGATAATAAAAATCGCAATGAGGTAATAGGGCAAAGGGAAATTAGCGCCTATACAAAGTTCACATTCCCCGCAAGGGGCAAAAAATACTCGGATTTTGAGTGGAACAGTTCACATTTCGACGGCTGCGACTGGGACGATAAAGCAAAGCAGAGCGGCGTTTATTTATTTGCCGATAAAAACTGGGACGATGAAGTGGACATAGAGCACGGCAATTACGATTATCTTATGGGCGCAGATATAGATTTAAGTAGTGAGCAAGCTTTTAACGAGCTTGTAAATTGGGGCAAATGGTATTTGCAAACCGCCGAAATTAACGGCTTTAGGCTTGATGCAATTAAGCATATTAAATTTTCTAAAATGGCGCATTGGGTTTGGGCAATGCGAGAGTTTGCAAAGAAAGATTTATTTGCGGTGGGCGAATATTGGAGCAAAACATTACCGCCACTGCTTTATTATTTAGATAAAACCGCAAATAGTGTGCACCTTTTTGACGTGCCCTTGCACTTTAATTTTTATAACGCATCAATAAACGGCGAGGCCTTTGATATGGGCAAAATATTAGAAGGCACGCTTTTAAAAGGGCGTGCAAGCAAAGCCGTAACTTTTGTGGATAACCACGACACCCAGCCCGGCCAAGCGCTTGAAAGCTTTGTGAAAGAGTGGTTTAAACTACATGCCTATGCGCTTATAATGCTAATGCAAAACGGTATCCCTTGCGTTTTTTATGGCGATTTATACGGCATACCGCATAATAATATTAAGCCGCTTTCAAAACTGCAAACGCTTATGGCTATAAGAAAAAACCTTGCATACGGCGAGCAAATTGATTATTTTAGCGGTAAAAATATAGTTGGCTTTACAAGAACAGGCGATTTTGCTTTTGAAAATTCAGGCCTTGCGCTAATTATGACAAATGCAAAAGGCGGCGAAGTAAGAATGTGCATGGGTAAAAACTTTATTGGAAAAACTATGGTGGATGCACTGCAAAACTGCCCCGATAAAATTACAGTGGGCGAAGACGGCTGTGCAAGCTTCAAAGTTTACGATAAAAGCGTTAGCGTTTATGTGTTAGAGGGTGCAATGTAGTTGAACTTTACAGTAAAAGCAGTAGCTGTTAAATAGCGCAAAATTGCAAATAGCTTGAAAATTACAAACAAAAAAGCAGTGTATTCATTTTTTGAACATACTGCTTTTTATATATTAAATTTAAACGTTCTCTGTCGCTTTCATAGCCTGCAAAGTTTTCTCTAAAAGCTCCTCTAAAGGAATTTCTAAAAGCTCTGCGCCTTTTGTTATAACACTTCTGTCGCAACCTGCGGCAAAAGCTTTATCTTTAAACTTTTTTTTAACACTTTTCAGCTCCATATCACTAACGCTTTTAGAAGGGCGCATTAACGCCGCCGCACCTATAAGCCCTGTTAGCTCGTCTACCGCAAAAAGCACTTTTTCCATGTAAAGCTTAGGCTCTATGTCAGAGCACATTCCAAAAGCGTGGCTGGCAATTGTATTTATAAATTCATCATCAATGTCTTCTGCACGCAATAAGTCATAGCATTTTTTGCAGTGCTCATCAGGGTATTTGCCATAGTCAACATCGTGTAATATGCCAACAGCCGTCCAGTGTTCAACATCTTCGCCCGCCTCTTTGGCAAAATGGCCCATAACTTTGCCAACGGTTTCGCTGTGCTGAAAATGAAAAGGCTCTGTATTGTGCTTTTTAAATATGTCTTTTGCCTCTTTTATACTAACGCTTTTTTTCATACTTTTGTCCCTCTTTCAAATTTTAATATGAGATAAATAACTCCTTAAAGGCCTGCCTTTATAATTTAATAGTTAATTTTTAAAAACTAAGTGCTAACAGCTAATTAAGGTATATAAACATAAACTTGTTGCACGCCGTTTGCCGCGCTCTCTGTATATGTTTCATAGAATAAATCTACTTGCATTTGGTTATCGTGTATAAACATGCCTGTGTCTGTGGCAATTGCCCAGCCGTAAACAAAGCGGTTGTTAACGCCCACAATATAAACTTTTGTGCCGTAGGGGATAACGGTTGGGTCCACCGCAAAAGTGCCGTAGTAAAGCCCAAGCCCACTTGAGCCTTTGCCCGTTGCAGAATAATAGCCGGTAGCTTTCATTTGGTAAACGGTTGAGTAAGAGCTTGGCACAAAGTTTTCAACAGTAATGCCGTCAGGTGCCGCAACGTCGCTTATAGGCTCTTGCTCTTTGTAAACTTTTAATATCTCTGTAACAGGCTCTATATGCTCGTTTGTAGAAACAATTACAGTTTCAACAACTTCGCCGTCAATTAATTTGTCTTTATAAGTTGCGTCTATATAGCCGTCTTGCCCTGTTTGAATTTCAAGCACTCTGCTTTGAGTTTGGTAAAATAGGCTCGTATACTGCATTTGTGTTTCAAACGGCAACACTTCTTTAACCTCGTAAGTTTCATAGCTAACACGGTGTAAAGTGATTTCGCTTGTATCAGCATTTATTGCGCTGGTAAATGCAGGGTTTGCAAAATCTTCGCCATCGTAAGTATAGCCTAAGGTGCTAAGGGCATCTTGCACGGTTTTTGCCGTTGTTAGGTGTTCTTTTGTGCTTCCATCGGCTTTTATACTTATTTCAAATGCCCTGTCTACATATAAAGTAGAAAGTGCATCAGCGCTTTTTTCATATATTAAATCATCTTCTTCAATGAAAGCTACGCTGTTTAAATTTAATATATATTCTTCGCTTGCAAGCGGCGCAAAAGCGGTAATTTCAATGCCGTTACTGTCCTCAATTTTAACAAAATGCGTAAAGCTGTTAAGCGCATAGAAAAAAACAATAATTGTAGCGAAAACCAAAAGCATTGCAATTAGCCTTGGCAAAAGTTTTGTGAACTTGCGATATATAAGTTCTTTAATAATTGGCATAAAATCACCACCTTACTTTATAATATTAACCTCTTTGCAATTATAGCTATTTTTTACCACTTAGTCAAGTTTTGCATTTGCAACAAACTGTGCTTTGTGGTATAATGTTATGAATTGTAATCAGCAATAATCTGCTAAAAACAATATACCGTTTTATGGTGTAATAACATAATTTTCACTGATGGAGGCATACATTTTGGCAAACAAAAATATACGCAATTTTTGCATTATAGCACATATAGACCATGGCAAAAGCACATTGGCAGACCGCCTACTGCAAAGCACAAAGGCTGTGGACGAGCGCAAAATTCAAGCACAACTTTTAGATAATATGGAGCTTGAGCGCGAGCGTGGCATTACAATAAAAGCGCGCGCTGTAACGCTTAATTACAATGCAAAAGACGGGCAAACTTACACATTTAATTTAATAGACACCCCCGGCCATGTGGATTTTAACTACGAGGTTAGCCGCAGTTTAGCCGCTTGCGAGGGCGCAATTTTGGTTGTGGATGCAAGCCAAGGTGTTGAAGCGCAAACGCTTGCGAATACATACCTTGCTTTGGAGCACGATTTAGAGCTTGTGCCCATATTAAATAAAATAGATTTAATTAGCGCAGAGCCCGATAGAGTTGCGCGCGAAGTTGAAGACATTATAGGCCTGCCTTGCGTTGATGCGCCTAAGGTATCGGCTAAAATGGGCGTTGGCATAGAAGATGTTTTAGAGGCGGTTGTAAGGGATGTTCCGCCGCCTAAAGGCGATGAAAATGCGCCGCTGAAAGCGCTTGTTTTTGATGCGGTATACGATAGCTATAAAGGCGTTGTTGTTTACTTGCGTGTGTTTGAGGGCACACTAAAAGTGGGCGAGGCCGTTAAATTGATGCAAACGAATGCAGAATTTACGCCTGTGGAAGTGGGGCATATGGGCGCTATAGAGCTTATGCCCGGTACAGAGCTTAAAGCGGGCGAAGTTGGCTATTTTACAGCAAGCATAAAAACGCTTGAAGACACTAAAGTTGGCGATACCGTAACAAATGCACAAAACCCAACAAACGAGCCTTTAAGCGGCTACCGTGAAGTTGTGCCTATGGTTTTTTGCGGTATTTACCCTGCCGATGGCGCAAGGTACCCCGATTTGAAAGATGCGCTTGAAAAATTGCAGCTTAACGATGCTTCGCTTACTTACGAGCCTGAAACGAGTATAGCACTGGGTTTTGGTTTTCGCTGTGGTTTCTTGGGGCTTTTGCACCTTGAAATTATAATAGAGCGCCTTGAGAGGGAGTTTGATTTAGACCTTATTACTACAGCGCCCAGCGTTGAATACAGAATTACAATGACAGACGGTAGCGTGAAACTTATTGAAAACCCCACAAATTATCCCGACCCTGCTCAAATAGAATTTGCAGAAGAGCCTTTTGTTGATGCGCATATTTACACACCAACAGATTACACAGGCAGTTTAATGGAGCTTTGCCAAGCAAGGCGCGGCACATTAATTGATATGAAATATATGGACGAAACACGTGTAGATTTGCACTATGAATTGCCGCTTGGCGAAATTGTATACGATTTTTTCGATGCCATTAAAAGCAGAAGCCGTGGCTATGCAAGCTATGATTATGAGATGAAAGGCTTTAGGAGAAGTAAGCTTATTAAGCTTGACATTTTGCTTAACGGCGATATGATAGATGCGCTTTCCATGATAGTTCATGCCGATAATGCTTATGCAAAAGGAAGAAGATTAACAGAAAAACTTAAAGATAATATACCTCGCCAAATGTTTGAAGTGCCTATACAAGCGGCAATTGGCGGTAAAATTATAGCGCGTGAAACAATAAGGGCAATGCGAAAAGACGTTTTGGCGAAATGCTATGGCGGCGACATAACTCGTAAGAAAAAATTACTTGAAAAACAAAAAGAGGGCAAAAAGAAAATGCGTCAACTGGGAACAGTGCAAGTGCCAAGTGAAGCATTTACCGCCGTGCTGAAATTAGACGATTAATAAACAACGATGATTAGCGTTATAAATCACGCTAATCATTTAAAAGGTGGCGTGCCGTTTCAAACTATGCAGGCCGAAAAAATCTCCATTCTGTGCGGAGATTTTTTATACCATTGTGCTTTTGAACAGAATGGAGATTTTCATGCAAAGAAACTTTAACGAGCCAAGAAATTTAAACACAAAAAAGGCGAAAACGCAAAATAGCAGTGCAAATAAAAGTGAGAATAAAGCGTTTGATCAAATGTCTCACACACAAAATAAACTATACAAAGATATGAAAAACTCGAAGAGTAGGCAAAGCGTTAACGCAAATTACACTTCGCAAAGCCAAAGCGCGCAAAATAATAGTGCAAACAGCGGCTATTATAGCGCTAATAAACCGCCGGTTTCAAAACAGCGCACTATAAAGCGCCCTATGCAGGGTAATGCTTATATGCCGCAAGGCAGTGCTTATTCTAACGAGAATTATGTAGTGCGGCCAAATCAAAGCCGTAACAGTATAAATGTGCAAAATGCTAAGAGGGTTAGCGCTAATGTTACAAGCGGTGCAAACGCCGGCATTAGGCCAAAACGCAAAGGTAAAGCTAAAAAGAAAAGTGCGCTTAAAATTTTTGCAAGCATTTTACTTTGCCTTGTGCTTGTTTTTGGCGCTGTGGCGGCAGGGCTGTATTTTTATGCCGGCTCTATAATAAACGAGGGCGAAATGGGCACGGTTACCGAGGAGATAAAAACGCCGCCGCAACTTGCAAAAGACCAATTAAGCGTGCTTGTGCTTGGCATAGATAACACAGAATTTGATGCCGAGGGCGCAGAGGTGCAAAGAAGCGAAATAGGCAACACAGATATGATACTTTATGTGCGCTTTGATTTTGCTAATAATTCAATGTATATGCTGCAAATACCAAGGGATTTATTTGTGGGCGATTATGATGTTAGCGGTAGCGGCAAGCTTAATTCGCTTTTCAGCAGTGGCAGCAGTGAAAACGAAAGCCGAATAGATAATATTGCAGTGCCTATAAGCGAAATGTTGCAACTGCCCATAGATAATTATGTTACGATTGATATGGTTTCACTGCGTGAAATAGTTGATGTTTTCGGTGGTATAGAGGTGTATGTGCCCGAGGAAATGGGCTATGAGGGCTCATCCTATATTCCGCAGGGCTGGCAAACACTGCATGGCGATATGCTGGAGTTTTTCCTTCGCGACAGAAGCGGAGCAACAGGCGATATAGCAAGGCTTGACACACAGCGCTATTTCTACTCGGCGCTTTTTCGCCGTTTGCGCACGGCAACATGGCAAGATATAGTTAAATTAATGCCTGTGGCACAGCAGTATGTGAATACAGATATTTCTGTTTTAGATGCTGCGGCGCTTGCCATAAATGTGCTTAAAATTCCAAGCAGTAATATTATGATGTGCACGCTGCCAACTTTTGATAGCACCGAGCGCTATAATGTTAACCACGCGGTGCAAGTGGCAGATGTGAACGGGGTAGCAGAGCTTTTGAACACATACTTCAGAACACCTGAGGCGCAAGTGCCGCCTGAGGCATATAATTTGCCCGATTGGCCGCACAGTGATACACCGCACGATGCTAATGTGCAGTTTATGGACGTTGTTGATGCACAGGGTGGCGGCAGTGTTGGCGTTAGCGCGCAAGATGTGCAAACAGGCGACGATTTATTACAGCCGCCCGATACAAGCGGCAGTGATGCGTTAGAAGTGCAAGCAGGCACGCAGTAAAGCACTGAAAATTTTCAATTTAATAATAAACGCAAAAATTAATGTTTTGCCAAGTGGGATAAAAAGTTATTAAGGTGAATGCGGAAAATGCTATCACTTTTAATACATAAAACTCTGCGCACGGTTTCGCAAATAGAATGCAAATAGCTCAAGAATAGTCACTTTTTTATAACAAAAGGAGTTAGTATGTGGATTCAAAACAGCGTTTTTTACCAAATTTACCCCATTGGCTTTTGTGGCGTTTCACGTGAAAACAACGGGCAAACAACAGATAAAATTCTTAGCGTAGAGCAGTGGATACCCCATTTTAAAAACTTGGGGGTAGATTGCATTTTGCTAAACCCTATTTTTGAATCGGATAACCACGGCTATGATACTCGCGACTATAGGAAAATAGATAGAAGGCTTGGCACTAACGAGCAATTTGCAAGCGTTTGTAAAAAGCTGAAAGAAAACGGGATAAAAATTGTGCTTGATGGTGTGTTTAATCATGTCGGCAGAGGCTTTTGGGCGTTTGAAGATGTGCTTGCAAACAGGCATAATTCGCAGTATAAAGATTGGTTTTTCATAAATTTTGATGGCAACAGCAATTATAATGACGGCTTTTGGTATGAGGGATGGGAGGGGCATTTTGAGCTTGTAAAGCTCAATTTGAAAAACCCGGACGTTGTAAATTACCTTTTTGAGTGCATTAAAGAGTGGATAGATAATTTTGATATAGACGGTTTGCGCCTTGATGTGGCCTATAGCTTAGATTTTGATTTTATGCGCAATTTGCGAGGGTTTTGCACAAATTTAAAGCAAGATTTCGCCCTTATAGGCGAGGTGCTTTTTGGCGATTATAATATAATAGTAAACGATGGAATGCTTCATTCATGCACAAATTACGAGTGCTATAAAGGGCTTTTTTCAAGCATGAACGATAAAAATATGTTTGAAATTGCCCACAGTTTACACCGCCAATTTAGCGAGGAGCAATGGGCAATATACCGTGGTAAGCAATTGATGAGCTTTGTAGATAACCACGATGTATCGAGAATTAGTAGCATATTAAACGATAAAAACTGTTTGGAGATTGCCTATGCACTGCTTTTTTCAATGCCGGGCATACCTTGCATTTACTACGGCAGCGAATGGGGGCAAGAGGGCGATAAAAACCAAGGCGACGACGCTTTGCGCCCGTGCTTTGAAAAGCCGCTTCCAAATGAGCTTACACAGCAGATAACAAAGCTTATTGAAATTAGGAAAAACTCAAATGCACTTTGCATTGGTACATATAAAAATATTGTTATAAATTCACAGCAGCTTGTTTTTAAAAGGCAACATGAAAACGAGCAGATATTTACAGGTGTAAATATCTGCTCGGACAATGTAAATATTAACAGTGGTGATTTAAACGGGAATTTTGAAAACATGCTAACAGGCGAGAGCGTAAACTTAAGCGGCAACTTAGAACTAAAAGCTTACAGCTACACTATCCTGCGCAAAGTTTAAAATAATTTATTTGGCTTTAACTTTTTTTCACTTGAGCGTTTAGTATAAAGATAGTAATTTGCAATTGCGGTTTTTGCTCGCTTAAATTGCCTAAAGCACAGCTTAATTAAACACTGTAAAGAAGCTCGGAATAACAGGGGTAAGGCCAGTGTTTTTTAGACACTATGCTTTCAAGGCTGTCAACATATAGCCTTAAGGTCTCCATGCTTTTGCAAATGGCGCTTTTGTATAAAAGCGCTTTTTTTTGCGTTTGCAATTCTTTTTGTGCCTCTTGCAAACTTTCGCTAAGCAAGTGCATTTCAGTGGCAATTTGCGTTGTTAGCTTGTTAATTTCCTTAACAAGGCTCTCTTCATAGCCACCCTCAACGCCTATATTATTCTTTGTGCTTATAAGCTGCGCAAGCTCGCTTTGGTAAGCGAAAGAGGCAGGTAAAATGCTTTTTTTAACCATATCAAGCATTGTTAAAGCCTCAATATTTAGGGTTTTACTATAGTTTTCAAGCAGTATTTCATAGCGAGAGTGCACCTCAATGCTGCTAAAAACATTGTGTTTTTCAAAAAGTGCTATGTTTTTTTCGTCAATGTATTTTAAAAGAGCATCGACAGTTGTTTTCGAGTTGGAAAGCCCGCGCCTCTTTGCCTCTTGCTCCCATTCATATGTGTAATTGTTGCCGTTGTAAACTATTCTGGCATGCTCTTTTACCGTTGTTTTTATAATATTTGTAAGCGCTTCGTTAAAGTTGTCTTTGCCCTCAAGCTCATCGGCAAAACCGCAAAGAGCCTCGGCAACGGCAGTGTTAAGCATAATATTCGGCCCTGCAACGGATATACTCGAGCCGGGCATTCTGAACTCGAACTTATTGCCTGTAAAGGCAAAAGGCGATGTTCTGTTTCTATCGGTTGTATCCATAGGAATACGAGGTAAAACACTTGCGCCTATTTGTAGCTGTTTGCGCTCTTTTCCAACATATTCTTCGCCACACTCAATGGCGCTTAAAATGTCCGTTAACTCGTCGCCTAAAAACATAGAGATAATAGCAGGCGGAGCTTCATGGCCACCTAAGCGATGGTCGTTTCCGGCGCTTGCAACGCTTAGGCGCAGTAAATCTTGGTAAGTGTCTACAGCTTTAATAACCGCTACCAAAAACAGCAAAAACCTTGCGTTTTCATGCGGTGTTTCGCCCGGCTCAAGTAAATTAGAGCCGTAATCGGTAGAAATGGCCCAGTTATTGTGTTTGCCGCTTCCGTTTACACCGGCAAAAGGCTTTTCGTGTAGCACACAAACAAGTTTATGCCTGTTTGCAACGCTTTTCATAGTTTCCATAATAAGCTGATTATGGTCTGTTGCTATGTTGGCGGTAGTAAATACCGGCGCAAGCTCGTGCTGTGAGGGCGCAGCCTCGTTGTGCTTTGTTTTCGACAAAACACCAAGTGCCCAAAGCTCTTCATCAAGCTCTTTCATAAAAGCGGATACCCTCGGCTTTAATATGCCGAAATAGTGGTCGTCCAGCTCTTGGCCTTTTGGCGGCTTTGCACCGAAAAGTGTTCTTGAGCATGTAATTAAATCCGGGCGTTTTTTAAATAGTTCTTCATCTATTAAAAAATATTCTTGCTCTGCGCCCATAGTTGTTATAACTTTTTTTGCGCGAGTATTGCCAAAAAGGCGCAACACACGAAGTGCTTGCTTTTCAATTGCTTGCATACTGCGCAAAAGCGGCGTTTTTTTATCAAGCGCTAAGCCGCCATAAGAGCAAAAAGCAGTGGGGATACAAAGGCTATCGTCTTTAATGAAAGCGTAAGACGTTGTATCCCATATAGTGTAGCCCCTCGCTTCAAATGTTGCCCTAAGCCCACCCGAGGGGAAACTTGAGGCATCGGGCTCGCCTTTAACAAGCTCTTTGCCTGAAAATTCCATAATTATGCCATCGTTACCCGAGGGCGAAATAAAGCTGTCGTGCTTTTCAGCGGTTATACCCGTCATAGGCTGGAACCAGTGTGTGTAATGGGTAGCTCCGTTTTCTATTGCCCATTCTTTCATTGCGTTTGCAACAACATTTGCGATGTTTAGCTCTAAAGTGCGCCCCTCGTCCATGGTTTTTTTCAGCGCTTTGTATGTGTCTTTCGGAAGCTTTGAGCGCATAACATTGTCGTTAAATACTTTTGAAGCAAAAAGTGACGGTATATTTTTCATAGTAATCTCCATTCTGTGCACAGCACAAATTGCTTTGAAATATCTCCGTATATAATGGAGATTAATTGGCATGTGTCATCTCTGACGGCACGCCGTTTAAATAATTGATAGCGTGATAATTCACGCTATCTACTGTTTGTTTTATGGTGTGTTTTAGCTAATAGCTGCTGTGAAATATAAAGTGTAATTTTATTTTATAATGTTTCAGTGAGTTTTACAAGTAAAAATTGATAATTAATTACAGCAATTTTATATTTGCGCTATTTGCTTTTGCAATGGTTTCATCGTCCCAAACGCTAACTTGAACTTCGCCTATGTGCATTTTTTCAAGTATAAGCATACAAAGCCTCGATTGCCCGATACCGCCGCCCATTGTAAGCGGAAGTTTACCTTCTAAAAGTGCTTTGTGGAATTCAAGCTCTTTGCGCTCTTCGCAGCACGCTTTTTTTAGCTGCTGCTCAAGAGATTTTTCATCTACTCTAATACCCATAGAGGATATTTCAAAAGCTCGCCCGAGCATTTCGTTATAAAAAACAATGTCGCCGTTTAGCGCCCAGTCGTCGTAATCGGGCGCTCTGCCGTCGTGCTTTTCGCCGTTTTTAAGCACGTCGCCAATTTGCATAATAAACACGGTTTTGTGTTTCTTTGCAATTGCGTCTTCACGCTGCTTTGGTGTTAAATCCGGGTACATTTCAAGCAACTCTTGTGTTGTTATAAATGTTACATCTCTGGATAATGTTGTTTTTAGGCCACTGAATTTCTGTTTTGCAAACTCTTGTGTGTTGCAAATAGAATTCACTATAGCTATTACGGTTTGCTTTAGCGTTTCAATAGTGCGCATGTTTTTATCTATAACAATTTCCCAGTCCCATTGGTCTACATATATAGAATGAAGCGCGTCCATATCCTCGTCGCGCCTTATAGCGTTCATATCGGTGTAAAGGCCTTGCCCCACAGGAAAACTGTATTTGTAAAGCGCCATTCTTTTCCATTTCGCAAGCGAGTGCACTATTTGCACTTGGCTGCCTGTTTGCTTAACATCAAAGCTAACAGGGCGCTCTATGCCGTTAAGGTCATCGTTAAGGCCTGTTTTTGCCTCAACAAAAAGAGGCGCAGAAACACGAATTAAATTCAACGCGCCGGATAAATTATCCTCGAAAATTCGCTTAACTTGCCCAATTGCCTTTTGCGTTTCATATATAGATAGTGCCGATGTATACCTTTGTGTGCTACTTTCCATATTGCCCTCCAAATAAAAGTAGGCGTCTGCGAACAAATGCCGCATCGCCTTAGATTACATACCATAAAATTATAGCATAAAGTGCTTTAAGTGTCAACGGCTTAGGCTTGCGCGCTTTGCTTAAAAATCACATCAACATGTTGTTTTTATAATATTTATTACTTTTATGAAACGGGCTAAAAACAAAAATTTTTATTTAAAGTGCTGAAAAAATGCGCTTAAATTTGTAGGATAATAATTTGCAAAAATACAGCAAGTGCTTTATAATATAATAGGTTTAAATTTAAAATTTGCTGCGAAATAAAAACGAAGCAAATTAATGTAATAAAGGAGTTAGAAATGAACGTTTTTTTATTAATTTTGTTAATTGCAATTATCGCTTTATGGGTGCTTGTAAAGCCAGCAAGGGTTACAAAGGAGCAAAAAGAGAGGTTTGTGGGCACATTTTTTGCTCATAGGGGCCTGCATACTAAAGATTTAAGCGTTCCGGAAAACAGCCTTGCAGCTTTTAAAGCCGCAGCTGATGCCGGATATGGCTTAGAGCTTGATATACAGCTAAGTAAAGACGGGCACGTTATGGCATTTCACGACGACACGGTAGATAGGCTTTGCAAGGCGACGGGCAATGTTAATGAATTTACAGCGCAAGAGCTTAAAGAGATGAAACTGCTTGACACAGAGGAAACCATACCTTATTTTAAAGATGTTCTTGACACAGTGGCGGGCAAAGCGCCAATAATGGTGGAGCTTAAGCCAACATTAACGCATAGGGACGAGCTTTGCGAGAAAACTTACGAGCTTTTAAAAAATTACGATGGAGAATATTTTATAGAGAGCTTTGACCCTAATATTCTTGTGTGGTTTAAGAAAAATGCGCCCGAAGTAATTCGCGGCCAGCTTGTAGATACTATGAAGAATTATGTGGGTGTGCCGCTGTTTGAAAGGCTAATTTTAAGCCATGTTTTCATGAATTTTGCGGCAAAACCGCATTTTATAGGCCACGGGCTAGACGGAAAATCTTTTGCGGTGCTTTTGAGCGAGGGCATGGGTGCGCTAAAATCGTGCTGGACGTCAGACGACACACGTGATACCGAAAAACTGCACAGAGAAAACCATTCGGTTACATTTGAATTTTACATGCCTAATAAAAACGAACATGGAGATAAATAATGGCTGAAAATAAACTTTGGGGTGGGCGTTTTAAAGAAAATGAAGACGCTTTAATGGAGCAGTTTAACAATAATTTTAGCAGCACAAAATGGCTTGTGCCCGCAGATATAAAGGGTAGTATTGCGCATGTGCAAATGCAGGTGCATGTTGGGCTTTTAAGTGAAAAAGAGGGCGAAACATTGCTTTTAGGCCTAAAGCAAATGCAAGAAGATATCAATAGCGGTGCACTGCCATTAGAGGGCGATTACGAGGATGTGCACACTTTTGTTGAGAGCGTTTTAACGCAGCGTGTTGGGCCTATAGGCAAAAAACTGCACACAGCGAGAAGCCGAAACGACCAAGTGAACACAGATATGAAATTATTCGTGCGCACCGAAACTGAAAATACAATACATTTACTATGCGAGTTTTTGGATACTTTAAAAAACACAGCGCAAAATAATCCGTATATAATGCCGGGCTACACTCATTTGCAAAGGGCGCAAGTTATAACAATGAAAGCACATTTAATGGCATATTACGGCATGTTTTCAAGGGACGTTATGCGCCTGAAAAGTGCATTGCAAACTATGGGCGAATGCCCTCTTGGGTGCGGCGCGCTTGCAGGCACAACACATGTTATAGATAGGCAATTTACCGCGCAAAAATTAGGCTTTGATAAAGTGTATGAAAGCTTTATGGACGGCGTTAGCGATAGAGATTACCAGCTTGAAGTGCTAAGCGCTTTTAGCATAATAATGATGCACTTATCGCGCCTTGCAGAAGAGCTTATACTGTGGGGCACAAGCGAATTTAAATTTGTGAATTTGCACGATGCATACACAACAGGCTCTTCCATAATGCCACAAAAGAAAAACTTTGACGGCGCAGAATTGATAAGAGGCAAAACCGGCCGGGTATACGGGGCCCTGCAAGGCATGCTCACAATGATGAAAGGCCTACCGCTTGCTTACAATAAAGACATGCAAGAGGACAAAGAGCTTTTTTACGATGCCCTATGCACAATTAAACTGTGCCTGCCAATAGCAAACAACATGATAGCAACAATGACAGTGAATGAAAAAGCCATGAAAAACAGCGTAAAAACAGGTTTTTTAAACGCAACAGAAGTGGCAGATTACCTTGTGGTAAAAAACATAGCATTTAGAGATGCACACGAAATTGTTGGCAAAATAGTGCTTGCCTGCGAAGAAAAAAACTGCGCCATAGAAGATTTGCCAATTGAAGAGCTAAAGGCTTTTTGCCCTGCTATAGAAAATGACATATACGATTTTATAGATTATGATGCTATATTGAGGAAGGGAATTAAGAAGGAAATGCTCTAATTTCAGGCTGGCAATAACACACCTCTTTCGGCGTCAACTGCAAAATATCAGCTCGGTTACATACAAAAGTATGCGCCCTCGCGCCAATTTTTGTTTCCTTGAAATAGGCGCATTCTTGCCGCCTGAAAAAGCACAGTGGCTGAAAAAGCACAGTGCCTGAAAAAGTGCGGTGGTTGGAAAAGTGCGGGGCTGGCAATAACACACCTCTTTCGGCGTCAACTACAAAATGTTTGCTCGGTTACATACAAAAGTATGCGCCCTCGCGCCATTTTTTGTTTCCTTGAAATAGGCGCATTCTTGCCGCCTGAAAAGCACAGTGCCTGAAAAAGTGCGGTGGTTGGAAAAGTGCGGTGGTTGGAAAAGTGCGGTGGTTGGAAAAGTGCGGGGCTGGCAAAGCACCTCTTTCGGTGTCA
>CAYJPD010000030.1:0-16206 GCA_964371975.1 uncultured Bacteroides sp.
TGTGCGATGAGCCCACAGGCGCCCTTGACTATAACACAGGTAAAACTATATTAAAACTGCTTTGGGACACTTGCAAAAAAACAGGCAAGACGGTTATTGTTATAACTCACAACCAAAGCATTGCAAGCATGGCAAACAGAGTTGTAAAAATGAAAAACGGCGAGGCTGTTTGTGTAACAATAAACGAGTCACCTATAGACGTAAATGAAATTGAATGGTAATATATGAGATATAAAAAACTGATACTTAATATTGTTAGAGAACTGCGCTTTAGCGTTAAAAGATTTATAACAATTTTTTTAATCACTGCCCTTGGTTCTTGTGTGTTTATAGGTTTTTCAAGCGTTGGCAAAAACATGCTTCACACATCAGATGTGTATTACGAATCCCAGAATTTAGCAGATTACCGCATATTATCAAGCGTGGGTTTTTCGCAGGAAGACATAGACTTTTTAGAAGAAAATGATGAGAGCACAAAGGTTTATGCAGGTTATGGTTTAGATGTTTTAGCAAGCAGTGAAGACGGTGCTATACCTGTAAGGTTACACAGCCTGCCTTTGGATGAAAACCAAGATATGCCAAACGAGCCTATCATTATAGAGGGGCGTTATCCACTTGCACAAAATGAGTGTTTGGCAGATATAGAGTCGGGATATGCAATAGGCGATGTGATAGAGATTTCAAAGGATAACGAAGAGAGCGCAAGCGATTTGCTAACTCAAAATAGTTTTGAAGTTGTGGGGCTTGTGATTTATCCGTATTATATAGAGTCTTCTCAAAAATTTGGGAATACCTCGCTTGGGAACGGGCAATTAGAGGAGTACTATTTGGTATTGGAATCTGCCTTTAACTCACAATACTATCTTGAAGTGTTTTTAACAGAACACACAGCAGACGGTATTGACGGATACAGTGACGAATACAGGCAACTACAAGACGAAGGTGCACAGCGAATAAACGCACTTGCAAATGAAAGGATAACTGAAAATTACAACGCTGTTATTGAAGAGGCAAAAAACGAACTATACAGCGCAAAAATTGAAATAGACGATGGCTATGCACAATTAACACTGTTACAGCAGCAATATGAATTGGTGCTTTTGCAAGCGGATAGTTTAGGCGCAAGCGCCACAACCTTATCACCCCAGGCTGCACAGTTGAGCGAAAGCATAAGCGAGCTTGAAGAGACACTAAAGCACGCAGAAGAGGAATATGCACAAAAAGAGCAAGAAATAGCGGAGTTTTTAAAACCCACGTGGCTTGTACAAACAAGGCACGAGCAACCTTATTATATAAGATATTTTGAAGCGATACAGGACTTAGAGACATTATCAACGGTTTTTCCTCTGGTGTTTTTCCTTGTTGCAATATTAATTTGCCTTGCGACGATGACGAGAATGGTTCAAGAAAAACGCACTGAAATGGGCATATTAAAAGCGCTTGGATATAAAAACCGTGCGCTGGCGCTTGAGTTTATAGGTTATGGAACTTTTGCAAGTTTATTTGGGGCATTAGTGGGAACCGCGGTAGGTTTCACTATTATACCGCTTGCAATTTGGGAAGCTTATCGCATCATGTATAATATGCCCGAGTTAATATTATCTGTTCACCCGGAACTTGTTGCTTTGAGCGTAGTGTTTAATTTAGCCTGCACAACCGCTACCTCTTTAATTGCCTGTTTTAGCGAAATTAGCACAAATTGTGCAAGTTTGATGAGACCTAAAGCTCCTACACCAGGCAAGCGGACGATTTTCGAGTATGTTAAACCGATATGGTCAAGGATTAGCTTTTTCAATAAATTGACTGTGCGAAACATTTTTCTTTATAAAAAGCGTACAATTATGACGGTGTTCGGTGTTATGGGCTGTGTGGCATTGCTATTGACGGGCTTTGGTATCGGCGATGCGCTTGAAAATGTACTGCCACTGCAATTTAATAAGATATATGCATTTAATGCCACAGCCGTGCTAAGCGAAACAGCTACAAACGAAGAAAAGCACAACGTGTCGCAAGCGATAAAACCTATAGGTGAAGAACTATACTTTTCAGAGCACAGCATTGATTTTGAGTACAGCGGCAAAGATAACGGGGACATGATAGTTTATATGTTCACACCTGAAAACCCTGATGATTTGAGCGATTTTGTTCGTTTTTACGAGCCACAAACAGGTGAACAGTTTTACTTTGCCCCTGAAGACGGAGTTGTTATTACACAAAATATTGCACTTGCATTTGGTATAAATATAGGCGATGATTTAACACTGCACCATAACAATAAAGCCGTAGATGTAAAAGTTGCAAGCATAACAGAAAACTACTTTAACAATTATATATATATAACCCCTGGCCAGTATGAAAACTTATTTGAAGAGCAGGCCGAATACAACAGAATTAATTTGAAAATCAACGAAGAGTTAAATTTGAAGGAAACACAAGACTATTTGATGAGCACAAATTATTTCTTGGGAATTTCAAATTCACAGGAATTTCAAAATGAATATACAGGCCTTACATTAGGGCTAAACGAAGTTGTGAGAATGCTAATAATATTAGCTGTAATCTTAGGCGCTGTTGTTCTTTACAACCTAACGTATATTAATATTACCGAGAGAACTCGTGAAATATCAACACTTAAGGTTTTGGGGTTGAATTCTTTTAAATGTGCACAATATATTTATAAAGAGAGCTTTTATCTCACTGTTTTTGGAATAGGGCTTGGGCTGTTGTTTGGAACTTGGCTTATTGATTTGGCGCTGGAGAGCATGGTGATGTACTATTTGTATTTAAAGCCTATAACAAACACCTACTCTTATGTTCTCTGCGTTTTAATTTCTTTAGCTTTATACCTCGTAGTGAATATTATTGCATTAAAAGATATATTTTCAATTAAAACTGTTGACAGTTTAAGCTTTAACGAATAATAAGGAGAATTATGTTTAGTTTATTACATATAACAACATTAATATCAATGCTTGCAGGAGTTATATTAATATTAAAGTTTATACCGCATAAAATAATAAATATTACCATGAAGGTCATATCCATTGTGCTAATTATTTTACAACTTTCAATATTTGTTTATGACTTGTTGAATTATGGAACTATTTTGTGGTATAACTCATTGCCTTTAAATATTTGCAGACTGTTTATACCTTTATATCCTTTTGCCGTATTTATGCGAAAGGAAAACACGTTTTGGCGCTGTGTCACATCAAATTGCGCAACTTTTGCAATTATAGCTGCAATAGCGGGTGCATTGTTCGACGAAAGACAGGCTGAAGCGGTTTGGTCATTTCATTTAATCCAAGCGATTATACTGCATTTTTTAATGATTGTCGGTTCGTGTTTATTGTGGAAATCGGGCAGATACAAACCCATAAAAAAAGACATATTCTTAAGTTTTATACCTGTTGTAATCCTTGTGGCTATATGTTGGGTGCTTTATGAAATTACAGGCTGGGAGTACAGTTTTGTAGCCGGGCGCAAAGGAACGCCGCTATATTTCTTTTACAACCTAATGCCACAGGCTGTTTATATTATTCTTCTTTATTCCTTGGCATTTGTAGGAAATGCAGCTGTTTTTTATAATAAATGGGTGTTTAAAAAAGTTTATAGAGGTTAGCAAAAAACAAATAAAGGCACGTTTCGGTGTAGCCATAGCTTTGCAAGCGTAGCCATTACGGTATACTCTCGCTACCACATTTTTTCGGCTTGCGCTTTTTGCGCTGTGCTTTTTATAGGTGTAACTTATGATTAAACTTGCAATATACGATATTTAGTGATAAAATAAAAACACTATAGCTTATACACTTATGTGGTTTAATTACAAATAGGGTGTTAGGGAGTTTTTGAATAAAAGCATTTTTGAAATTGGTTCAAAATATAAATTACGCAAAACATTAAAAATAGTTTATAATATGCAAATTATAATAATGTAGTGGAGTGAAAAAATGAAAATAAACAGTAAAATAAAACTAATAATAACCTATTTAACGTTGGCTGTGTTAGTGCTTAGTTTCACATCTAATAGCTCTTGCAAAGAAGCAGGCAACTTTGACTCATCTGTTGTAAACTCATGGGGCACCTCTTTGCCAGCATCTATACCGCAAACGCCCGAGGATTACGTTGATGAAGTTGATGCGCTAAATGTAGCCTTTGACGATATGGATGTGCTTCTCGATGAACTTGCAAGTGCCATTGAGGAAGCCGAAGCTGCCATAGTAGACTGTGGCGATATAACCCTTGATATTACGGAGGCCATAGCGGCGAATGACAGAAATGGCGTTACGCGCACATTAACTGAAGGCGTAGAAATTTTAGCGCTTGCCAAGCCTGTTTATGAAAATCTATTAGATGCCATTGAGGCCGTACAATTGCAGATGGTTGACATTAATTCCCTAATAGACATTTTAGCAAATGGAAACCAAGACACAAGCGCTTTTGACACAACAGATGCACAAGATGCAGTGCAAAAAGGTGAAAGCACCGCAGAGAGCTTATTATCTGCCGTGACCGCATTAGAGGACGCTCTTGGCGCCGGCCGTGAGTTTCTTGGCACAACTGTTGACGTTAGCAGCAGCACCATAGGGGAAATGGATAGTGCATATAGTGCAACTGATAACAATTATAGCCCCGTAAAGATTATAAATTTTGCGTCAAATGCACGTTACCCGCGTTACGCACCAGAATATGCAGTAAATGACCTTTTCGTGAATGTCACGGGAAGCAACTTGACTTACCAATGGTATGTAAGCATGGTAAATTCAAACACGGAAGGCTCGCTCATTTCCGGCGCAACGAGCAACACCTACAAACCTATTACATCAACTGTTGGAACCTTTTATTATTTCTGCCAGGTGACTTTTGGCAACTTAGTCTTACTCAGCACACCCGCAATAGAGGTGGAGATATACTCAAAGGCGCCTTTGCCAAGCGTTACAATCACAAGGCACCCTATAAGTGCAGAGTATAGTATGGGCAGTGTAGCACAGCCGCTAACGGTGGAGGCTACAGGAACAAACCTAACTTACCAGTGGTACGCTCAAGAGTATGGACAAATCGTTAGATTAATATATAGCGCAACGAAAGCAAGCTACACACCGCCTACTAATGCACTTGGCACGGTTAGATACTTTTGCACGGTAACAAGCACGGAAAGCGGCGAGAGTATCGCGGCAAACAGCCAAACGGCCGAGGTGAAGGTTACTACAACACTCACGCTTACTTCAATTGGTGCAAATACCTACTACTACGCAAACAATGCAACACCAACAGAATTGATGGTTATTGCAGATGGCGGCACGCCCGGCTACACATATCAGTGGTACAAAAACGGCACTGCGATTGTTGGCGCAAGCTTTGCCGCCTACAGGCCAGCAACTGAGGTGGGGCTTGACGTTGGAATAACCGACACATATTACTGTGTGGTAACAGATAGTGTTAGAGGTACAGCACAAAGTGAAACCATTACTTTAATTTGGACGCAAAGGTAACGGCAACATATGTAGTAGATAAAAGCAATTTTAGTTTATGCATTGCAAGCGTTGCACTGTATTAAGAGCAAGTAAAATATATAAGCTTATAAAATTTGTAGCAGGCAAAATTTCAACACATCATGGCATTAAATTCGCCCTTTAGCTTTTGCTAAAGGGCGAATTTTTATGCGTGAATTTAGGCATAAGTTTATAGCACTTTAGCAATTAATTATTGCTAAAGTGCTATAGTTAAACAGCTTTTAAATATAGTATTGCTAAGCATACGGAGTTTGCTTTAATCAAATAATATAAACATAATATTTAAGCACTATGTTTTTTCGTTTAACGTAACATTACATTCGCCCAATATTGTGCAAAAACATGCAAGGCGAATATTCCCTTGCTTTTCGCTTTTTTCAACCGCTTCAATTTCTGCAGGCACCATTGAAGATAATTTGCCGCTTACTTCTACAAAACATTTCTTGCAAATGGTTTTGCCGCCGCAATTCATTCTGGGCAGTGCATATTTTGCCATTTTGCTTGCATTTTCTTCGCTTTCAAAAGCGTTAAATTTAAGCGCATTTGAAAGCAAAGTGCCAATGGGAACGTCAAATTGAATTTCGCTGTTTACTGTTATAGTAGCCTTGTTTTGCATAAATGCCTCCTTGCGTTAAGTTGTTATTGTGAATGCAATTCACACGGTTTTGGGCGTTGCCTTTTGTTAAACAAGCATTGTCTTTTTTATTATTTTATCATATTATCGACAAATTTAAAAGCGTAAATATTTTTGCTGCCTTATGCAACGAAAAAAAGAGCGTTACATATTAAAATTAAAAGGCTTTTGCACTAATATGCTGATTTTCAAAAATATTTACTGCGGCTTTTGAGTGGGCACAAAAGAAACAGCAGCAGAATTAGTTTTTAAACAGTGCGCTTTTAAAAACTAACTAAAAGTTACTTTTCTATATTGTTTAAATATGTTAGTATGAATTTATTAAGTGATATAATGTTAAAAATTGCAATTAAATTAAGTAATAACTTGAAAACGAGAGGATAAAGTATGCTTTCGAATTATCGCTATGGGCCTGTAACAATTACAGAAATTGAAAAGTTTGAAAACGCTATGCACATAACAGGGCATGGCCTTAATGGGCATGCGGTTAAAGCAATTTACGAAAGCTGTATTTATTGGCAAATTGAAAGTAGCTTAAAAGGCGAGAGGCTTTTAATTGTAGAGGAAAAAACTGTGCAAGAACTTTTAAATATGAGGGCAAACCCTTGCGTTAGCGCGTTAAACCAAAATGCGGCAAATGTAGAAAACTTGCTTATACAATGGCAAGATGAGGGTATGCGCTTTTTTATGCATTATGTTGAAAACCCAAAGAGGGAATTTATTGTTGTTGCAAGAAATTTATTTGTGGAATAGTTTGTTTTTTTATGTATATTTAGTATAATGTAATTAATAATAAGTGCTAATGCGTTAAAAAACGCAAGTGGAGGGTTGTTTTGAGCGTTGTATTAAATAAATTATACATAATGTTTTTTGGGCCGAAAATTAGCCTAAAAGGTAAAATTTTCAATATACTTGCATGTGCCGGTTTTTTAATTGGCTTAATAATGGTGAGTGTTGCCTTTTTGTCTATGGGCACGCAAACAGAGATAGCCATTAATGCAGCAGCGTGTTTGTTTTCGCTAATAATGATATTAGTACACGCAATTACAAAAAATTATAAACTTTGTAGCGCTTTAACCGTTATTGTTGTTTTTATGCTTGGTTTTAGCGCTTTGTTTTTTAGTAGCGATATATATAAGGGCGGTATGCCGTCGTTTTTTGTGTTTGCAATAGTGTTTACCGTTTTTTTGCTTGAGGGTAAAGCTGTTTTTGTTTTCGTGGCGCTTCTCAATATTACATATATTTCTATTTGCTTTTGGGCCTATTATAACCCGCAATTTGTGAAAACTCCGCGCACGGAATTTGAGCTTTTGTTAGATATTATTTTCAGCTTTGTTTGTGTTGGTTTAATTTTAAGCGCCACAATGTATTTGCAGTTTAGCCTTTATAAGCGAAACCAACTGCAATTGGAAAGGGCAACGCTTGAAGCGGAAAAAGCAAACAGAGCTAAAAGCAGTTTTCTTGCAAATATAAGCCACGAAATTCGCACGCCTATTAATATTATTATAGGTATGAACGAGCTTGTGGCACGTGATAATCAATCTGAAAGTGTTAAAGAGTATGTTGAAAAAATTAGGGTGGCGGGCGAAATGCTGGACGCACTGATGAGCAATACTTTAGATATGGTTAAAATAGAATCGGGCAAGCTTGAAATATCGCTTGATGAATATAAAGTAAGCTCTTTAATTGCGGAAGTTGAGCAGTATGCGAGAATTTTATGCCAGAAGAAGAATTTGCAATTTGCGGTGGAAAACAATATCAAAACCGATGCATTTTATGTGGGCGATGCGCTTGCAATTAAGCAAATATTGCTCAATATAATAAACAACGCTGTAAAATATACAAACGAGGGCACAATTAGCCTTAGCGTTAATAAAAACAGTATTAATGATAAAAAAGAAATGCTTATGTTTGCGGTGAATGACACAGGCAGAGGCATTAAAAAAGAGGATATACACAAAATATTCGAGGCATTTAAAAGGGTAGATTCAAATAAAGGCAAATATATAGAGGGTGTGGGTCTTGGGCTTTCCATTGTAAAGCAGCTTTTAAGTGCCATGCACGGCGAAATTAAAGTAGAGAGCAAATTGGGCGAGGGCAGCACATTTTTTATTGAAATACCGCAAATTATTGTAGAAAACAAAAATGAAAGCAATTCAAAGGCAAATATTAAAATTCTAATAGCGCCCGATGTGCGCATTTTAGCGGTAGACGATAACGCGGAAAACCTACTTTTAATTAAAAATTTATTAAAGCGCACAAATATGCAAATACACACAGCGCAAAGTGCAAGTGAATGTTTAAATTTAGCAAAGCAAAATAAATATGAGCTTATACTTATGGACTATATGATGCCCGAGTACGATGGCATACAATTGCTAAATTTATTAAAACAGAACATAAACGAAGTGCCGCCCGTTATAGCTGTAACGGCAAATGTTGTGCATGGAACGAAAGAGCATTTGCTAAATAACGGCTTTTGCGATTATGTTAAAAAGCCTATTGTTTGGAGCGCACTTGAAATGACATTAGCCGAGCATTTGCACGACTCGAAGTATAAAATTGTTGAAATACCCTCAGAGGGCGGCGATGAAAAAATTGCGCATATAAAAAGCAAGCTCACGCTTGAATTAAACGAATTTGAAGTAGAATTTGAAAGTGCAATGAAATATTTTTCAAACGATTACAAAGCGTATTACCAAACAATTTGCACCCAGCTCGATAATTTCGATAGCCAGCAAAAACAATTGGCACAGTGCATACAAAGCAACAATTTTGAGCAATTGTTTTTTGTGGTGCACTCTTTAAAAAGCAGCGCAAAAAGCGTTGGCGCAAACAAGCTTTACACTGTAGCGCAAGATATTGAAATGCTGTGCTCTGTTAAAAAGCACGAGGAAATTAAGGCGAAAATGCCATATTTATTATATTTATGTGCGCAAAATAAAAACGCAATGCTTTTAATAAAAGAGCGCTTATTTGAATTTGCAAACAAGGGTGAAGAGCCAAAAACTCAGCTGACAAAACAAAGCGCAAACAATGTTTTAGAGCTTATAAAAAGCAGGCAGAGGAAATCTTCGGAAAACATGCTCAATGCGCTTATATCAGAGCAAAACACGAAGGAGCAAAACGATGCCTTAAGTGAAATTGCAAACCTTGTGCAAATGATGGAGTTTGAACAAGCTATAAAGGCAACCGAAAAACTAATTGATGAAATTGGGTGATATATTGTATAAATATAAAATACTGATAATAGACGACGACATAGCGGTTTTAGAACAAGCAGAAGAACTGCTTATGGATAAGTACACCGTAAGCATGGCAAACAGCTGTGAGCAGGCTATTAAGTTTTTTGAAAGCAACAACCGCGCAGATTTAATACTGCTTGATATTATGATGCCCGATGTTGACGGCTATGAAACGCTTGCGGCTTTGCGCAAAATAAAGAAATGTGAAAACATACCGGTTATATTCCTAACGGGGGAATCGGGCGCTGAATTTGAGCTTAAAGCGCTAAAGCTTGGCGCGAAAGATTATATAGTAAAGCCGTTTAATAAAGCGGTTTTCCTCGCAAGGGTTGAGCTTCGCCTTGTTACGGAAAACTCGTTAGAGCTTGAAAAATTAGCCGCCGTTTCCAAAGATTTAACAGACGTTGAACTTGAAATACTGCGCTATATGTCTAAAGGGTATTCAAACGAGGAAATTTCAAGCACGCTTCATTATTCTTACGGCTATGTAAAACAGCTTGTTTCCAAAATATTTGAAAAATTAGACATTGCAAACCGTAAAGAAATTAAAAAATTCGTGAAATAGCATTAAAAAGTAACTAAAAGTTACTTTTTATAACAAGTTTCGAGTGGTAAAATAAATTTAGGCAAAATAGTATAGTTAATACTATATCTATTCAAATAAACTATAGCGACAATTACTGCAAGCTTTACTTTAAAACGTAAATACTAAGTAATTGGCACAGCTAAAATTATAAGGGGGATATAACCATGGAAGACAATAAAAACAACAAAGGCGCACCGTCATCAGATAACACGTCGGCGTTATTTGTTTCGGCGAGGAAAAAGCAACTTGCACAGCAAGAAGAGGAGCGTGTAGCGGCCGAGAAAGAGGCTGCAAGGCTTGCCGCTGAAGAGGAAGTGCGCCGCTTAGAGCTTGAAGTTGAAGAGCGCCGCCGTAAAGCGCAAGAAGACGCTATGCGTGTTGAAGAGGAAGCGCAAGAGCGCCGCAAGCTTGCAGAGCAAGAGCGCTTGCAACAAGAAAAAGATGCAAAAGCGCGCGCAGCACAATACCCTGCACCCACAGCGTATAATGCGCCTCCTGTGCAAAATGCGCCCATGCAGGCACCTCCCATGCAAAGTGCAAGTGCCACAGGTGGCGCTGCAAGTGCAAAATCTTCCGTTAACGATATAGTGCAAAAAGTTACTGCTTTAGCACAAGACATTATACAAGATAAGAAAAAACTTGGCATAGCCATTGGCGCCGTAGTAGGCTTATTAGTACTTATAATATTACTTTCAGCTTTGGGCGGCGGCGGTGCGCCATCTTACGAAACAGGCTTTGTAAACGCAGGCGACCCTGAACTTGGCTACTTCAACTTATATGATGACGGCACAGCCGATGGCGTTAGCATTTTGGGCGATGAGTTCGAGGGCACATGGGTTGGCGGCGGTGGCGCTTTAGCGCTTTATGTTAACGATATTGAATTTGCTATATATAATGTTATAGACGACTACACCTACGAAGACGCACTAACAGGTGCCTATTACTATTACTATCCGTCAATACAACCTGTAGAAGAATAATCTCTATGAAAAAAGGGCTATAACATTTTAAATGTTATAGCCCAAACCAAATAAAATTAAATTGGAGATAAAAATATGAGTAATTTGCTTATTACTGTAATTTTTGAAAACGGCTTTCAGGAAATTTACCTTCCTGCGGTTGATAACAGAAATTACCCCCTTGAAATTCGTCCGCATGTTAGTGGCCTTACAGACGATATTGTTTTACAGCTTGAAGTGTGGGACGGAAAATGGAGCCTTAACTCCACAAGACAGTTTAACATTACAGTAGACGAAAACATTGTTGACTCTTCGCCTTTAGAGCCGGGCACATTGCTTAACTGCGAAGTTAGAGGAACCGACGTTGTGTTCTCTTTAAGCGTAGCACAAGCGGATATAGGCAATATGGCGTTTGATAAATACTTTTTAAATTTATCGCAGAGTGAAGCCATTGGCATAGGCAATGAAAAAGGCAAAAATGCCATTGCTTACACAAACCGCTTTTGCTCGCCGCAACATGCCGAAATATTTATGCACAACGGCGCCGCGCACATTCGCGATAAAAACAGCGTTAACGGAACATTTGTTAACGGCAGGCTTTTAACACAAAGCCAGCCTTTGGCTTATGGCGATGTTATTTATATAATAGGCCTTAAAATTGTGTATTTAGATAACCTTATTGCGGTTAATAACCCTAAAGGTGAATGCATTATTGACGAAAACAAGCTTAAAATTATTAAAATAGAGCCAACAGAGTTCAGCGACGATTTGCCGCAGTACACAGCGGAAGATGTTTATTTCTTGCGCACACCCAGAAAAGTTGAAAGCACAGATTTACAGGTGTTTTCTATGGAGCGTGCACCCACAAAACAAACAAGAAAACAACAGCCGCTTTTCTTAACGCTTGGCCCCTCGTTCACTATGGTTGTTCCCATGCTTGCAGGTACGCTTTTAAGCGGCAATTCGTCTAATGTTGTTAGCGCTCTTGTAATGTCTTTCGGCGCGGCTGCAGTTGGCGGCGGCTGGGCTTATATGAATATAAAATACAATAAGCAAGAGGGCATAGCAACAGAGAATGAAAGAATTGCAAGCTATAATAATTACCTTGCAAAAGTTTCAGAGCAAATTAGCAAAAAAATGCAGTATAACCACAATGTGCTTCATAATATGCTGCCCTCTACACAAAGTGCTTTAAACTTTGCGCTTGAAGATAGCCCAAGGCTTTGGGAAAAAAGCAGCGTTCATGCAGATTTCTTGCACGTGAATTTGGGCGAGTGCTCTATGCCGTCGCTCAACAAAATTGAACTGCCCAAAGAGCAAGGCATGATGGCTTACGACCCGCTAAACGATAATTTAACGAATATTAAACAGGCTATGTCTACATTAAAAGATGTGCCCTCTAATTTATCTTTTGAAGATAATTTGATGATTGGTGTTGTTAGCAAAAACCGCGATAAAGCGCTTAATTTAGTTAATGTTATAACAGCGCAATTAACCGCGCTTCACACTTACACAGATTTGCGCACTTGCTTTATTTACCCCATGAACGAAACCGATAACTGGGACTACACAAGGTTTTTACCTCACACATGGGCGCCGGACGGAAGCATTCGCCTTATAGCAAACGACAAAAAAACAGTTGGTGATGTTTTATACTACCTATCGGGCGTTGTGCGCGACAGGCTTGAAAACGCAAAAACCGCCGGCAAAGACGAGGGCAAAGTTTTACCGCACTATGTTGTGGTTATAGGCGATATTTCACTTATTGAAAACGAGCCTATGGCAAAATATTTGCTATCGCCCTCTAAAGCGCTTAATATGACAATTGTTCTGCCTGTTAGCAGCACAGATAAACTGCCGGCAGAATGCAGCGCCATTATAAGAGACGACGAAGACTACAGCGGCTTTTACAGCACAACAGGCGAATTTGAAGAGCGTGTTCCCGTTGCGTTCCCTAATGTAGACGTTAAAACTATGGACACCTACTCGAGAAAACTATCTAATTTCCGTGTGCGTGAAATGAATACCTCAGCAGGCATACCTGAAATATTATCATTCCTCGATATGTATAAAACTTCTAATGTTGAAGACCTTGAAGTTATGAAAAAATGGCTTGAAAACCGCACATACGAGAGCATGAAAGCCATGGTAGGTTACAAGGCAGGCTCACAGCCTTTATACCTCGATATACACGAAAAATACCACGGCCCTCACGGCCTTGTTGCAGGTACTACAGGCTCGGGTAAAAGTGAAACATTGCAAAGCTATATTTTATCGCTTGCGGTTAACTACCACCCCCACGAAGTTGCCTTTATTTTAATAGACTATAAAGGCGGCGGCATGGCGCAAAGCTTTATAGGCTTGCCTCACCTTGCAGGCGTTATAACTAACCTTGGCGGCAACGCTACAGATAGGGCGCTACTTTCAATTAATGCTGAAATTAAGCACAGGCAAAGTGTGTTTAACGAGTTTAAAGTTAAACATATAGATGCATATATAGAGCTTTACCGCTCGGGCGTTGCAAGCGAGCCTATGCCCCACTTATTAATAATTGCCGATGAATTTGCCGAGCTTAAAAAAGAACAACCTGAATTTGTTCGCGCGCTTGTTTCAGCGGCAAGGGTTGGGCGCTCGCTGGGCGTTAACTTAATTTTGGCAACGCAAAAACCGTCGGGCGTTGTAGATGACGAGATATGGTCTAACACACGTTTCCGTCTTTGCCTTCGTGTTGCCGATAAGCAAGACAGCGCCGAGATGCTAAAACGCCCTGATGCGGCGTTTATAACAGGCACAGGCCGCGGTTATTTCCAAGTTGGTAACGATGAAATTTTCGACGAGTTCCAAAGCGGTTGGTCGGGCGCTGAATATCAGCCGAATGTACCTTATACCGACGAGAAGAACGCGAAAGTTGAGCTAATTAATTTAATTGGCAAAAGCGGTGTTCCAAAGAAAAAAGGCAAGAAGAAAAGCGACAATATAAGCAAATTAACACAGCTGGATGCAGTTGTTAAGCACCTTAACAGCGTTGCAAGCGAAAATAAAGTTGCGGCTCTTCGCCAAATTTGGCTCGACCCACTGCCAACAGCTGTTTATTTATCGCAGCTTAAATACAAAAACAAATCGCAGGGCTTCTCGCTTGAGCTTCCTGTGGGTGTTGCAGATAGCCCCAAAACACAAAGCCAGTTTGCAGTTGCGGTTAACTTTATCCGCGATGGGCACCTTTTGGTTTGCGGCTCGAGCGGCAGCGGTAAAACAACATTGCTACAAACGCTTGTTTACAGCGCCGTAACAAATTATACGCCGCAAGAAGTTAATGTTTATATAGCCGATTTCTCCAGCCGCACAATGTCTGTTTTTGCAGATATGCCACATGTTGGCGCCGTTACATTTGAGGGCGAGGACGAGAAAATTGAAGAGATGTTTGAGCTGTTAAAAAGCACATTGCTTGAGCGCAAGAACTCGTTTAGCGAAATGGGCGTTGGCTCTTACAGAGACTATATAGCGCAAAAGAGCGATTGCCCTGCAATACTGTTCATTATTGATAACTATGTTGCTTTTGCCGACGGTTACAGCCGCTATGAAGATTTGCTAATGCAATTAACGCGTGAGGCGGCAAGCTACGGTATTTACATAGTGCTTTCAATGAATAACTCGGGTGATATAAGAAGCCGCATGAGCCAAAACTTTACAAACGGCATAGCGCTTCAAATGGCAGATAAATTTGAATATGAAGCCGTTTTGGGTAGCCGCAGTGAAATTTTACCGGACGACAGAACCCCGGGCCGCGGCCTAATAAAAGCACCAATGCCTATAGAGTTCCAAGTTGCACTTTGTGTTAAAGAAGAGCCGGGCACAAGCCAAACGCAAACATTGCGCAAAGTTTTTGCTGAATTAAAAGGCAAAAACGAAAACGCAGGCGGCGTTAAAAAACTTGGCGCAAAAGTTGAAAATATTACATATAATACTTTAATGTCTTACGACAAAATTGATGCGCTTGGCAAAAATGAAATTGCTTTAGGCCTGCACACAGACGGCACAGGCATTTGCCCACTTGTTCTCGACGATGTTTTCTGCTACACAATAAGCGGTTTTGCGCAAACAGGTAGAAGCGAGCTTCTTTCAAGCATTGCAAAGCAATGCCATGCTAAAAAAAGCAAGATGATGCTTTTCGATAAACAGGGCGGAGCGCTTGAAGCGCTTGGCATTTTCGATGAAATTTGCCACAACGACAGCGAGCTGTTTACGCTTATGGAAAAAACCGTGGTGCCTGAGTTTATACGCCGCAACGGCATAGTAAACGAGGCGCGCGATAAAGGCGCAGATATTGTGAAAGCAATGGAAAAAGAAGAGAGAATTACGCTTGTTATAGGCGATATAAGCGAATTTATGCAAGCGGTTTACAGCGACAAAGTGAAAATGAACGATTTCCTTGAAGTTGCACTTGAAAAAGGTAAATTGCACAAAATTAACTTCTTTGCCGTGCTTTCGCCGGACGATTACTACGATAACGCTCGTTTTGCCGCTATGCGCATTTGGGCAGAGCAAAACACAGGCGTGCACCTTGGCGGCATGTTTGACCAACAAGGCGCATTAAATATAGAGATGAGCGCTTCCGACAGCGTGCGTCAATTGCCACCGGGCAGGGCATACACAGCAAACGCAAAAGGCGAATTGCAAAAAATAGTAACGCCTATATTAGAAGAACACAGCGACAATTTAGTTTAGGAGGCAGTTATGGCTAAAATATTTTTAGATGTGCAATTACCGGGCATGGCAAAAAACTATGAATTTGCCGTAAACGACGCTTTGAGCGTGGGGCGCGTTAAAAGCGATTTTGCAAAGCAAATTTCAGCGCTTGAGGGCAGAGAGGTTTTTGGCGATATTTCGCAAATTCTGTTTTGCTCTAAAAGCCTTGGCGGTTTGCTTAGCGATGAAGAAATATTAGCCGCTATGGATATAAAAAGCGGCGACACCATTATATTATTGTAGGAGGAATTATGGGCGAAATTAGTAATGTAGACAGCGATAAAATTATGTCTTGCGCTAATAAAATGGAAAGTGAAGTTTCCAATGTTCAAAGCGGCGTAACAATGTTTCGCGAGGCAGTTGCCAAACTGGAAAGCACATGGGTTGGCGAAAGCAAAATTGCATTTATGCAAAGCTTTGAAAGAGATAGCGAGGCCATGGTTGAAATGGTTGAGCAAATGCGCGAAATATGCGACCAACTAAAGCAAATGGCAAACTCTTACAGCAGTAACGAAAGCAATAT
>CAYJPD010000030.1:16306-20804 GCA_964371975.1 uncultured Bacteroides sp.
TATGCGACCAACTAAAGCAAATGGCAAACTCTTACAGCAGTAACGAAAGCAATATACAAGGTAAGCTTAGAAGTTTAAGGTAGTTTATATAATATGTGCACTTTACAAAAATTCACTTAGCAAAAAAAACAAAGCTAAAACCTTGCGAAAAGAAAAACCAAACCTAAATATAACAAGGAAAGCCAGCGGCTTTTGCTACTTTTCACGCTGAAAAGCAAAGGCTCATAAGCAAATATGTTAAAACCTTATAAACAAGTAAAACCGAAAAAGGAGTGATTATTTTGGCAGAAGGCGAAATTAAAGTTGACACCCGAGCGTTTGTTACAGCCGGTGAAGAAGTTAGTAACGCACAAAAGCAAATTGCCCAGGCGTTCGATAGGTATGTTGGCGAATTAAACACCCTTAGAAACGCTTGGCAAGGGGATACTTCCGATAAAATAAAGGCAATTGCCAATTCAATGAAAGCAAGCGGCTCTACCATGAGCACAAACCTTGCAGCTTATGTTAGAACATTAAACGAGCTTGCAGGTATTTACGACCAACACGAAAAAGCTGTTGAAGAACAGGGTAAAACGCTCGGTTTTGATGCAGGCAGCATGAAATAACGCATGAAAGAGGTTTAGTATGGCAGCAATTAATTTTGATTATAACTTAACTATACAGCAGGCCAATTCACTAAAAGAAATTGGCACAGCCTTGCAGAATACAAGCGTTAAATCTCTTGCTGAAATATGCAATAATATAGACGCTTCGTGGACGGGCGAAAATGCAAAAATTTACAAGAACTATTTAAACAAGCTTGTTGAAGATTTAAGCCAAAAGGCAAAGTTTATGCACGATACAGCAGATGCTTTAGTGTCTGCTGCTAAGAAAATGCAGCAAGCTGAAGAAGCGGCAAAACAAGCCGCACAACAAATTTAAGCAAGGAGTGATTATTTTTGGCAGCAACAACAGTAGATATTAACAGGCTAAACCAAGCCGGCAAAGAGCTTGAGCAAATTCACACATTGCTTGTTCAAAATGAAAAAGAGCTTGCACAGCTTATGGAACACGTTAAAGCCATTTGGCAAAGCGATGCGGCAAGTACTTTTATTAATGCATACACCAAAAGTGCGCCCGAGCTTGCTAATATGTCTAAATTGGTGCAAAGCACCGCGCTAACGCTAAGCACTATAGCGGTAGGTTATAATAAACAGGAAACAAGCGCGGCAGAGGCCGTTCGCAGTATGTTGCCAAAAGGATAAAATGAATTTACTGCCTTTTATGCAACACGCCACTGCTTAAATTTATTTAAAAAAGGGGAGTTATAATGGCAAGCACAGAAATTAATGTAGACCCTAAATTGCTTAGGCAAGATGCGCAAGAAATGCAAAAAATATATACAAAATACCGCAGTAATTTAGAGCAAGTTGCCGCTGAAAATCAGCGCCTTAAAGAGTTTTGGACGGGTGCTGCCGCAACAGCTTATTTAACAAGCTTTACGGCAATAAAAACAAATTGCGATAATTATATGCAAACGCTAAACGCAACTATAACGGCTTTATACGAAGCGGCAGATAATTACGAGCAAAGCGAAAAGGCTATTAAAGCAGAGGCAGATAATATGCCTAAACTGCCCGGCAACACAATGCGCTGATAGGAGGATAAAACATGGCAGAATACAAAGTTTCATATAAATTACTTGCACAGCAAGCAGAAGATCTTGTTAAAATTTCCACCCAGCTAACAGGCTATCAAGAGCAACTTTCGGCAATAGTGCCTAAATTGGGTGAGGGTGATTTACTGGCTACAGCAAAATCAAATATTAGCGCAATGGCAACGCAAATGGCAGAGGGCGCAGAGCTTACAGCTATTGCAGGCAACACGCTTAAAGATGCCATTGGTGAGTACTCTAATACAGAAACAACGCTTACACAGCAAGCCGAGGGCACAAAGGCGCACAGCAGAGATTTCTACAAAAACCCTGTTTCTGTGGGCGCGGCAATTGGCAGTGATGCCAGCACAGCAACGCCTTTAAGCACAGTTAACGGGCCTATGGAATCGTATGCGCCCCCGGGTGGCTATGGTGATACTGTTCCCTCAGGTGCGGCTACAGCAGGCGCAACAGACTCTACAAGCGCAGCAGGCATTAGCGGCGCGGCAGTTGCAGGCGCTGTAGGTGTTGCAGGCGCGGCGGCCGGTGCAGGCGCACTGTTTGCGGCTAAAAAGGCAAAAGATAAAAAAGCCGCTAAAGAGGGCAGTGCAAGCGAGGCTGTAAGCGAAGTTCAAAGCGAAGCGCAAAGTAGCGAAGGCGCTGTGAGCGAGGCGGCGCAAAAAGACAGCTATGAAATTGAACTTGCACTTAAAAAAGCAAAGGAAAAACTGGAAAGTTTAGAGCATTAAAAAAGCAATTTGACAGTTTCTATTAAAAAATTAAATGCATACACTAAAAATTTGGCATTAAAAACAACGTGTAACCCTTGAAAAAATTGCGAAATTACATTATAATTTTATATGACAAATGTAATTGTATTTATTAATGAGAGAGGATTGACATTATGCGTAAAATTTTATTATTAACATTAGTTTTGGTTATGAGCTTAGCTTTACTTACAGCTTGCGGCGACGATAGCACAGAAAAAACAGCTGTAGCGCCAAGCGTTGCAGAGGAAACATTCTTGCTTGACTTTACCCTTTATAACCACAGCAATGCAGCATTAACAGACATTAGAATTTCAGAGAGCACAGACGAGAGCTATGGCGATAATTTATTGCCCGAGGGCTATGTTTTACCCGACGGTCACTCTGTTGAAGTGCCTTTCGATTACCAAGCACCTGCAGGCACACTTTTTGATATGTACACAAACGATGAGGACGGCGACAGCTACCACTACCAAGATATTCCATTAACAGCAGTAACAGAGCTTCACTTATATGTTGAATGGTATGCCGACGGCACATATAACAACACTTACGAGTACAGATAAAACGGTTTAAAGTTAAAAAATTGAACAAGCTATTTAACAGCGCTTAAAACTGTGAGAAGTTTGAACAAATTAAAAAAGCAGTGTGTTCATTTGAACACACTGCTTTTTGTTGTAATTACATAAAATTTAATTAGCTTTTTGGGCAATGAAATTTAACGTTAAATTTAATTAGCTTTTGCAATATTAAAAAGCTTCATCGCATTTTGCTTTGTCACTTTCAAAACTTCATCTACATCAATTTGTTTAAGCTCGGCCACTTTTTGCGCTATGTGAATTATCATTGCGCTGTTGCACTCTTTGCCCCTGTGTGGCACAGGCGCAAGGTAGGGGCAATCTGTTTCAAGCACAAGGTGCTCTAAGGGAATTGCCTGCACCGTTTCTTGAAGTTTTTTGCTGTTGGCAAATGTAACAACGCCGCCAACGCCCAGCAAAATGCCTTGCTTTGTTATCCACTGTGCGTCCGGCTCGCTTCCCGAATAGCAGTGAAGCACACCTTTTGGCTTATATTGTTTTATAATGTCGTATAAATCGCCGTGCGCCTCTCTATCGTGAATTATAACAGGCAAATTGTGCTTTTTTGAAAGCTTTAAATGCGCTATAAACATTTCATTTTGTTCTTTTTTAGGCACAGGCCAATAGTAATCCAGCCCACATTCACCAATGGCAACAACTTTTTCGTGGGATAACAACTTCTCAATTTCGCAAAGCTCTTTTTCAAAATCACCCTTGAAAACAGCTACTGTGCTGCTATCCTCTTCAATTAAGCACTGTGGATGTATACCCAGCGCAGCATACATAAAGCTGTATTTCTCGCAAAGCTCTAAAACTAAAAGCGCCGTGTTGTAATCTGTTGCACAGTCTACAATATGGCTAACGCCGTTTTGCTCCATTGCAGATAAAAGCTCGTGCACATGGCCTTTAAAGCGCTCGCTTGTGTAGTGTGAATGTGTTTCAAATATCATGTTTTCGCGCATTAAATCACCCTAATAAGCTTCCCGGTTTAACACTTTCAGGTAGCATAACAACGTTTAAATTGCCCTCGCTGTCCTCTGCGCTTATAACCATGCCCTCGCTAACATATTTTCCGCTCATCATGGGCCTTGGCGCTAAGTTTGCAACTATAACAACATGCTTGCCCGTCAATTGCTCAGAGGCATAGAATTTTGCTATGCCGCTTAGTATTGTGCGCTCTTTTTCGCCGTCGAACAGTTTTAAAAGCAACAGTTTTTTGCTCTCCTTAATATTTTCGCAAGATAAAACTTTCGCTACACGCATTTCACATTTAATAAAATCGTCTATTTTAATTTCATCTCTGTGCTCTTGTTTTTCGCTTATTTGCTCCTGTTTTGCACCGCATGTACCCTCTTCTTTTTTTGTGCTGCCTTGAAGTGCGCTTAAATATTCAATTTCCTTTTCCAAATCAAGGCGCATGAAAAGAGCGTCGCCTTTTTGCACTGTGAACTCATTTGGCATTGCGCCGAATTTACTGAGGCTTTGCAAATTGTAATCGCTTAAATTAACACCGAGCTGCG
>CAYJPD010000031.1:0-19825 GCA_964371975.1 uncultured Bacteroides sp.
TTATATTATGTATAATAACCTTTCCGACTTAGCCTTACTGTAAATTTAATTTAACAAATCTTTCACAATTTAAGTGCAATAAATCAACTTGCAAAAACGTATATTAATTAGCAAACCAAAAACAATATAGTAAAGTGCAAATAATTTATTGAGCACTTTATTGAATTTAAGGAGAAGGATATGAAAAAAGTTTTATCAATTTTACTTGCAGTGCTTATGATGGGCTCTTTAATAGCTTGCACAAGTAACGAGGGCACCACAAGCGAGGGCACAGCGCCAAATAGTGAGAGTGAGCAAACACAAGCAGGCACTGTAAAAACGGCCGAAGAACTTGCCGATATCATTGTAAACACAAGAAGCGAAGATGAAAACAGCGGCCTTAGCGTTATAGCGGGCGACGAAAACGGCATGCAAACACCACACAACCCTTTAGAGCTAACAGACGAAGATTTGCAAATGAACTCCGACATGATTTTACAAAGCACCTCTTTCGACATTGAAAACTGCGAAAGTTATGCTTTTAGCGTTGCCGGCACAATAGTTAACGCTTACGGTGTAGGCATTTTCTACCCTAAAGAGGGTTCAGAGCAAAGCGTAAAAGAAAGCCTCGATGCTTTTGTTCTTCAAAAGCAAGGCGAGTTTGAAAACTATTTGCCCGACCAATATGAAATAGCACAAAACGGCATAGTGCAAACATCCGATAGTGGCGCAATTATTTTAGTTGTTGCCGCAAATGCAAGCGAAGTTTACAGCGCAATTAACGAGCAGCTTAACCAATAAAAACTCTTTAAACGCTTTGCGAAACATCTTGTAAACGTTGCCTGCAAACAAATGCATTATAAAAACCAATGCAAAAATTTCATTAAAATGCCTTTGTGAGCGGCTTTTATAAACCCGCCCGCTTTTAGGCACATTAAAGCCCTTGCTAAACAAGCAAGGGCTTTAAAATATTCTCATAATTTTTCCGCTTACGCTAAATTGAAAAAAGGCTAAGCTGTTTAGCTAAAATATGTATTTGCTTAAAATTCATGCATGAATTTCTACATAACTAAAAATTCTGCGCTAACATAGCTTGTCATAAGCTGATTTATATACTCAATGCCAAACTGCGGCGCCCATGCATTTATTCCATGCCCTTCGGCAAGCTCGGGCGTATAGTTTTCATACATATAAACACGTGCGTTTGAGTAATTACTATCGTAATGTGTTATAACAGGCTTTATTTTCGGGTTCTCAACTCTAACTGTTGTTTCGCCCTCTTCATTTACCTCTTTTACAAATTCACATTCAAGCGCCGCACCCACCATTGTTTCAGGCTTGTTTTGTGTGCTTAAATAATTGCCAAGCGAATATGCCACAAATGCTGTTCTTCCATCTTCAGCTGTTAGCCACTGCGCATTTTGCACAACATGTGGGTGTGTGCCTACAATTAAATCTGCGCCCCAGTTTGCCATGTTTTGCGCAAGTTGCTTTTGTATGTCGTTTTCATAATGGCTGTACTCAGTACCCCAGTGCACATTCACAATAACTATATCCGCAAGGCTTCTTGCCAATTGTAACTGGCTTTGTATAATATCTGTTTGGCTTGTGAGCACAACATGATACTGTGAGCCCTGCGGTTTGGGCAGGCCGTTTGTCATCTCTGTATACGCCAAATGTGCTATTTTCATGCCGTTTACTTCTTGCACCGCTATATTTGTATAATCAGTGCCGTCAGGGTATATGCCGCTAACATATACATCCTCGGGCATTTGCTCCCAAAAGCTTACAGTTGCGCTTAAGCCTTGCGCGCCCTTATCGTAAGTGTGGTTATTTGAAAGGCTAAACACCTTAAAACCGGCGTCGTATAAATCGTGCCCCATTTGCCCGGGCGTTGAAAACATCGGGTAAGACGATGCCGGCAGTTCATCATTCACAAGCGTCTCTTGGTTAATTTGGCTTACATCAAACGATTGTATATAATCTCTCACATTGTCATAGCAATATGAAAAATCATAGCCGCCGCCACCGTGCCTTGCAGCAGCTTGCAAATAAATGCCATCGTGTATTAAATTATCGCCAACGGCAGAAAATGTAATTCTTATAGGCTCTGCCTGCGCTTGTTCTTCTATAGTATTTTGCGGCAAAACTATAGGCTCTCTCACTTCGCTTTGCGCCACACTTTGAGCAGGCGCACCCGCACAAGAGCTAAAAAGCATAATTATCATTAATAAAATTACTGTTTTTTTCATTTTTCACCTTTTAATAGCTGTTTTTTATAGCTTAATTATAACATTTTTATAGTAAAATTGGCAAGTAATAGTTTTTTTAGCCTAATAACACATTTTTAAATTTTTGCTCTGCTTTATTCATCACTTAACACTGTAAAGTGCCAATTTTTTCACAATAAATTTGTACAATTTTTTCATTGCTTTTAAATATATTTTATGTTATATTATATACACAAGTTAATAAGTTTCAAGAGATTTAGAGAGAAACATAACTAAATGCAAGTTTTAAAAAAAACACTTGCGTTTGTTTGGTTTCTTTTTTTATTTACCAAACATTCGTAGAAAACGGAGGATTTTATGGTTTATGATGTAGCCGTTATTGGCTGTGGCGTTATTGGAGCAAGCGCCGCTTATGCTTTGGCAAAATACAATGTTAACACAGTTATTTTGGAAATGCATAACGACGTTGCAATGGGCACCACGAAAGCAAACAGTGCAATTTTGCACGCAGGGTATGACCCTGAACCAGGCACCGACATGGCATATTTAAACGTTAAAGGCAGCGCAATGGCAAAGGAAATTTGCAAAGCTTTAAATGTTCATTACAATCAAATAGGCTCGTTTGTTTTGGCATTTAGCGCAGAAGATGATTTGCATGTGAAAAAACTTTACGAAAACGGTGTTGCAAACGAAGTTCCCAATGTTCAAATTCTAACAGGCGATGAAGTTAGAAAAATGGACAAAAACATCAGCGAGAACGTTACAAGCGCACTTTATGCGCCAAGCGCCGCTATTGTAGACCCTTGGGAGTTTGCGCTTGCAATGGCACAAACTGCTGTAAAAAACGGCACACAAATTAAATTAAACACAAAAGTATTAGAAATTATTGCACCCCAAAACGAAGGCGGAAACTACACTGTAAAAACAAACAACGGCGATTACGAAGCAAAATATATAATTAATGCCGCAGGTGTTTTTGCACAGGAAGTTCACAATATGGTGGCAGAGCCAACATTTGAAATTACCGCAAGCAAAGGCCAATATTTCTTATTGGACAAAACCGAGGGCGAGCGTGTTAAACACGTTGTATTCCAATGTCCAACTAAAGTGGGCAAGGGCGTTTTGGTTTCACCTACCGTTCACGGCAACTTAATTGTTGGGCCAAACTCCAGCGATACAACTAAAACAGATTTATCTACAAGCACTAAAGGCTTAAACGAAGTTTCATCTGCGGCTGTAAAAAGCGTTCCAAGTGTTAATTTCAGGGAAAACATTCGCAGTTTCGCAGGGCTTAGAGCCATTGCAAACAGGGACGATTTCATTATAGAATTTGCAGCAAATAATTTCTTAGATTTAGCCGGCATTAAATCCCCGGGTTTAAGCGCAGCCGCTGCAATTGGCGAGCGCGCTGTAACAATGCTTGGTGAAAAAGGCCTTGAATTAAAAGAAAAAGCGAATTTTGACAACACAAGAAAGAAAACAAAATTCAACCATTTAAGCACAGAGGAAAAAGCAGAGCTAATTAAAAAAGACCCTGCATTCGGTAGGGTTATTTGCCGCTGCGTTACAGCTACAGAGGGCGAAATAATTGAGAGCATCAGGGCGGAAATACCACCTTGCTCCATAAACGGCGTTAAAAGGCGCACTAATTCAGGCATGGGCCGTTGCCAAGGCGGCTTTTGCGGCCCAAGAGTTGTTGAAATTTTAGCCAGAGAGCTTAATGTTGACCCAATGGACATTCCCCAAGAGCAAGAGGGCACTTATGTTTTAACAGGGCGCACAAAAAACACTGTGGGAGGTGCAAAATAATGATTTACGATTTAATTGTTATCGGTGCAGGCCCCGCAGGCCTTGCCGCGGCTTTAAGCGCATACGAAAACGGGCTTAAAAACATTTTGCTTATTGAGCGCGATAAAGAAGAGGGCGGCATTTTAAACCAATGCATTCACAACGGCTTTGGCCTTCATTATTTTAAAGAAGAGCTAACAGGCCCCGAATATGCAGGCCGTTTTGCTAAAATGGTTGCAGATACTAATATTCATTTGCGTGTAGACACAATGGTTATAAGCCTTGAAGAAAACGCAAACAAAGAAAAAGTACTGCACATAATGAGCCATGCAAAAGGCTATGAAATTATTCATGCGCACAGCATAGTTTTAGCTATGGGTTGCCGCGAGCGCACAAGGGGCGCTATAAATATTCCCGGCACACGCCCTGCAGGCGTTTTCACCGCCGGAACAGCACAGCGCTATGTTAATATGGAAGGCTATATGGTTGGCAAGCGCGTTCTAATTTTAGGCAGTGGCGATATTGGCCTTATTATGGCGCGCCGCATGACATTAGAGGGCGCAAAAGTTCTCGCTTGCGTTGAGCTTATGCCTTATAGCGGCGGCCTTATGCGCAATATTGTTCAATGCCTTGAAGATTACGACATTCCTCTTTATTTATCACACACAATCACCAAAATAGAGGGCGAAGACCGTGTTGAGCGCGTTATGGTATCTAAAGTTGACGAAAACAGGAACCCAATTGAGGGCACCGAAATGGTTTTCGATTGCGACACTGTACTTTTAAGCGTTGGCCTTATACCCGAAAACGAGCTTACACGCTCTGCCGGAATTGAAGTTGATATGCGCACAAGCGGCCCATTTGTTTATGAAGATATGCAAACAGGTATGGCAGGTGTTTTCGCTTGCGGCAACGTAGTTCACGTTCACGACCTTGTAGACTTTGTTACTATGGAAAGCATGGTTGCGGGTAAATCTGCCGCTAAATATGTTTTGGGCAAAAAAGATGTGAAAGCCGAAGAAATAATAGCATATAGTGTGCAAAACGGTGAGGGTATCTCTTACACTGTTCCGCAATATATTAGGCAAGAGGGCGACGAGAAAGTTGTTAATATTTTCTTCAGAGTTCGCCAAGTTTACAAAAAGTGCGTTGTTAAAGTTATGAGCGGCGATGTGCAAATTGCAGAATTCAAACGTGCACATGCGGCCCCCGGCGAAATGGAGAAAATTGCACTTCCACGCGTTATGTTAGCAAAAGCAGACGTGAATAAGCCTTTAATTTTAAAAGTAGTTGAGGAGTAATATATGAAAGATATGATTTGTATAGTATGCCCTAAAGGTTGCCGTATGAAAGTTGATGAAGCAAACGGCTATGCGGTTACGGGCAACGAGTGTAAACGTGGGCAAGAGTATGCAATAGCAGAGCTTTGCGCACCTGTGCGTATGTTAACTTCAACCGTAACTGTTAACGGTGGCCTTTACCCACGAGTAAGCGTTAAAACACAAAGCGCCATACCTAAAGGCGAAATTGAAAACGCTATGAAAGCAATTAACGATATTGAAATTGAAGCGCCGGTAACACAAGGGCAAATAATTATTAAAAACATATGCAATAGCAATATAGATATAATTGCTACAAGAGATATGAAAAGAGTTTAAAGGAGAAAGTTCAATATGGCGCGTTATATTTTATCGCTTGACCAAGGCACTACCAGTTCAAGGGCAATATTATTTGATGATGCACAAAATATTGTTGAAATGGCGCAAAGAGAATTTGCACAAATTTACCCTCGAGAGGGCTGGGTAGAGCACGACCCTATGGAAATTTGGGCATCGCAATATGCCGTTATGATGGAGGTTATTGCAAAAAGTGGCGTTAACACAGCTGATATTGCCGCTATAGGCATTACTAACCAGCGTGAAACAACAATTGTATGGGATAAAGAAACAGGCAGGCCCATTTACAATGCAATTGTATGGCAATGCCGCCGCACCGCCCCTATTGTAGACAGCCTTGTTGAAAAAGGCTTAAAAGAGCATATTCAAAAAACCACAGGCCTTGTTCCGGACGCTTACTTCAGCGGCACAAAAATTAAATGGATACTTGATAATGTTGAGGGTGCACGCGAGAGAGCACAAAAAGGCGAGATAATTTTCGGAACGGTTGACACTTGGCTATTATGGAAGCTTACAAACGGCGCTGTGCATTTGACTGATAGAACAAATGCGAGCCGCACCATGATTTTTGACATACACAACCTTAAATGGGACGATGTTATGTTAAAAGAGCTTGATATACCAAAAGAAATGCTACCGGAAGTTGTTTCTTCAAGCGAAGTTTACGGCATGGCTAATGTGGGCGGTATTACAATACCGGTTGCAGGCATAGCAGGCGACCAACAAGCTGCGCTTTTCGGGCAATGTTGCTTTGATAAAGGCGAAGCAAAAAACACATACGGCACAGGTTGTTTCTTGCTTATGAACACAGGTAGTGATGCATTTTTAAGTAGCAACGGCCTTTTAACAACTATTGCCGCAAGTGAAAAGCACGAAGTGCAATATGCGCTTGAGGGCAGTGTTTTCGTTGGTGGTGCCGTTATTCAATGGCTTCGCGATGAAATGCGCTTTTTTAACGAGAGCAGAGATGCTGAATACTATGCGCAAAAGGTTAAAGACACAGGTGGTGTTTATGTTGTTCCTGCATTTACAGGCCTTGGCGCACCGCATTGGGATATGTATGCGCGCGGCACTATTGTTGGCATGACAAGGGGCACAAAGCGCGAGCATATAATTCGTGCGGCGCAAGAGAGCATAGCCTACCAAAGTGCAGACCTTGTTCGTGCAATTGAAAAAGACACGAGCACAAAAATGACAGAACTAAACGTAGACGGCGGCGCAAGCCGTGATGCATTTTTAATGCAATTCCAAGCTGATGTGCTGGGCATAGGCGTTCGCCGCCCTATGATTAGAGAAACCACAGCTTTGGGCGCCGCATATTTAGCAGGCCTTGCAACAGGTGTTTGGAAAAACAAGCAAGAGCTTAAAGGCCTTTGGACACACGACGTTCAGTTTGAGCCTAAAATGGATAAAGACGAGCGCGATAAACTTAACAGAGGCTGGACAAAAGCGGTTGGCCGCAGCTTAGATTGGCTTGAGCACGACTAAAAATTGTATAACCTTTAATTGATTTTAACAAAGCTTATACATAATTAAACCTACCTGAAACACATATATGCGTTTCAGGTAGGTTTTTGTGTAATACCCTTTTGTATAACCTGCCAAAGCAGCAATAATTGCTATAATTATATTTGTATTACAAGCTTTTTAATTACTCTAAGCTAACAATTATTATTTTTTAATTTCACATTTCTTTTTTAAGTGCCTCCAATTTTCTACATAATATTAGTTGTATTTTTTATATAATATTAAATATATTTACTATATTGATTATTATAAAAACACAGCAATTCATTATAGTTTTTCGCAATTTTTCTTTATAAATTGCATATACATATTAAAGGGCCTTAGTGTTAATTTTAAGCATTAGCCCTGCAACAAAATTACTTTGGGGGCAAACATGAATACATTTAGTGGTATATGTGCAAACAGCGGCAGCGCGCTTGGGCCTGTGTTTCGCATAAATCATTCGCGGCTTGCTGTAAACAGAAAAGTAGGAGCGCCTTGTTTTGAACTGAAATTATTCGAAAATGCTTGTGATGTAGCTATAAAGCAGCTATTATCTTTTTGCAAGCAAAAAGAGGGCGACAAAGATATTTGTGATATATTCGACACACAGCGCTTTATATTAACCGATGCCGCTTTAGTAAAAGAAGTGCAAAGTTACATAAAAGCAGGTGCCGGCGCAGCTGCGGCAGTTGAGCGTGCCGGCATTATTTTTGCAAACAACTTGCGCAGCATTAACGATAATTATTTTTCAGAGCGCAGCACAGATGTACTTGATATTTGCAACAGAGTTGTTAAAATATTAGACGGGGAAACTATATTTCTAAACAGCCCGCAAACGCCCAGTATTCTTGTTAGCGAAGAAATATTCCCAACAGATATAGCCTGTTTAAAACGCAGTGAAATTTTGGGTATGATATCTTCAAACGGCAGTGAAAACGCCCACGCTGCTATTATTGCACGGTGTTATAGCATTCCGTTTATTGTTATGGCGGGCAGTGAATTTTTGCATTTGTGCGAGGGTAAACAGGCATTTATAAGCGGCGAAAACGGAAAGTTTCACCTTTATGCGCCATATGCAAGCGATTATAGCAGCACTGTGCACTGCGCTAATTATACTTATAAAACTAATACAGCTTAAATGCGTTTTTGGGCGGCAATTCGTTTTTTATTGCCACCCATTTTTTTGCTGTTTTTAATGTGTTATATTGTATGCTTTTACAATTTTAGGTAAAATTATTGTAAATTTCCCCTTTTTACTTGCTTTTAGCCAAAAACTTATTTATAATTTTTATAATAGCATATTTAAAATTCACACTTTGAAATGGAGTATTAAATGAAACTAAATGTAAAACGCACTGTTTTTGTTGGCCTTGCTTTTATGTCTATAACTGCTTTTTGGCAAGTGTATGATACAGTTATACCTTTAATGTTAAAAGACAGCTTTGATGTAAACGACGGCCTAATAGGCATAGTTATGGGTGTTGACAATATTTTAGCACTTATTATGCTACCGCTTTTCGGTAGATTTAGCGATAAAACCATTACTAAAATAGGGCGGCGCATGCCCTATATACTACTGGGAACGGCCGGCGCATTGCTGTTTTTATTTTTAATGCCGTTTGCCGAAAGCATTAATAACCTACCACTGTTTTTCATAGGTTTAGGCTTTGTTCTTATTTTTATGGCCACTTACAGAAGCCCTGCTGTTGCGCTTATGCCCGATGTAACGCCCAAGCCCTTGCGCAGCCAAGGGAACGCCATTATAAATTTACTGGGCGCAGTTGGCGGCATGTTGATGCTTGTTGCTCTTTCAATTTTCCCTGTAACGGGCGATGAACCCAACTACTTAATTATTTTCATCATCTTATCCATTGTTATGGTGCTGTGTGTTTGTGTTCTGTTCTGGAAAATTAAAGAGAATTTTTGTGCAGAGCAGATGAAATTACTAAGTAAAGCCTCCGGTATACCTGTTGATGATGAAGACGAAGAAAACCCAACAGTTGAAAAAATGCCAAGCGATGTCAAACGCAGTTTTATATTTATACTTGCAAGTATATTTTTATGGTTCTTCGGGTACAATGCCATCACATCCGCATTCAGCCGCTATGCCGGGCAAGAGCTGCAAGGTAACTTTGCGCTTGTGCTTTTGCTTTGTACCGCAGCTGCAATTATTGCATATATCCCCGTTGGTGTTATAGCAGCTAAAATAGGGCGCAGAAAAACAATTTTAATAGGCATTGTAATGCTTGCAATTGCATTTTTCGCGGGCTCGTTTTTTAACAGCGTGAATGTTTACCTTTATATATTCTTTGCTTTTGCAGGCTTCGGCTGGGCTTTTATAAATGTTAACAGCTACCCTATGGTTGTAGAGCTTTCCCAAGGTAGCGATGTGGGTAAATACACGGGCTATTATTATACTGTAAGCATGTCTTCACAAATACTAACGCCTGCAATAAGCGGCTTTTTAATGGATTCAATCGGCTATAGAATTCTATTCCCCTATGGCACAATTTTTGTTGTATTAAGCTTTGTAACAATGCTATTTGTTAAACATGGCGACAGTAAGCCGGCACCTAAAAAAGGCATAACTGCCTTAGATGTAGAGCAATAAAGCTTCATAAACAATTAAATTTAATATTAAACGCTAAAGGGCGGCTCTAAAAAAAGAGCCGCCCTACTGCTATTATTAATTTTTGCCAAGCTTTATGCTTTGCTTTCTTTAATTATTACGCCGGCATTGCAAAAGCATATTTAAATGCAATAATATAATTTGCTCTATCTAAAACAAGTGAGTTTTCAAAAGCTGCATAAATATCTTTGCCTTTTAAGTTCTCGTTATTCACACTATACTCATAAACCGTAATGGCAAAATCATCGCTTAATGCACTATTATCTTTTCCGGTAAATATTAGCTTTGAGTTATCGGCGCGAATTTCACTTCTTTGCTCCTCGTCTAAAACAAGCTCATATTGTGTACCGTCTTGTAAAATCATTTGCGCATTTACCATTTCGTTATCACCAAAATGGTAATTTATATAAATAATAGAATCTTCAATATTTTTATTTATTGTAAGGCTAACACTGCCATCATCTTGTTTTTCAAACACATATTCGCCTTTAGCTTCAATTGAAAAATCTGAAAGCAAGCTGTTTTCTACTTCTCTTACATAATTTTTTGATAATTCATCGTAGCTAAAGCCATCTATTTCTTTCATAAAGTACGGTGCGGCATTAATATCTGATATTTGATAATGCGCAGCAACTGGAGAATTATTTGCATCAAGTTTTTGAACATACACTATAGCATCATTAGAATCAATTCCGTTGTTTTGGGAATAGTTTCTGTTAAAATCTCCCTTTGAAGTAGCCACAAAAGCTGTTAGTAGTGCTAAGGCAAAAAGCGTGCATGATAGGGGTAAAGTAATAGCCTTAATATTATTTTTATCGCTTTTTTTGCTTAAAAATACAGGCATATTAAACTTTGTAATATTTGGTGCAGCAACCATTAAATAAATAGCGCTTAATACACCGAATGCATAGGCTAAGTTCATTCCAAGGGCAATGCATGCTAAAAATATAACCGGTATTAATAGCGGTGATATTAACCCGAAAGCTAACAGCTCTAAATTTAAGCCTGAAATATCTTTGTTCATAAACTTTAACGCTATTTGCTTTGCCAGCTGAACGCCAATTAAAATTAAAGCTGAAATTGCAAAAATATAGCTTGCTTGTACCAACAAGAACGAAGTTGCTATGCCAAGTAAAGCATAAAAATACGCTACGCCCATGTTAATATCATCCGCTGCAATTTTTAAGTATTTTTTGCCGAAATGCACACTTACAAGCGAACATGCCATTGCAACAGCCATAATACAAATTATTAAAGCAGTAGAAGAATAAGTTATGCTTCCAATTGCTTCAAACGCTATAACACCGAGCAACGCCGCAGTATAGCTAAAGAGGTAATATGCCAAATAAACAACAGCTGCGCTTAAAACTATGCTTACTAAAAGAACAATTAAACTTTTCAGTATGTTCTTCATGCTAAAACTTTTATATAAAATATTCATCACTATGCTTATAATAAGCATTATTACAAGCACAAAGCCAATTACAGTAGCTGTAGAAAAATTATAATAAGGAGTGGCGATATTCAAATAAGAGAAGAAAACAGCATCTTCGCTTGCAGAATTAAGTTCACTTAAATTAATGTCCTTTGTGCCAATTAGGATATCCCACACTATTTTTGCCTGCTGTGTTGTATAAGTATCTGCCATTGAATCAATGCTGTCATCTTGGGTGTGGTAATTGCTTCCATTACCTAAATTCGCAAAATTCAAGCCCTGCATAATGTCTTTAACTTCTGAAAAATCTGTGCCGTTGGGCATTGACTGATATATCATATTTGCAAGCGAGCTTGTAAATATATTCTCGTTAATTTCGCTGAACATTTCAACTGTTGCATAATTGTTTTTTGCTGTTTCAAACATTATATAGCTGCCAGATGTACCTCTTGATTCAAGGTTTACGCAAAATTTTGTTCTGTCTACTAAATTATCATATCCTGTGAAGCTCTCTTCAAATATATCTGCGCCAAGAAGCCCCGCTTCCTCGCCGTCGGTAAACAAAAACACAATGTCGTTTGTAAATTCAGTTGTGCTTCTTTCATCTATAAGCCGGCGCACGGTTTCAATGCAAGTAGCTACCGCTAAAACATCGTCGCTCGCTCCGCCACCTTGCGGAACGCTGTCGTGGTGCATCATATAAAGTAATGCTTCCTCGCTTTTGTTTTGAGCGTTAGACGGTATATGAATTATTATATTTTTTAAGCTGTAAGGCTCGCTGAATTCATCGTAGGAATTTATTCCCTCTTGGAAAGTATATGTTGGTGTTGTTAAATTTTCTGCGTTTTCATCGTAAACAACGCCCATTTCATCAAGCTCATCTGTAATATAATTTATAACATTTTCAGTAGCCTGTTTATGAACAACACTATGTGGCTCTTTGCCCATAACCGCCACATGCTCTAAAATTTTATCATAATCTTGTACTGTATCATATTGAAGTTCATCAACATCGATTATGCTAACAGCAAGCATAAAAACTGCAAAAGCAACTGCTATAATGCTAATTGCAAAGGATTTTTTCATTTATATTTTTCTCCGTTCATACATTTATAATTACACACTTTTTACGCCTTAAATTAACGCGCTTCTTTAAAACAGAATTAAATACGCAATGTAAGAAACATAAAGTAAAGTGCAAATTATGCCCTCTATTCTGTTTGCGGTTTTTCCTGATAGGGCAAAAATAAACATCAAGCTTGTTGTAAAAAGCATAAAGCCAACGTGAATAAAAGATTCGCTCGCAACCATAATTGGCGATAATGCCGCAGATGCTCCTAAAATAAACAGTATGTTCAAAATGCACGAGCCTATTGCATTGCCCAGCGCTATGCCATTTTCGCCTTTTCTTGCGGCAACAAGGCTTGTCATAAGCTCTGGCAAAGACGTGCCCACCGCTACAATTGTTAGGCCTATTATTGTTTCGCTCATTCCAAAAGTGCGCGCAATAACTATAGCGTTGTTTACAACCAATTCGCCGCCGAAAATTATGGCAGGTATGCCAATAGCTATAAATATCAAGCTTTTGGGAACACTCGTTTTTTTGCTGCTATCGTCTTCAATTTCGCCGCCTGCTAAAACAGCTTTTGCCTTATTTGCTTCAAACACTAAATAAACAATATATGTCAAACATGCAACTAAAAATATGCCGCCCTCAATTTGGCTTATTACGCCGTCCAACATAAAAATTATAACTGCTACGCTTGCAATAATTGCTACGGGGAAATCTCTGCGTAAAATTTCTTTTTGAATGGGTATTGGCTTTATAATAGCGCAAAGGCCTGCAACTACCATTAAATTGAATATATTAGAGCCTGTTATATTGCTAAGCGCAAGCTCGTTGCTACCTGCTAAAGCGGCATTAACGCTAACAGCCGCCTCCGGCAAAGATGTTCCCAAGGAAACTATTGTTAAGCCTATAATCACAGATGGAATTTTGAATACTTTAGCAATTTCACTGCTACCGTCTACAAAAAAATCTGCGCCTTTAATAAGAAGTGCAAAACCTATTACCAACAAAACATAAGACATACTAAAAACCCTTTCAAATTAAATGCGCATAAAAAAAGCAAGCCCTTTATTATACGCCAAATAAACGTAAAATAAAAGTCTTGTTATTTAATGTGTACCCGGTTAAAAAAACGTGGTGACGAATACACAACACCTATAAAGATGCCAACTACTCCCCTTTATAACTGTAAACATAGTAACATATAATATGAACAAAAGCAATAGTTTGTTAAAAGAAATTTTATATTTGACATATTTAATATATATGTTTATTAAAAAGCATCTATGCTAAATTTTAACGCTTTTTACAAAATAAGCTGCCGCTATTTAAAGCTAATGTATATTTTTCATGTATTTTAATATGACTTTGTTTGCAATTGCGCTAATAAATTAAGTTTCATTTTGGGCATGTGCAACAATTGCAATGTTTCTCTTTTAATTAATAGCGATAACCCGCCAAATAAAAGCGTTAAAAACAATTTTGTAAATAAAAATATTTTTTGTTAAATAGTGCATTCTTTACATTTATATAGTATAATAAAATTAATGCATCAAATTAATCTCAAATAATTTTACGTATATGTGATGAATTATTTAACGAAACACTTAAAATTTCAGGAGGATATATATGGCAAATAATTTTAAAATTTTTCCGCTTGGCTTTGGCTTAATGCGCCTACCCACTGTAGAAAACGGTGACATAAACATGGTTAAAGTTTGCGAAATGGCGGATGCTTTCATTAAAGGTGGCGGTACATATTTCGACACCGCATATTTCTACCACGACGGCAATTCTGAAATTGCTCTTAACAAGGCTGTTGTACAGCGCTATGCGCGTGATAAATATACCGTTGCAGATAAAATGCCGCCACTTAATTTGCAAACACGCAGTGATTTAGAGCGTATATTTAAAGAGCAATTAGAAAAAACAGGCCTTGAGTATTTCGATTACTATTTGCTTCACGCAGTAAGCGAGGGCAATATAGAGCAATTTGAGCGCACAGGTGCATGGCAATGGGCACAAGACATGAAAAAGGAAGGCAAAATAAAAACATTCGGCTTTTCATTCCACGGCACCCCCAAGCTACTGGAAAAGCTTTTAAGCGAGCATAGTGAAGTTGAATTTGTGCAGCTTCAAATTAATTATGCCGATTGGAATGACAAGGGTATCGCCTCTAAAATAATTTACGATATAGCGTGCAAATATAATGTTCCTATAGTTGTTATGGAGCCTTTAAAAGGCGGCTATTTATCAAGCTTAAAAAGCGAATTTGAACATATTTTAAACGCAGTTACTAAAGATGTTAGCATTGCCTCTTGGGCTGTTCGTTATGTTTTGCAATTAAACGGTGTGTTTATGATGCTTAGCGGCATGAGCACTTTGAGCCAAGTATTAGATAATGTTAAAACCGTACAGGCGTTTACACCACTAAGCGAAAAAGAGAGCGGTGCCTTAAAATTGGTGAAAGAGAAATTAGACGCTCTGCCGATTGTTGCATGTACAGATTGCAAATACTGTGTTGAGGGCTGCCCTCAAAACATAAAAATACCAAATATTTTCAGTGTATATAACGATTACTTAACATATGGGCAAGCTGAAAAGGGTAAAGGCTCCTACAAATTTACCACGGGTAAAAGCGGAAAAGCGATGGACTGTATTGGGTGTAAAAAATGCGAAGTTGCATGTCCCCAGCACTTGCCTATTATTGATACTTTAGCAAAAATTTCCGAGTTATTTGATAATTAACTATACATTATAAAAGGAGAATGGCGTGTGGCCATTCTCCTTTTTATTATATATGCTCTTTGGTATACTCTTATAAAAAACTACTCCCCAATATAAAACGCCGATATTTGCGGCACTAAATTCGAGCCTATATTTTCATAATGCACCACAAAATTTTTATCGTCGTAATAAAGGCCGTATTCATCTATAAGGTACTGTAAATCAACAGGGTAGCTGCCCTCTAATGAGTAGCACTGAACAGCACTTCTTCGCACAGAGTTTTCAAGCATAGCCAATTGCTCGCCTGAAACGGTGCCTGAAACATTATCTGTTCCAAACACAAACACATATACAACTACAGCAAACATTAAAAGCGAGTAAAACAAGCCGCTTTTAAATATTTTTATAACAGTTTTGAAAAAGTTTCTCTTCAAGCAAAAAACCTCTTTTTACTAAATTAAAGCCCCGCTAAAATTCCTGTTAACGGCAACATTACACTTAACATAACAAGCCCTACCATAACGCATAAAACCGCAACTAAAGTTGGCTCTAAAATTGAAAGCAGCTTTTGAACGCGCTCGTTCGCCTCTTTATCGTAGCGCTCGGCTATATTCATAAGCATCTCGCTCACAGCGCCCGTGCGCATGCCTGCAACAACCATGCCTTGATAATCCTCTTTAAATATATCGCCCTCTATTAGCGCTGTGTTAAGCGATTTGCCGCTCTCGAGCGCTGTGCGAATAATATTGATTTTGCCTTTCGCCTCTTCGCTTTCCGCTAAATCTTGCGCAAAATCAAATGCGGTTAATGTTTCTATTCCGCTTGCAAGCATAAGCGACATTGAAAACGCGAATGTATTTGCATTTTGCGCCTGGGCAAGCTTTTTTGTTAGCGGAAATGTAATGTAAATATGCGATAGTAATTTTTTGCCCTTTTGTGTTGCCTTTATAATAAAAAACAAAGCTACTAAAACCGCTATGCCCAATAAAATTATTAAAGATGAATTATTTATAAACTCGCCCATACTTAAAAGCGACTGCGCAAACGAATTAAGCGATAAGCCCAGCTGTGCAAACACTTGCTCGAACACAGGCATAACGCGCATTATAAGCACTAAAATTACAACAAGCACCATACCCGCCATACAAAGAGGATAAGCAACAGCGCTGCGTATGCTTTTTTTTAGCTCGTCTTTTTGCAAATAGTATTTTTTAAGTGCAAGCGTTGTTTCTTCTATGCGCCCTGTTTGCTCGCCCACAGCTGTCATTCCTATTGCATAAACAGGGAAAACATTGCTCTCGCTCATCGCTACAGATAAAAGCTCGCCGTCGGCAACTTTGTTGTAAAGCAAATTGTAAAGCGCTTTTATCTCTTTGTTGCTTGTGTTTTCGCTTATTATACTAAGTGCCTCCCATGTGGGAATACCGCTTTGTAAATACATATAAAGTTGCTCGAAAAAATCACTTAATGCCACTGCGCTAAGCTGTGCTTTTGCTTTGTGTTTTTTCTGTTTGTCCATTATAATGCTCCATTCAGCCGCTTTGCTGCTACACAAAATTTAACATCCCATAGTGTCTCATCACGCAAAGCATAAATTATGATAAAAGTGCCGGCATTTTGCTTTATTTGTTAGTAGAAATACATGGCGTTGTAATTTTGCCCGTCGCCCACATACTCCAGTATATCCGGGTTGCTATTGCTCGTAGATGCAAACGTTGGGTCTAACCTAACCCATTCTTTACCGTTAAATTCAATCATATTATCTATCCAGCCCGTTTCGGGGGTATAAACGCTTATCCATGCGTGATATGCTGTACCCGCATAGCCTATAACAAGCTGAGTTGGTATGTTTTGTGTGCGAAGCATCGCTGTCATAAGTGCTGCATAGTCAAAGCAAATGCCCTCTTTCGAGGAAAACGTTTTATCAACATCAGGCAGGTAAAATTCTTCAATATTATCTGCCTTGTGAAAATCGTATTCAACATTTTCTATAACATGTTCGTACACTTTTGTAACAACGTCTAAGTCGTCCTGTGCGCCTGTGGCTATTTTTTCCGTTTCTGCCACTATAAGTGAGCTTTCGCTATAATCAACATATTGATTAGGGTGTAAAAACGCTATATAATCATTTTCAAGCTGAACGCTGAAAGTTGTAGCGTCAATTTGGGCATATCTTGTCCCCTCAATATTCTCGTTAATTGTAATTGTATAGGAACCATTACCCGTAGTTATTGGGAAAACTTCATATTCGCCCGAAGAATTCAAATCGTAAGTATACCAGTCGCTGTTTTCGTGCCTTAATTGAACTTTAACACTTTGATTTGTTCCTGTATACTTAACCATGATGTAACCTTTGCTTGTATTGCTAAGGTCCATAACGCTAACTTTTCCGTTATAAACGTTAACCCCATCGGCAGACGGCTGGTATACAACAGGGGTTGCATCTCTGCTTGATGTAGGTACTTGCGAGTCATTAATTGTGCTTTCATTTCCGTTTCCCGTTACATTTTGTATTTGCTCTTGCACAGTGTCGCAAGCGCTAAGTAAAACAGCCAAACACATAAGACATACTGCTAAAACAACTTTCATTCTCAATTTCATTTTACTCTCCTTTTATATATGGTGACAATGCACAGTAAACACTATTTATATATAGTATTATAACAAATGCACAAACATTTGCAATATTTTCAGAAAAATAATTGCTCAAATAATATTACATTAGTATTACAAAACAGAATTTTTTTCATTTTTTGCTCTTGTTTTTTTCACAAAAATAATGTATAATAGCTATATGTGTAATTTTAATGTAAAAACCTTAGGAGTGTTATAATGGTAGATATTTATGCTCTGGGCGAATTTAAAATCATGGTTGACGGCGTTGATATTAGCAAAAATTTAAATTCATCGCCAAAAAAAATTATTCTGCTTGAGATGCTTATAATTAACCACGAAAAACCGGTTTCACTTTCCAATTTAATAGATGTTCTTTGGGGCGAGAATGATTCTTTTGGCCTTGAGGGTACGCTAAAAACGCTTGTTAGCCGTCTTCGCAAAGAGCTTGCCGTTTTAGGCCTTGAAGACGCTATTGTTACAAGGCGTGGAGCTTATATGTGGAACCCCGAGCTCAATAGTAATATAGACGTTTTCCGCATGGAAGAGCTTTGCAAAAGGGCAAAAAAAGCTACAGGTTTAACACCGGCACTGCGCGAGAATTTCGAAGAAATTCTGTTTTTATATAAAGACGATTTACTTGTTAACTCTGCACTTAGTTCTTATATTTCGCCAAAAGTTTTCTACTACAGAGATTTATATATTAGTGCAATGTACCAATATATAAAATTTTTGAACGCCTCTTATTTATACGGTGATGTAATTCGTGTTTGCAAAGCGTCGCTTGAGATAGACCCGTTTGAATCTATGCTTAACCTTGAGCTTATGCGCGCTCTTTTAAAAATGGGGCATAACAAAGAGGCTTTAACACAATATCAAAACATAACAAAACTTCACTACACTCATTTGGGCATGAAACCCAGCGAAGAGATATTGGATTTTTATTCTGAGCTTATCAAACAAGACCATAACTCGGAAGCGAGCATAGAACAAGTTTGCAACGACTTAAAGCAAAGCCCTAAAGAGCGCGGCGCATTTGTTTGCGAGTATACTATTTTTAAAGACATTTACCACTTGCACATGCGCAATTTAGAAAGGCTTGGCGCAACAATGTACCTTGCTGTTTTAAGCCTTAGGCCCATTGATAATTCAAAGCCCGAGCCGCTTGAAATAGATAAATCTATGACAAATTTACTCGACATTTTGCAAAAGAATTTGCGTAGTGGTGACACAATTGCAAGGTGTAGCGCAACGCAATATGCGGCACTATTGCCAAATATTGCAACTTCCGATGTTGGCAATTTAGTTTTAGGGCGTTTAAAGCAAGCATTTTACTCCGATACTCAAAACACTAAATTTGTTTTGGATTATAAACTGGTACCTTTAACAGGTACATCAAATTAACATTCAAAGCTTAAGCGGGCGGATATAATATCCGCCCGCTTTTATGTTGCTTTTATAAATTTCATTTGCTTTTAATTGCCGTTTTGCTAAAACATTTTGCCATCATAAGTGCCAAAGCGCACGGTTTTCTGTTGTTATAACATATATATTTTCGCCACATAAATTTTCAAAATATTCTTTTAGTTTTAAATTCATGTCCCACTTATTTTGTGCAAATTTCCCGTATCGCCGTTTTACATCGTTCATGCGCTCTTTCATATCTACAACTTCGGTGCCTGCTAAGGAATCGCACAGTTGAATTAGTTTATCGTAATTGTCAAAAACTATATTTTCCAAAAGTGTGGTTATATATTGTATATCTTTTTGCGGCAAATCGAAATTGCCGCTATACTCATTTATGTTTTTAGTTGAGAATGAATGTGTTAAACAAATTCTCGCCACTTCGTCGTAGCCAAGTTCACTCATGAATTTATGGCCATCGAAAACATGCGCTATATGTTTAACTCCGAAATTGCGCCCTATATCGTGCAACAGCCCCAAAATATAGGCTTTATCTTCATTCATATTGCATTTAGCCGCTATTTTCTGCGCACAATTTGCCACAGCATAAGAATGCTGCACCCATGCGCCGGGGTTGTTTTTTTCTGCTGTTTTTAACAGTTCAATTGCTTCAATTTTTGTTGGGTACATTTTCTTTCTCTTTTACTTTAAAATTTATATAACAGTTGATTTTGAAAGAAGCACTTTTCCAACCACCGCACTTTT
>CAYJPD010000032.1:0-19748 GCA_964371975.1 uncultured Bacteroides sp.
AATGCTTGCATGTAAGCAGATGAGCTTTATTAATATAGCTGAAACTTACGGCGCAGTATTTTGTGATAATATAGGCGGCAGCCATAGAAAAGATATTAATATCAGTAGCGATAATACTGTAAATTTAGATATTCCTTTGCCGAATGATATGCTTAGTTTTATTAATAACTTTTTATCATTATAGTAAAAATAAATTTATTGTGTATTAATAACTTGTTTTGTAAATTTCAAAATGCAAAATTTAATTGATAAAAAACAATATTTGTGTTATAATATAATCAACGTGGGGATGTAAAGGTTTCGACGGGGAGAAGGAAACGAGAGCAGCGGGTAGTGGTGGGGCCACACTTTAATCGCCTCAAAAAAAATAGCTAACAATAATAAATTAGCTGTAGCGGCTTAATTTAGCCGCTCGTTTTGCCTGCGATAGTACCGCGCAGGGTCAAAGCGTCGTTTAGGTACTGAACGTGAGCGGCATCAAGCTTTGTTTGCCGCCATGAACTGATGAAGCTACCAAAGCACCGGCGTGTTTGTTCGCTTAGTGCCAAGGGAATTTTGTAAACAAACTGCACCCGGAGATACTATCGCGGATTTTTTTTCGGACACGGGTTCGATACCCGTCATCTCCACCACCAGCGTGACGCTGGACCCAATTTTGCGCTCTAGGTAATCCCTAGGGCGTGATTTTTTTCACGGTGGTAAAGCTTCCGAATAGGTTGCAACGACCACTCGTGAGCCTCGACACGCAATTTGCGTGAGAGGCTTTTCTCTTGCCTAAATTATTAGCGCGCACATTGGCTTAAATAAGGCTTTTGCAAAGAAAGCCATTTAACTATGAAGCTTAATACTTTGCTTTTCATTACACGATTTTTACACGAATTTTGCAAAAATAAATATTATGCTTGTAATAATTAGAGCTTGTATTAACGAGAGTGTGAGAATACTGTTATCGATTTAAGCATAAATAAAAAATGACATATTAGGCTATTATAAGGAGTAAAAAATGAGAGCCCAGGAAAAAACAAAACCAGATAAAGTAATTATAAAAAGGTTTATCAGCTACTATAGGCCGCATTTGAAACTTTTCATATGCGATATGCTTTGTGCGCTTGCATCGGCAGCACTGGGCTTATTGTTTCCGCTGGTGACAAAAAGAATAATGGACACAACTATACCGCAAGGAAATATGAAAGAATTGTTTTTTCTTGCTGCTGTATTAATCGGCATATATTTGTCAATATCGCTGTTTACTTTTTTCATAAACTACTGGGGTCATATGGTAGGCGTGAGAATAGAGGCGGATATCAGGGAAGATTTATTTTCACATTTGCAAAAACTATCTTTTAAATACTATGATAAAAACCGAACAGGGCAGATAATGTCTAAAATACTAAACGATTTATTCGATATTACAGAGCTTGCGCATCACGGCCCTGAAGATATTTTTATATCGCTGGTAATGTTTTTTGGCTCGGGCGTTATCCTGTTCAATATAGAGTGGCGCTTAACATTATGTATACTTATTATGCTACCTGTAATTGCATGGTTTGCACTTACAAGGCGCAAAAAAATGAGAAGAGCTTTTTCAGATGTAAGGGTGAAAATAGCCGACGTTAATGCTCAGGTGGAAAATAGTATTAGCGGCATCAGAGTTGTGCAATCTTTCACAAACGAAGCACATGAAATAGAAAAATTCAACGAAGGGAACGGCTTCTTTAAAAACGCAAAAAAAGCTTCATATAACGCTATGGCGGTATTTGTATCGGGTATGGGCTTTCTAACAAATATCAGCAACGCATTAGTTCTTATAATAGGTGGCGTTTGCGTTATAGATGGCAGCATGAATTTATCAGATTTAGTCGTATTTTTGCTATATATTAATATAATTTTGCAACCAATTCAAAGGCTAACAAATTTTACTCAGCAATTCGAGCAAGGCATGAGCGGCTTTAGGCGTTTTGTTGAAATTATGGATACGGATATAGATATAGATGATAAACCTAATGCTGTAAAGCTAAAAAGTGTGAAAGGTGATATAGAATTTAACAATGTTACTTTTAAATACACCGATGAAGAAGATGTTTTGAATAATGTTAGTTTTAAAATAAGCGCAGGCAAAACAATTGCAGTGGTTGGCCCGTCAGGCGGCGGAAAAACTACGCTGTGTCAGCTTATTCCACGGTTTTATGATTGTTTAGAGGGTTATATAACGCTTGACGGTGTTGATATTAGGGATATTAAATTAAACAGCCTGCGCAGTGCTATAGGTATGGTGCAGCAAGATATATTTTTGTTTACAGGGACAATAAAAGAAAATATAAAATACGGTAAAACAAATGCAACAGATGAAGAAATTATAGATGCTGCAAAAAAAGCAAGAGTGCATGATTTTATTATGAGTTGCCCGGATGGTTATAGCACCAATATTGGTGAAAAAGGTGTGCGCCTATCAGGAGGGCAAAAGCAGCGCCTAAGTATTGCGAGGGCATTTTTGAAAAATCCGCCAATAATGATTTTAGATGAAGCTACATCTGCGCTGGATAATGAAACAGAGCAGCAAGTACAGCACTCGCTTTATGAATTATCAGAGGGAAGAACGACACTGGTTATAGCACATAGATTATCTACAATAAAAAATGCGGATGAGATAATTGTGCTTACAGCTGAGGGTATAGCAGAGTATGGAAACCACGATGTGCTATATGCCAATAACGGCATTTATACAAAGTTATACGATGCGCAATTTAAAACTTTTGACGGTTAGAGCTAAGTTTTTTAAAACTTAGCCTTGCAGATGGCATGTGATAATTTGATAGATAAAATGGGGGTAATTTATATTATGTGAGGCAACGAATATAATATAAATTAGCATGTGGGGCATCCTTGCCCTGCGCCATAAAATAAGATATGAATAATCGGAGCAAAGCTGAGATTATTTATAGTTACTTTGCTAATAACAAATACCGAATTTTATTGACAACCATGCGGTTTTATGGTAATATTAACATATATAAAAATGCAGTTTTTGGCTTGTTTCATAAACGAATTTTAACGTAAAATAGTTGTTTTATTGTTTAAAATATATTATAAAGTCAATTTTGACTTTATAATATTTAAGTAGAAATAGCATATTATAAGTAAAAGAACAAATAAAAATGTATTTGGCCGGCTCCAACGTAATATCATAACGAAAAATTAATTGGCGCTAATAATAATAAATAACAAGGGGGTAAAATGAGTAGTTTTAAAAATTGGTTAAATAACGCAGATGTTCAAAAAAAATTCTTACCTTTACAATTCTTTATTATTATAAGTGTTGTTTGCATTAGTGTGCTTTCTGTTGTATCTATACTTATTGTTAATATTTCTGCCGAGCAAATTATTAACGATAACGTAAGAAACAAAGAAGAGCTAAGTGAAATAATTAGGAAAATGTATGTATGTCGAGTAATGGGTAGAGATATATTGTTGGCTGAAGATGAAGATGTAAAGAATGATTACTATGAAACATATATAGAGGCTTTTGATACGTTAGATTTTAAAATGGACGAGTTTGCGAAAAATTTAAGTGGCTCGCAGTTAGATGAATTTATGCGTATTATTGAAGAAAAAAACGTGTATAAAGATAGCATGATACTGTCTGCCGATATTTGGATTAGCGGTGGTGAATATGATGAGGCTTTATATGCTTTACAAGTAGTAACACCTATAGCGAACGACTTTTTTGGTAGCATTGATGAATTTTTACTGCAAGAAGAAATTTTAATGAATGAAGCGCTTGAAAGAAATGATGATTTAGTTTTGATGGTATTAACAATAGGCGCTATTTTAAATATCGCTTTAATACTGTCGGTTCTGCTTTTCATTAGGTTCTTTTCCAAAAACATGAGTTTTAGCTTAATAAAGCTTGAAAAATCATTATCACATATCGCTCAAACGGGTAATATGAAAATAGAAATACCAAGCGAGCTATATACAAATGATGAAGTAGGGCGAATTGCAAGTGTTGCGAATAACATGAAAACAATGCTACTTGAATACTCGTTTAATGATAATTTAACAAGCGGCCTTAATGCTAAGGCATATTATGCAGAGCTTAATGATTTGTTTATCGATGAGGCACAAACGAAAGAAATTTGGTGTGTTATTTCCGATATGAACAATTTAAAACTTGTTAACGATGTGTTAGGGCATTTAGAAGGCGATAATGCTATAAGAAATTCTTACCATGCAACAAATGAGTTTTTTAAAGAATATGGAAAAACATTCCGTATAGGCGGCGATGAATTTGTATCATTGTTAACAGGGTGTAAAAAGCAGGATATTGAAGAAAAAATAAAGCAAATTGGAATGCAAATTAAAAGAGCTAATGTAAGCACCGAACAAAAATACTCACTTGCAATAGGTTATGATTTATTTGTTGGAAATACAATAGAAGAATATAATTTATTCTTTAAAAAAGTAGATAAAAAAATGTACGACAATAAAATTGCAAGCAAACAAGCAAGAATTAATGCAAGAGTTGTAGATGAAATAAAGTGATAAACTATATAAAAACAAAGGCGAACAGACATTGTACTGTTCGCCTTTGTTTTTATATAGAGCTGTATACCGATGTAAATGTAAGCTCGCCTCTAAAGCTAAAAGAGCCCTGAGCGCTATAAGAACCTTAAATATTAAGCGCTATAAGAGCCCTGAGCGCATTAAGGCGCAAAAAGCAAGTAAGTAAAATAAGTTGAATAAGCTTACTAAAGTGAAAATAGTAGCATTTTAATTGCCGATACAAATGAACCATTAGATAGTTAACAACAGTAAATTAACAGGTGAAAGTAAAATGCATAGTGAAAAAATACTGAGTAGCAGCTTTATAAAAGCACAAATGAAGTATGATAGATATTAATTTTAATTATTACCACAAATAATAACAAGCATTGATAAAATGAAGCAGATAAAAACGCAGGCTAAGCTATGCGCAACTTTGAAGAGCAACCATTTTCTTTCATAGCACGGCAAGGAGCACTAACTTTAACGCGCTTAGTTTTTAAAGTGCTATCAAATTTAGACAAGCTTTTAATAAGTAATACGCACGCGCCAAGAACTAAAACGCCTTGAATAAGCCCACTTGTGCCTTCAATTACAGCAGTAAACTGATAAAATGCAAAAATAGCACTGAATAAAATAAACATTTTAATAATAAAAGATAAGATAGTGTTCATGGTAATACCCCTTTTTGTAGTTTATATTTACATATTACAACAACTTTTTGTTGTTGTCAATACATTTTAACAACTTTTTTTATATTTTTTTAATTTTATTATTTACAAATACACCATTGTGTAGTATAATGTGTGTAAGTTAACTTAAGGAGGCCAATTATGTTTGAACAAAGGCTGAGAGAATTGCGCAAAATTAACAAAGTATCACAATCTAATTTATCGAAAGCGTTGGGTATAAGCCAGCAAGCTGTTGGAAAATGGGAAACCGGCCGCTGTACGCCTGCTCCGCAAATGATAGCAACACTTGCTGCTTTTTTTAATGTTTCAACAGACTATCTGCTTGGAATTGATGTGCAAAATACAAGTCAATCTTTTCAAAAGAGTGCAAACGTTCATAGTGAGCATTTAATACCTATAATTGGTACTGTCAAAGCAGGATATAATGCGCTTGCTTTTGAGGAAGACTATGGAAGCGAATATGCCAGTGTTAAAAACCCGGAAAATTACTTTTACCTAATTGTAAAAGGCGAAAGTATGATGCCGCGAATTAATGATGGAGATTTAGCCTTAGTGCGCAGGCAAAACACCTTGGAAAACGGAGATTTAGGCGTTGTTGTTTACGGCGAGGGAAGCGGAACATTAAAAAAGTTTATTAAAAGAGATAATGCAATTATATTGCAGCCGTTTAACCCTTCATATCAAGCGCAAATTATTATGGGCGAAGATATAAACAATATTTATATAGCGGGAAAAGTAGTGGAAACAAAAACTAAATGGTAGTTTGATTTTTTATTATATATGTAGTTTAACATGCCGTCTGTCCTATAAATAGGGCAGTAAATGGGGGTGCTTTTATCAACGCCTTAGAAAAACTTGAAATTTTAACAGACAGCGCAAAATATGACGTTGCTTGCACCTCAAGCGGCTCTAACAGGCAGGGCAGCGCAAGTGGAATAGGCAGCGCAGATAAAAGCGGAATATGCCACACATTTTCAGCTGATGGTAGGTGTGTTAGCCTATTAAAAGTGCTTTTGAGCAATTACTGTGTTTATGATTGTAAATATTGTGTTAATCGAAACTCGAACGATGTGAAAAGGGCCCAATTTACCCCTGAGGAATTGGCAAAATTAACAATAGAGTTTTACAGGCGAAATTATATTGAGGGGCTATTTATTTCCAGCGCGGTATTTGTTAATCCTGATTACACTATGCAGCAAATGATAAAAACGGTAGAATTATTAAGAAATACGTATAATTTTAATGGGTATATCCATGCAAAAGCAATACCGGGCGCTGATGAAACATTAGTGCGCCAAATAGGCCTTTTAGTTGATAGGCTAAGTGTAAATATAGAACTACCAAGCGAGCAAAGCCTCACATTGCTTGCGCCGCAAAAATCTAAAAAGTCTATATTGTTGCCAATGGGGCAGATAAAGAATAGTGTAGAGCAAAATACAATGGAAATGGTGAAATATAAGCATACACCTAAATTTGCACCGGCAGGGCAAAGCACACAAATGATAATAGGCGCCTCTCCTGAAACAGACTATCAAATTTTGCGCTTAACGCAAGGTTTATATAATAAGTATAGCTTGAAAAGGGTGTTTTTTTCAGCTTATATACCTGTTGTTAGCAACCCTGCGCTGCCATCAATTGATACAAAGCCTCCGCTTTTAAGGGAACACAGGCTGTATCAAGCTGATTGGCTCTTGCGTTTTTATAATTTCAAGGCTGAGGAAATATTAGACGAAGAAAACCAAAACTTCAACCCGTATTTAGACCCTAAATGCAATTGGGCAATTCATAATATGCATCTATTTCCTGTGGATATTAACAAATGCAGTTATGATATGCTTTTACGTGTACCGGGCATAGGCACTAAAAGTGCAATGCGCATTAGAATTGCACGTAAAAACTCAAACCTTGATATGCAAGATTTAAAGCGTATTGGCGTTGTTATTAAACGTGCGCAGTTTTTTATATTGTGTAAAAGTTATAAAAACCCTGCATTTGCAAACAGGCATGCAACGGTAAATGCACTTATAGACCCTAAAGCGTTCTGTATAGGAAACGAACAGCTAAGCTTTTTTAATGCCCCTGAAATTGAACTGTTACAAGATAAAAATATAAGTGCGCAAATTGCAAGCAAAATTGCAGAAGGCGAGGCGGTAAATTGCTTAGCGGCGGGAATGTAATTTATGAATATGACGGTACATTTGAGGGTTTAATGTGCTGTATCTATGAGCACTACTATAATAAAACTATTCCTTTTCAAATTGTAAGGCACGACGAGCAAAGCTTATCATTTTTCGATATTATATATATTGAAACAAACAGTGCAATTTCTGAAAGAGTATATAATTCAATTAAAACAGAAATTTCATTTGAGGCGCAGAATTTAGTAAAAACTGTTTTTTTATCTTGTTTGAAAAACAAAGAAATGGCAATATTAAGCTTTTTAAAATTTGGCTATCAGAATGGCAAAAAAACTATGTACATGATATCTCATCCTATTGTTTGCAAGCTTTTGGACGCAGAAAAGCATCTGTTGAAAGAGGCGCATAATTTTAAAGGCTTTGTTCGTTTTAGCGATTTTGATGGCGCACTTGTTGCAAAAATAGCCCCTAAAAATTTTGTTTTGCCGTTTATAAAAAATCATTTTTGTGATAGGTTTCAAAATGAAAACTTTTTGATTTTTGATGAGAGCAATAAATGTGCGCTAATGTATAACGATAAAGAGGCTACTATTATTAACCTTGATAGTTTACAGCTCCCAACAATTAGCGAGGAAGAACAAAATTACAGGCAGTTGTGGCGGTGTTTTTACGACACTATTGCAATAAAAGCACGCAAAAACCCACGGTGCCAAATGACGCTTATGCCTAAAAGGTATTGGGCAAACTTGACAGAGCTGCAAAACGGAGATGATTATACTTTGCAAAAATCAAATTTGTTAGAAAGCTTTAATAAATAGCGCGCAAAATAAAAAATCATAGCGATATGGCATGTTCAAAGGGTATTAATTAATTATCATCATAAAAACGCTTAACCGGGTTTGTTAAAACCGGTTAAGCGTTTTTGGCATGTTTTTTAAGGTTTGATTAGCATATTTAAGCTTTCAAATCAAAAATTTTTAATTTATCTATTGACATTTGCAAAAAAAAAGATATAATTAATTAAAACAATAATTTTTGATTTGAAAGGCGGTTGTGTATTAATGGATGCAAAACAGATTGGAAAAGTGTTTAAAGCTTTATGCGATGAAAACCGTGTGCAAATAGTTCAATTATTACAAAGTGGAGAAAAATGTGCGTGCCATATATCCGATTCGCTGGGTATTGCGCAATCTAAATTATCATATCATATGAAAATATTATGTGAGAGTGGAATAATTGAAAGCTGGTTTGTTGGGAAATGGACACATTATAAAATTAGCGCTTTGGGTAGCGAAGAAGCAATAAAATTGCTTTCGGAACTTACAAAAGTAAGCCAACAAGACAATGGCGAATCATGTGCTTAATTTATAGTGTTTAAAAGAGTTTAAGGAGAATTTATGAATAGTAAAAATTTACTTAAAATAGTTATACCAATTTTAATGATAGCTGTAATTATAGGATTGTACGTTTTTCAAAACCAAGAGGTTGAAACAGTAGAAAGCGATTTGCAGTTTCCTCTTCATGTAACAAGTGCAGATTTTGAGGAACTATCCCAGTATGAACTGCCTATTATAGTAGATTTTGGTGCAACGGAGTGTGAACCGTGTAAGGCGATGGCGCCTGTGCTTGAAAGCGTAAATGAGCAAATGCAAGGCAAGGCGATTATTCAATTTGTTGATGTTTGGGAAAACCCTGATGCAGGAACAAAATATCCGTTTCAAGTTATACCGTCTCAATTTTTTATAAATGCTGATGGCACGGCGTTTATGCCCAGCGATGAATTGAAAGAAGAAATACAATTTACGCTTTACGGAAACAATGAAACGCAAGAGCATATATATACTATGCACAGCGGTGCTTTAACCGAAGAGCAAATGCTTGCAATTCTTGAAGAAATGGGAGCAGTGTAATGGACGCAATACTAAAAAGCATATCCGAACTTATATTGAGCAGTACATGGATAGCTCCTATATTAGCTTTAATCGCAGGCCTATTAACATCTTTTACGCCGTGTGCATTTTCAAGCGTGCCGCTTGTTGTGGGTTATGTTGGCGGTACAGGCAAGAAAAATACAAAAAAAGCATTTAAACTGTCTTTAACTTTTGCAGTTGGCTCGGCAATTACATTTACTGTGCTGGGTGTTATAGCAACTATGGCAGGTGGGCTAATTGGAACTTATTCTTCGTGGTGGTATTTGATTTTAGGCGTAATTATGATGCTTATGACATTGCAAACGTGGGAAATTTACGAAATAATACCATCGAGCTATTTAATTGCAAAGAATACAAAAAAAGGATATATTGGTGCCTTAATTGCAGGAATTTTAGGCGGAGTTTTTTCATCACCGTGTTCTACACCGGTTTTGATAGCACTGCTTGCAGTAGTTGCAGGAAGCGGAAATATTGTTTTTGGTATAACCCTTTTACTATTATATTCTATTGGGCACGGAATTCTGGCAGTTATATGCGGAACTTCTATAGGCTTTGTAGAGAAGTTGTCTATGAATGAAAAATATGCAAAGTTAAGTAGAGTATTAAAAATACTTATGGGAGCTTTTATGGCATTAATAGGTTTTTACATGTTTTATTTAGCGTTTTAATTTTGTGGTCAATTTAAGGGGAATTTTATGGAGAAAGCAAAATCAGCAAATATAGGTTTTTTTGAGCGTTATTTAACTATATGGGTAATAATTTGCATGGTAGTTGGCATATTGATAGGTAAATTTTTGCCGGCTATACCTGAATTTTTAGGGAATTTTGAGTATGCAAATGTTTCAATTCCAATAGCAATTTTAATTTGGCTCATGATTTATCCAATGATGATGAAAGTAGATTTCCAAAGCATAAAAAATGTTGGTAAAAACCCAAAAGGCTTATTTGTTACATGGATAACAAATTGGCTTATAAAGCCTTTTACTATGTTTGGGATAGCGTGGTTATTTTTATTCGTTGTATTCAAAGGCTTTATTACGCCTGAGCTTGCAAGCGATTATTTGGCAGGAGCGGTGCTTTTAGGCGCAGCACCTTGCACAGCAATGGTTTTTGTTTGGAGCCACTTAACTAATGGAAACCCTGCTTATACGGTTGTACAAGTTGCAACAAACGATATTATTATACTCATTGCATTTACGCCTATTGTGGCTTTTTTGCTTGGGATAGGCGGGGTTAGCGTGCCATGGGACACATTAATACTTTCAGTGGTGCTGTTTGTGGTAATACCGCTTTTAGGTGGCGTTATAACAAGAAGTGTGGTGACAAAAAATAAAGGTGTAGAATATTTTGAAAAGCAATTTATACCAAAATTCAGCAATGTGACAATAATAGGTTTGTTATTAACATTAACGCTTATTTTCTCTTTTCAAGGCGAAGTTGTTCTTCAAAACCCGCTGCATATTTTACTGATAGCTGTACCGCTAATAATTCAAACATTTTTAATTTTTTTCATAGCTTATATGGCGTCAAAAGCGCTTAAACTTCCGCACGAAATAGCTGCACCTGCCGGTATGATAGGCGCTTCTAATTTTTTTGAACTCTCTGTTGCTGTAGCTATATCACTTTTTGGAACACAAAGCCCTGTAGCGCTTGCGACAATAGTGGGTGTGCTTGTTGAAGTACCGGTTATGCTTATGCTTGTTAAATTGGCGAACAAAACAAAGCATTGGTTTAAGCCGAGCTAAGGTGAATTTGGAATTTGCAAAAAATAAAAAATAGATAAAAAACCTCTTTGCTATAATGTTAAGCAAAGAGGTTTTTAGTATAAATACATGAATATTGCATAGTTTATGGTTGCGTTATAGTTCAAGCAAAAAATAATATTTGCTATTTATCATAATAGCTATCGCTTTGAAGTTGCACATCACCGGTTATTACAAACTCATCGCGTGTATCAGAGGGAGCTTTGTTTTTTATAATAAAGTTCTTAAAACCACCGGTAACGGTAAAAAGCACTATAGCCAAAAGAATTAACAGAGAATAATTGCGTATTTTTTTATAAGTGTCGTTAAAATTAATTTCTTGAATTGCTAAATCGGTTATTAATAAATTTCTGGTTTCACTATCCGTTTCAAGATTTAAAGCAAGTTTATACCAATCATAGTTTACATACTCGTTTGGTACAATTTTTGCTTGCACATTTATGCCATCGCTGCCCAAAAAAGCTTCAACATCATTAAGCAGTTCAATACTATCACTGTTTTTTATAAATAGCTGAATGTATTTGTTATCACTTAGCCTGATGGCATAAATTGAATTTTCGCCTACTAAAGATATATGTGCGCCCACATTACCGCTTGCAGGAACTAAAAGGCTTTGAGCCTCTTTAACTAAATAATCGTCAACTGTGCCGCTTAAAAATACACCCTCTTCAATTTGCGCGGAGCTTATAGAATTTATATCTAATGCGTTGTTAATACTATTGTGCTCATTTAAAGCTATTAATAGGTTAACAATGCTAAAAATAAATAGTGCAAATATTAATAGATAACATATAGACAAATTTATTGTTCTTTTCAAAAAAACGCCCTTTCAAATGCAGCAATAAAGCGATTATTAAAAATCAATTACGCTAAAATTCATTCATCACGGCTTTTATCACTTTCTGTTTTTAGCTCATCAATTCTCGCATTTAGTTTCTCTATTTTTTCACATTGAACATAAAAAGAATAAGTTATTATAGAAAAAATAAATGCAATTAAAACAGGGAGCCTATAAAAATGCTGGGTATCTATAAAAAACCATGCAAACATAAAAGTAAATAATATCATTATAATTATCCAAATGAAAAGTATAATAAAAAATTTTTTCATAGCATATCCTTATTTGTTTGAGTTTGCAAAGTAATTATTAAAAAGTTAAAAAGTGAAGGGAAGATCATTTAAATGCTAATAAAAATTTGCTTTATGCGAGTTTATAATTTATAATATAAATAGTAAAAAACAATGATATTATACTATAAAATATATATAATTTGAAATGAGGCAAATAAAATGACAAAAAAAGTAAAAATAATATTCAATTCGCCCGTTGTTATAACTTTTACTGCAATTTGTTTTTTAGCAACGCTTTTAGGCGTGATAACAAGTGGGTATATTAGCCAACTACTATTTAGTGTTTACAGGGCCCCTTTAAGCGACCCTTTAACTTACGTGCGATTTATAGGGCATGTGTTTGGCCATGCAGATTTCAACCATTTTATGAGTAATGTGATGTATATACTTTTAATAGGCCCATTACTTGAAGAAAAATACGGTTCTAAAAACTTTGCCGCTATTATAGTAATAACGGCAATTATAACTGGTCTTGTTCAATTTATTTTTGTTCAAAGCGCTCTTTTGGGGGCAAGCGGTGTTGTTTTTGCGCTTATAATATTATCTTCGGTAACAAGTTTTAAAGGTGGTGGAATACCTATCACGTTTATTTTAGTTGCCGTTTTGTACATAGGCCAAGAAATTATTAACGCGATTTTTGTATTTGACAACGTTTCACAAATGACACATATTGTGGGTGGAATTGTAGGCGCGATGATAGGTTTCGCTTTTAGTGCAAAAAAGAGCAAAATATAATTATTTCATATCCTCTTCAGCAATTGTTAGAATATCTGCTACCTCTTCATTTAAAACTTCATCATTTACGTCAGTTGCAATTTCGGTTATAGGCTCAACATAAGTTTTAGGGTTTGAATTGCCCATTAACTCTTGGGTTTTAGCTTTGATTGTTTCTACAACTAAAGGTGTTTTATCATAAACTTGCCCTGCAATAACCTTGCTTGCGTCTGCAATTGCTTTAGACGCTTCGCAAACTGTGCTTGTAAGCTCTGTAGTGTTAATACCAAGGTTATCGGCTTTTTGGTAAACTACCGATTTAGCATCATCTAAAACATCGTTCGCAGCCTTTTTAATATCTTCGGTAATGCTTGCCTTTGTATTTGCTGTTGCAGCATTTTCAACGCTATCTAAATTTATAGCGTTCATCATTTCAGCCTTTTCGTTTAATTTATTATCAACATATTTTCTGCCAATTAGTACACCTGCGGTTGCGGCACCTGCCAAAAGGCCAAGGCCTGCTAATTTTGAAAAAAATCCCATAATAACCTCCAAACTTAAATTTGTGTTCCTATTTATAGTATAATCAATTTTGCCGATAATGCAATATATTTTTTAAAATTCACAATTATTTAATTTTTAAAGCGCGGCGAAGCCTATATACTATATAATGAAATATACCACCAATTAGCCAAAATTCAATTAAAATATAATTTGGTAAATTTTTTAAACGGAATTTTGGCTTTTGTATTTTGCCAAACATAGAAAATGCTTCTTTTGCACCTTTTAAAAACATAGCACCATGCCCTCGTAACGCAAACACAAGAACTTTGAGCAAATAGCCCAATAAAAGAGGAATGAAATTTATAACAAACATTAAAATGGGCATGTTTTTGTAAGGCAATAAAATACTGTTTCGCCCACTTTGTATGCTTTTAAAATCGTTATAGCGCACAGCGCCTGTTGTTGCACCGCAAATATGGTAACATTTTGCGCTTGGGCAATACATGTTTTTAAAGCCAAGCGAATTTGCACGCCAGGAAATATCAACATCTTCAAAATAAGCAAAGAACAATTCTTCAAAAAGCCCTATTTCAGCTAAAATGCTTTTGCGGTATAAACTTGCGCCGCCGCAAGCGGAAAATATACGCTTTTGCTTTTGGTACCTGCGCCAATACATGCCGTCGCCGCGCTTACAAGCCCAGCCGAAAAGCGTTACATAATCGCCGGCGTCATCACATAAATCCCTGTTAAAATGCTGTATCATCAAGCTTTGCACAGCGAATATTTTGTTGTCGCTCTCAGCGCATGAAAGTAATTGCTCAATAAAATTGTTTTCAGCGAAAGCGTCGTTGTTAAAAAGCAAAACATATTCGCCTTTTGCTATTTTAATGCCGGCATTAACTGCAGCTGAAAACCCGGTGTTTTCGCTGTTTTCTATTAAAGTGTAATTGCTCTTTTCTTTATAGCTGCGAGCAATTTCAAGGCTTTCATCTTGCGAGCCGTTATCAATAACAATAAGCTCGAAATCTTGCATGTTTTGTTTGTATATGCTTTCTATAGAATCTTTAAGCCAATTGGCACCGTTTAAATTCGGTATAACAACAGAAACTTTCAAATTAAACCCTTTCAAAATTACAATTTATATTATAATATTCGTTAAATAAAACGTATAAGAGTACAGGAGGAAAAACATGAGAACATATGAGAACATAGCACAATTAATTGGGGATACAAAGCTTTTACAATTAAATGAAATAAAAAAGGCATATAATTTAAAAGCTAATTTGCTGGCAAAACTTGAATATTCAAACCCGGCAGGTAGCGTTAAAGACCGTGTTGCGTGGCAAATGCTGCAAACTGCAAAAGAGCAAGGGATATTAAAAGAAAACAGCGTTGTAATAGAGCCTACAAGCGGCAACACAGGTATAGGCCTTGCAGCTATGTGTGCATATTTAAAAATAAAACTAATACTGGTTATGCCCGAAACTATGAGCATTGAGCGCATAAACTTAATGAAAGCTTACGGCGCAACGCTTGTATTAACAAAAGGCGAGCTGGGCATGAACGGCGCAATAAATAAAGCAAAACAGCTAACAGAAGAAATAGAAAACAGTTTTATGCCTTTGCAATTTGAAAATGAAGCTAACGCAAAAGCGCATTATTTAACAACAGGCCCTGAAATATGGCGAGATACAAACGGCCAAATAGACGTTTTTGTTGCAGGTGTGGGAACAGGCGGCACAATAACGGGCACAGCAAAGTATTTGAAAGAGCAAAAAAGCGATGTGCATATTGTTGCCGTAGAGCCCGACGCATCAGCTGTTTTAAGCGGAGATAAAGCAGGGGCGCATAAAATACAGGGCATTGGCGCCGGTTTTATTCCAAAAATACTAAACACACAAGCTTACAATGAAATAGCGCGTGTTACAAATGAGCAAGCTTATGAAATGTGCAAACAAACTGTAAGAGAAGAAGGCTTGCTTATTGGAATATCCTCAGGGTGTGCGCTTTATGCGGCTGTGCAGATTGCTAAAAGGCAAGAATTTAAGGGCAAAAATATAGTGGTTCTTTTACCGGACTCAGGTGAAAAATATCTTTCCACAGGCGTTTTTGAAGATAAAATATCCACTTAATCGCCTTGAATTTCTTTTAACCTGCGCATAATTTCATCAATTTCATCTTTAAGAACATTGGGGTAATCTCTTTGGTTGAGCTCTTCGCTGGGTGCTTCAACCTTAGTGCCGTTTATGCGCACAACTTGGGCAGGAATACCAATAACGGTAGAGTTAGCGGGCACATCAATTAAAACAACGCTGTTTGCGCCAACACGGCTTCCTTCGCTAATAGTTATAGGCCCTAAAATCTTACTGCCGGCACCTACTAAAACGTCATCTCCGATAGTGGGGTGGCGTTTTCCTTCGTGCTTACCTGTGCCGCCTAAAGTAACACCGTGGTAAATAGTTACGTTATTGCCAATTTCGGCAGTTTCACCTATAACTATGCCCATGCCATGGTCTAAAAACAAATTTTTCCCTATTTTAGCTTTTGGATGTATTTCAATTCCTGTGAAAAATCTGCTTGATTGACTTATTAAGCGTGCTATAAAAAGAAGTTTGCACTTAGTTAGCGCATGTGCAATTCTGTGCCAAAATAAAGCGTGATATCCGGGGTATAGCAATATAACCTCAAGTAAGTTTCTTGCAGCAGGATCTTTTTTTAAAATATTCTTTGCATCGCTTAATAAACGCATTTTCATTATACCTCAAAACAATAAAATACAATATTATTTCTTCTTTTTTGCTTTTTTATCTTTTACTTTTTTGTCTTTTTTTGAATTTGTATCTGCGCTATCTTTTTTAGATTTTTTAGAGTCTTTTTGCTTAACATTACCAATAGCAGACAAATATTTTTTTGCGTATTTGCGTAAATTTTCGTTGTAGTTTGCAAAATTGCCACTGTGCATTTTTTTGCGCAAACCGTGTAAATCGGTGTGCTCTACATTTAATGAAGCGCAAATTACCCTTGAAGATATATTAGAGCAATGGTCGGCAATGCGCTCAAGCGTTGTTATCATTTCAAGGAAAATTATGCCGCTTTCTATATTGCAAAGCCCTTTTTGCAGGCGCAAAATGTGTTCGTTTCTAAGGGTATGGAACATTTTATCAATAGTTTGCTCAAGCGGCTCAACAAGGATAGCACTATCCATATCGCTGTTGCAAAATGCTTTATTAGACAGTTCAATGATCTCATTAATTGCATCGCCTACTATTTGAAGCTCCTGCATTGCAGCTTGTGAAAACTTAATCTTTTTATCGGATATTTCAGAGCATCTGTTAATCAAATCCATAGAGTAGTCACCAATGCGCTCGAATTCGATAATGTAATTTATATAATCGTTAATTTTTTTGCTCTCTTCGTCTGTAAGTTCTCTGTCGGTAATTTCAACTAAGTAATTACCTGTTACAACTTCAAGTTTATCAATAACATCTTCACGCTGTGTTGCTAAATTGAATTTTTCAGTGTCATAACGTTCAAGCAAATCAACTGCGGTTTCAAAATTGGTTTTAGAGTATTTAGCCATAGTTTGAATAGCTAAATGTGCCTGTGAAAGGGCAACAGAAGGGGAATGTAGCAAGCGCTTATCTAAAACAGGCATGGAAATTTTGTTATTAATATCACTTTCGTTTTCGCGAATAGTTAAATAGGCAAGCTTAGATAAAAGTTTTGTGAATGGCAAGAACAATAATGTAACACCAACATTGAAAATAGTATGGAAGTTTGCAATTTCGCCCATACCAATTGTGTTTAGCCACCAATCAAAATCAAATATAGCTTTAACGGTATAAATGCCGCCTAAAAATACTAAAGAGCCTATAACATTGAAGTATAAATGAACCATAGCGCTGCGCTTAGCCGCTTTAGACGCGCCTATTGAAGCGATTATAGGAGTAGAGCATGTGCCTATGTTTTGCCCTAAAATTATTGGAATAGCACTGCCCCATGTTACCGCACCGGTAACGGAAAGCGCTTGCAGTATACCAACAGAAGCCGAGGAACTTTGCACAAGCACAGTAACTAATGTACCTGCCAGCAAGCCTAAAATAGGGTTTTGCAGGCTTGTGAATAGTTGCGCAAATAAAGGTGAAGACTCAAGCGATTCAACGCTACCTGTCATCATGCTCATACCTATAAATAATAGGCCAAAGCCGAGCAATATTTGTCCTATGTTGCGTTTTGCATTGCTTTTAATAAACACAAATAATATCATGCCTATAAATGCTAATATTGGTGCAAATGCAGAGGGTTTTAAAAGTTGAACGAGCGTTCCTGTGCCTGTCATTTCAGATAGGCGCACAATTTGCCCTGTAACTGTTGTGCCTATATTTGCGCCCATTATAATGCCAATGGCCTGTGAAAGTTTCATTATGCCTGAGTTTACAAGCCCCACAACAATAACTGTTGTGCCGGAACTTGACTGAATTAAAGCGGTTATTGCCGCGCCAAGGGCTACGCTTTTCAGCGGCGAGCCTGTTAATTTTTGTAAAATGCTTTCAAGCTTACTGCCGGCTGTTTTTTCAAGGCCACTGCCCATAATGGTCATACCATAAAGGAAAAGTGCAAGCCCACCTATTAAATTGATAATGTCAAAAATTGTCATGGAAAACCTCGTGTTTTTTTGTTTTATACTTTTTATTATAATTGCCAATTGCAATTATTTTGAATAAATGCAAGCTACTTCGCTTGCTCAATTGAAAGTGCAACCCCGGCAGGCGCGCAAATTGCTTCATCGAAAGTGTTAGCCTGCCAGCCGTAAGCCTCGCATAAGTGGTCGGGGCAATTGCTGTTTATAAACCTTGCTTTTGTGTCTTTTACCTCAATTGTAAAATCAATAAGTGCACCTGTTTCGGTTGTAAATTCATGAATACTTTCTTCGCTTAAATCGATAAATATGCTGTTGGAATTAACAATATTTAAAACAGCGATATTACCCGGCTTTTTATTGATGAAAATATATAAAAGAAGTAAAGCACAAAGCATGAGAATTGCAACTGTAAAAATAATATTTTTTTTCATTTTTAAACCTATTATATTGTATATTATAATATATTATATTATAATTATAAAAGAATTAGCATTACAATACAAGTATAAATTTTTAAGGAGATTTGAAATGGCATACATATTCAACGAAAAAAATTTGATTGATGATATTGATAAATTTATTGTTGACAATGAAAATTGCGTAATAAGAGATATAAAAGCTCTTGTTAATATACCCAGTGTACAGGGCAAGGCATTAGAAAATGCCCCTTTTGGTGAGCATGTAAACAGTGCGCTTTTAACGGCGCTTGAAATGGCAAAAAGCATGAATTTAGATGCGCATAATATGCAAGGTTATTTCGGCTATGCCGATTTAAAAGGCAAGAGCGAAAAACAAATTGCAACTATTGCACACTTAGATGTTGTGCCCGCCGGCAACGGCTGGACGAGCGATGCGTTTGATTGTATTGAAAAAGAAGGTTATTTAATTGGTAGAGGAGTTTATGATAATAAGGGTCCTGCTGTTTTAAGCTTATATGCTGCAAAGTTTTTTGCCAAGAGGAACGAGGAACTGCCGTATACACTGCGCATAATGCTTGGAACGAATGAGGAAAGCGGCATGGAATGTGTAGATTACTATTTAGAAAATGAAAAGCCGCCCGAATTTTGTTTCACGCCCGACGCTAATTTTCCGCTTGGATATGCTGAGAAGGGCATATATGGCGGCGCATTAAAAAGCGGTGAGTTTAAAGGGAATATTCTTGAATTTACAGGTGGTGTGGCTACAAATGTTATACCTGACAGGGCAGTTGTGATACTGAAAATGCCAAATGAACTGCCCAAAGAAACCGAGAATATTAAAATAGAGCAATTAGACGATGGCACTTTGAAAATAAAAGCGTATGGTATAGGTGGGCATGCATCTATGCCTGAAAATACACTTAATGCTATAGGCGTTGCAACAAAGTTTATTTTAGATAATAGCCTTGCAAGCAAAAGCGAGAGTGAGTTTTTGAAAGTGCTGTATACCTTAATAAGCGATACAAGCGGAAAAAATGCAGGTATTGAGGCAAGCGATGATATTTTCACACCGCTAACTTGTATTGGTGGCACAATAGTGCTTAAAGATAATGAAATTACTCAAACATTTAACATACGTTATCCTACATCAATAACAGCAGAGAAAATTACGAAGAGCTTTAATGAAATTGCAAACAAAGTAGGCGCAAGCTTTATTGAAAAGGCGAATGTTGTGCCATTTGTAACAGATAAGAACAGCGAAGAAGTTATTGC
>CAYJPD010000033.1:0-19189 GCA_964371975.1 uncultured Bacteroides sp.
CAGACGAAAGAAGCTAATCAACAACACAAACATACCTCAACATAAAATCGAAGCAATTGCTCGCTGCCTATTGCCGGACATTCTGTCTTTCTTTGAAAGCGAAGAGGGGCAGCGGGAATTTGAGAAGTGGCGGGAGCAGCAAAAGTTAGAAGATCGGTTAATGTTAAAGCAATGTTGCGATACCACAAATGACGAGGGTATCGTTAATTGACACTCTCGCCATTTTTGTGTTTGTGTGTGTGTCGGAAAACCTATATTGGATTTTCCAATACAGGTTAACCCTATATAGGAAAAACCCCACCAATTAAATACTAAATAATAAAATACTTATATATTAAATATATATATAATCCTTTCCTTTCCGAAAGAAGGGAATGGAAGGGGTATGATTTAGATATTTCTATATGTCGTATTAAGATTATAGAAACTTTTCTGTTTTTAATAACTTGAAAACAAAATCACTTTGATTGAAAGAATTATTAAGCATTTGTTAGTTTATATCGTTCCTTAAAATTAGTTCAACTTTTAGCTCGATCGAAACTATTGTGACGTATCAGTTGTTTGAAAAATATTAAAGATTTCGTCATTTTCATTTTTAAACAGAGGTTCACGTCGTGACTTTAAGGCATCCTTAACAATTTGCTGAATTGTGTAATTGTTAAAATGGTCACTATGCAGCAGCTTATTTTTCTCTCACCCTTCTATCGACATAGCCCTTAACTCATCATCACAAAACAATATTTTTCTGGTGAATAAGTAAAATTATGATTTTTATTTATTTTGTCAAAATAAATCTCCTTCGCACGCTGTTTAACAGAATTTGTCAAAACTGCAATGTTTGCTCTTTTTGATATATTTCCAAAAAAACGCTTCGTAATCTCCAGAAGAAATCAAATAAACAATATTATTTTTTTTAATTCTTCTTATAATTTCATGAATGTCTCACTTTTTATTATTTTTCTCTTGTAGTTCAAATTGTTTATAGTAATCATCAAGTTGCTCAATAACATAAGTATTCCAATATTCACAAACATCTTTATCCATATAATCAGTATCGGTCTTGCCTTCTTTCTTCATTTGAACCAAATTAGCGAAATTTGGTGAGTCGATTAGTGCAACTTCTTCTTCACCAGATATTTTCCTGTTGTTATTCAAATGTGATATTAGCCTATTCAATATATAAACTAAATTACTATAGTTTTGTTTATTCAAATTAAAAGATGATCTATCTTTAATATTGAATGCAAACTCAGGTTTTCCATTTGTTAAAAATTCGGGTATCGAATTATAGTCTAAAGCAATTATCCCATATTCAAGTATTGCTCGTGTAGCCCAAGCTGCACCGCCCTCAAAAAGACAATATTGACTTTTCATAAAACTGTCAGATGTTAAAAACAAAATATCAGTATTGGCATCTAAGATCATTTTTTTAATAATCTCTGAAAGCGGGGTACCATCTTCAATATCAGTTCCATCAGCAGAGTAAAATATGTCACTATCTTTATAGTCTTTACTCCACTTAAACCCCTTAAACTGTAAAAAATTAGTGATAAAGTCCGAAAAAATTCTATCTTTTGATGCATGAGAAATAAATATCTTATACGAGTCTTTTAACTCGTATTCGCCTTTTAGCTTGTTCGAAATTACTCTGCTTAATTCATCTGCTCTTTCTTCTGGTATTCCTGCAGTTCTTAAATCGGTATGTGTTTCTTGTACAAATCTAGATTTCTGTTTACTTGTAATCACATCGTCCAGTTTGTTTTTTGCGATTTTCAGTGTGTCGGCTAATTCTTGCCTTCTTGCCATCAACTGTAAGCATAGTGCTCTGGTTAACTGAAATAAAAGCTCTACTCTTTCATCTACAACTGAGAAACCCTGTCTATTAGCTGTAGCGATATCTTCATAATCGTTATCATCCAGTATATCGAATGCAAGTTCACCCTCTATATAGTTTTCATAAGTACCAGTCAAGTTTAATTTATCCAAAATATTCTCATTAGCCAACTTGTTTCTTACATATATTCTCAATTGATTTGGACTATAAAATTGATTTCGGATAAATCGCGTATCATCCTTACGTGCTGATTCGGTGTCAATTGTAGAATGTATACCTATCCAACCTTTAATCGCGTACTGCTTAGTTACACCATAAAATTCGGCAAAACCTGCTGTTGGAATTTTATTGCCTGGGGTAATACCAACAACTGTTTCCGGAATATTATCTATCACTTTTGGAATTTCAATAGTTTTTTTATTTCCCATTTTATCTGTAAAATCAACTGAAAAATTATTTTTTTGAGAAACAATTAAGGTTTTATCAGATGTATATATATGCACCATATTATCAAAAGCTATTTGTTTATTTATTTTTTCAAATACTAACGAATCTTGAGGATTTGCAATTATACATACATTGAGCTGACAATCCATAGTGTCAAAAGTAAAATAATTTGATAGTTTTTGCTTTAAAGATTCCAAGGCTCGATTGCCAATTCGCTCTAAGTTAACATTCAGTAATCTTATGGCTGTCCCTGATTTAAAGTCAAAAGCACTCCACACATCAGAGCAGATTATTTTCTCACTATTGAAATCAATCGGTTCTAAGCAAGGTATATCATCATCTAATTTGCCAGATACATCAACCTCCCATGATGTAATTTTACCATCTTTCTTTGATATGATTTGATAAGAATCAGAAAGATATAGCGCAGCTAATTTCCCGATACCTTTTCTACCTGTAGCCTTATCATCCGGATTTTCTTCACGTCTGTTTCTACCGATTTTTGTATATTTTTCGGATAAGTCAAGTTCATTCATACCACTGCCATCATCGATTATTTCGATCATAGCATTAGCCTTGTTAATCATATTTATATATAAATATACATTTTTTGCTCCTGCATCAAAACCATTAGCAACAAGCTCTGAAATAGCCGCCCACGCATTTGAATATTGTTGTCTGCCAAAAGTTTTAAGTGCGTAATAGTTCATAGAAAAATTAATTGGTTGCATATTATTCCTCCTTTAACGCTACAGCAATATTTCTAAGTATTTTTTGTAATACATTAACTACTACACTGTTTCCAAACTGTTTATAGCATTCTGAAGTAGATTCGGATAACATAAAATCGTCAGGAAAGCCCATTGCACGCGCACATTCTCTTTTGCTTAATTTTCTTACTACGCCATCTATCAAATACATACCCGTCTTCCCAGCGGGCCCACCCCCCTGTGACGACAGTGTAACACATTGCCCATAGGGTGAATAAATTCTTTCTCCTTGGCGCCCTAATCCTGTTTTTCCTATTCGTATCAATTCACGAGACTGATTTAATTCGCAATTTAAATTATCGTATACAACATAGGGTTGTTTTATTATTAGCTCATCTGCGTCTTCTTTTAATAAAATACTGTTTAATATTGTTGTTTTTTTATGTTTGATAGGAAAGAGAAAATTATCTATATTCAAATCTTTTCTAAAAGCTACAATGTAAATTCTTTTTCTTGCTTGAGGAACACCAAAATCGGAAGCGTTCAATACCTTATAAAAAACGGTATAGTTTATTTTTTCTAAAGAACTAATAATTGTTTGTAGTGTCTTTTTGCCATCATGATTTTCCAAATTTTTAACATTTTCTAAAAGCATCACTTTTGGTTTGTGGTAACTTGCTATTCTTATTATTTCGAAAAACAATTTGCCATTTTCGTGGCATAATCCTTCACCATTACCAGATATACTAAACGGTTGACACGGAAATCCCGCACAAAGAATATCATGTTTTGGTATATTGCTATTTTTTATTTTTCTCAAATCTCCACAAGGCATCATATTAAAATTCTTTTCATAAATATTGCGAGCTTTTTCATTTATATCTGAAGCAAAAACACATTTTGCACCAAAAGACGAAAGTGCTAAATGAAAACCACCAATACCGCAAAATAAATCAACAAACTCATATTTTTTCAAACTTTTCTTTGCTATCTTTATCATTAATTACTCAATTTCCTTGTCTGTTATAAATATTGGACACATCGCAACTTAACTAATCTTATTTATTGTCAAATAATTGTATATTTGTTTTTTAATCTATTTTGATAATTAATCAAATTATCTATTTCTTTGCCAATCCAAATATTTTTAAGTATAGACAGACTACTTTCATCCTCAAAAATTTGAGGTATATCAAAAACTAAATCAGACTTTCCGTTTTGCATGAATTCAAACATCAACTTTTCTTTGTCAACACAATCTAAATGAAAATCTTTATCACCACAACAAAAATTTGCTATATTAATCAAAACAAAAACCATGCGACTTTTTGACGTATTGTTATTACAACAACAATTGGCGGTTATACTACATAAACTTTCGTCAATAGATATTGTTATCCTGTTATATAAAAGCGACAAATAAAAACTAAATAAATCATCAAAACAAAATGGTTTCTCGCTTTCTAACTCATAAATTATCGGAAGGATAATATTTTGTATACAGCTGTTTTCATTCATTTTAAAAAGCATAAGCAAAACATCTCTGTCACTGCCTACTATAGCACCGCTTTTAATTAAGTCCAAGGATTCTTTTTTTAATTTGTCGGCATCAAGATTTATTAAATATACTGCTGTTAAATATAGCTGTAATTGAGGATAGACAAAGGAGTAGTTATCATTATTATCTAATTGTAAAAAGCAAAACGTCTCAACTAAATCATCTATAAAAGACGTCTTCTCAAAGATAAGGCTGCGCTTATCTATATAGCCACAAAGGTCATTGCGTGTAAATGTAGTTTGTTTGGAAGAAAAACTTTTAAAACAAAAATTTTCGAATACATGTTTAAAATTATCTATAGATAGACCACATTTTAATTGCCGTTCAAACCTTGATTTACTCTCGTCATGTTTTGTTAAAATCGTTTCATAAACCTCAGAATAAAATTGATAAGGATATCCCGAACAAAAATCATACTTTGTATAGGATGAATACATGATTTTGAAAAACAGCGGATTTGAAGCAAACTGTATATATTTATCTAGCAAATTCTTTTCAAATTCTTTTAGTAAATCTTGGTTATCTTCTTTGTCGCTACAATCCTTTCTTCTTTTGATCAACTCTGTAGCCCTTTTTGTTGAAAAAGTCTTTATTTTAATATAAGTTGCATTCTTAGTTAATTGGTTCAAAGCATTGCTGGGTCTTGATGTGACAACAATAGAATGCCTGGTATTCTTGCTAAACAATTCCTTTAATTGGTTTAAAAAACCACTTTTTAAATCATTGTTTATTTCGTCAAATCCATCAAGCAAAATCAATAAATGTTTATATTTATATGCTAATTCAAAAAGTCCCATATTAAATTTGCTGTCCCATTTATTAATTCCACTACAAATAAGCTTCTTTAAATCGTCGGTGTTTGTTTTAAAATTTTTTAATTCCACAAAAATTGGCATTATTTTTTTGTCATCAATAGTTTCCAAAAACAAACGTTTTAAATGTGTAGTTTTGCCAATTGCTGCATTTCCAAAAATCACATAATGTTTGACATTTTTGTCTTTTAAAGGCAAATCTTCAGAATCCCAAAAGCATTCATTTGATATATTTATATAATGATTATCAAACATAATATTTTGATGAGCTTCTTTTTTGTAAGTTTTAAAAGCCAATCCGGTTTTAACAAGCATAAGCTTTATAAACCAAACTATAGGTTTTTTTATCAAACAAACAACATCTTTAATAAAACTATACACACTCCCAAATATACCTAAAAATTCCAAACCCATAACTAACCCTTTCTAAGAAATTTTATTAATTTGTTCGTATTCACTATTGAGTAGCGAATATATAAATCTATCAAATCTTCCATCAGGATATAAACAAGCTCTGATTTTTCCATCAAACTTGAATTTACACTTTTCAATTACTTTTTTTGAAGGTAAATTAATAGATTTATGCCCAATTTGTACTTTAAAGAAATTAATTTCTTTAAAACCAAACTGCATAATTTTTCTGGTTGCCTCAGTTGCATAGCCATTGCACTGAAAATCGTGCCCAATACAATACTCAATTTCAGCGAATTCATTTTTATTATCAATAAAATAAAAAGCAATTTGCCCAATACACTCTGAGTTTTCTTTTAAAATTATAGCCCATCTATAATAATCTAATTTTTCATAAGACGAAATATATTTATTTAACAAAGTTTTCACATCACTTTTTGTTTTATAAACTGGTTCAGCATATTGCAACTGGACTCTTTCGTCAGAAGCCCAGTTTTTCAACATATCCTGATCGTCTTCATATTTAAACTTTCTCAATATTAAATTTTCTGTATGCAATGTTTTAGTTCCGCAATGTGTCATAAATAAAGCTCCTTAGTAGTTTTAAATTAAATATTTTGCTAAAAAAACTATTTAATTCAAATTTGATATATCTTCGCTAACTAATAATTTAATGAAAATATCTGGGTAGCCCGATTTTAGACTTAATATAATCAACCTGTCTAAAATATCCGGAGTATAAAGATTAGGGAAGCCTAATGAAGACAAAACTCCGTTAACTGCTTCTAATATTTTTATATCAAATCCGCATTTTAGTGCTTCGCTTAATAGATTATAACTTGTTTCATTTAGTAAATTTATAATCTTGTTAATTTCTTTAATTAAGTAGTTGTCAAAGCTTTGTGCTGCTTCACCTTTATTGCATTCAACCAGCAAGTTAGCAATGTCCTCTATAATGTCACCTCCACATAGATGCCGCTGATTGCCTATTTTCACACATAACAATTCTACAAATAGAACATAGGTTAATATTACAACATTATTGCGTTTCAGTGGACCGCAACCGCTTAGTGTTGCGACAATTTCATTACTAAGCTTTTCTGAAGAAAAGAGATTATCAATTTTGTGAATATTGATCGGATTTGTATTGGAACTAATGTCCGATAATTTAAAATCAACATTGGTGGAGTGTGAAGAAACAGTACATGCAGATTTATATAAGCTGTATTCACCTAAAATGAAATTATATTTTTCAAAAGCATCCAATTTTTTTAAGCACACTAAAAGGCTATGCAATGCATAAGAATTAGTTACACTAAAATATCTAAATTCATTAGCAGCAGTTACTATAAACGTTTTTAATATCTTTTTCTTTTTGCGGGTTGACAATTTTGAATTTTTCGCAATGCTTTTTATCTCATTTTTTAGCTTTGAAGTTTCTCCAATAGTAGGCATAATTGATGATTTGCGTGCCTTATCAACTTTTTCTTTTACAGAAGAAATTATTTTATTTGCTTCTGAATACGAAATAAACTGTTTTGTTTTCTTTGAGTTAACTAAAATACAAAAATAATAAACAAACTCCGGCATGTTTCTAACATTTATAATATCATAGTCTACAGAAAACAAAAGACTACATACAATTTTTCGAGGAATTTTTAATGTAATAGCAATTTCAAAAATTTGCTCCCTTGTTGGAACTTTGCTTCCATTTAAAAATTTAAATATTAACTCTTTATTTATTAAATTACTCTTTAATATATCTGCTAACCTACTTGCGATTTCTCGGTTAACGTTCTCACTCCATTTAATATTATTTTCATATCTTAAATCTTGAGCGAACTCACCATCAAAACTCTCTGAAAAAAGATATTTATATTTTTTTTGTAACCATCTTCTAAAAATAAAACTAAAATCTGCGATTGTATTTTTATCAGATAACAAAGTCTTAAGTTGCTCAAAGTTTTGTTGTAATATTTGCATCTTATCTTCTTTATCAACATATAAAGACTCTTTATCAGAATCTGTTTCTAACTTTTCTATTTCATTTATAATATTTAAAATTTCTTCAGTTAAATTTGTTTCTATGTAAACATACTTAGACCAACGACCAACAATATCTGCAGACACTCTGCTAGTTAAAGATAACATCATAATAATTCACTCTCCTGATTTATAAATTTTTTGAGATTTTAATGGAAATTATTGCGTATACTATAAAAAAGCTTAAGGTGGGTTTATGGTAGATAATTTCAAAAATTCAAATTGTGGAAGGAATCCAAATTTTATTTCAAAATTATCAGAATTGCTTTGTGGGCTTGAATATCGTATTGAGTCAATGTTTCTAACTGACCAAGTGTTGTATACACAAGTACAAGAAAACTGCAACAAAATTTTGGTTAACATATTAAAAATTAAACCATCATGTAGTATTAATGACATATATATTGAGTCACTTAGAATAGCTAATGAATTGATGAATTTTGCAACAAAAAGAGAAGCAAATGCTTTAGCTTCATTAATATGTTTTACTTGCTTTTGGGTTAATGATAACATTTCGATTGATAAAAAAGCTCGCCAAAATTTTTTCGTTGAGTTAAGTAATGTTCATCGAATAAATAATATAAATAAACATAATAAAGGTTTAGAATTTGAATGTTTAGCATCTCATTTTTTTCATGGGAATGATAAAAAAATTATAGAATTATTCGAAAACATGAACGAAATGAATAGTGTGAATTTTGACAAGCTTATTGTTTTTATATCAATCTGTGAAATAGTTCAAGCTTTAAAACCGAATCAAGAGATTAAGTTTATAGCAAAAATGGATTTGTTCAAAGAAAAAATTATTAAATTTTTAGAAATCAACAAAATATCGTTTTAATAACGGCTTTTAGCAAAATAACAAAATTCACACTATTCATGAGTTGAAATATTTGGCAACTAATTTGATTCTGTTTCCATTTCTTTCAAAATGTTTTCTACTTCTTTAATTCGATTTTTGTCACAATCTTTAACACTTTCATATATTTCTTTTGCCATTTTTAGATTTTCAAAAGCAGCTTCATTTAGCCCCATTTTTCCATAAATAATCCCCAATTCTTTATATGTTGTGCCAAGTAATGTTTTATTTCCTGTTATAATTCTTTCTTTGCGCAAATCTAAGCATAGCTTCATATCGCTTAATGCTTCGTCTAATAAATTTAAAGAAGAATTAATTTTAGCTCTGTTAAAGTAAGTTGCTTCAAGAATAGTTTTATTCGCATCTCCACGACATATTTCTTTCTTCAGCTCATATCCGTTATTTATTGCTTCAAGCGCTTCGACGTTTTTATCAAGCAAATTGTAAAAATAACCAACATCATCATATCTTTTGGCAAGCTTTACTGTATTTTCATTGTTTTTTTCAGCATCATACATTTGTTTTGTTAGTTCTAATGCTTTAACTTTATTTTGAAGTGCTTTTTCCAAATAAGTTTTGTCTTTGTTAATTTGGCCTATTTTTCCGCAAGTGAAACCTACCTCACTATATGAGGTGCAGATTGAATCTAAATTGCTGACATTGTTTAAATATTCTAGCTTTATTTGCAGTGATTCTTCTTTATATTTTAAAGAATTTTTATGATCACCTAATGTACCATAAGAGTGACCTAAAAAGCTTTTATAACGTGCTTTCTTTTCATAATCTTCTTTAAAAAACTCTTCCTGTAATTTAATTGCAAGTTCGATAAATTCCTTGCCGCTGCTTACATCTCCCGCCATGTCAAGAATTCTTGAATAGTTAGCATACCAGTCACATAACTTTGCTTCTTCGGCAGTATTTTTAAAATCTTCGAAAATACTAATTCCAATTGAATAGCTGGCTTCAATTTGAGGATACCAATGCCATTTTTCATGATTTTTTTCTTCTAATCCACTTACGTTGTATAAATTAGTTAAAAATTTATTAATATCATTATATTTAAATTCATTTTGCTTTTTTATTAAATTTGAAATTAACGTATGTATTGTTAATATGTCATTTATCTCATCATGCTCTATCCATCCTTTTTGTATCAAGGAGCGTAAATCTTTTTCCAAATCAGTCCCAACACCGCTTAAAAACAAACCATAATCCATTCCATACTTAGGCATTAATTCTGATAATATTAAAACACTAATTTCATTTGAATTTAAATCGCTTATATCAAAAAGCATTGAAATAAATTCATCTAATTTTTTTCTTTCTTGTTGTCCCTTTACTTCCATACTGATTTCTGATAAAGTGACTTCTTTAGAATCTCCCCTTAAAACCTCATAAATCTTATTTAATATTTTTTTTGGTGTTAAGGTGTTCATGTTTTGTAAAGTTAAAGCAATTAGTTTTGCTGTTAATGTATGTTGCTCTATTTTGTCAATGATTAGATATAAATCATTATTTAAATCACTTTCGGCATTATAAATCGAAGGCCATTTTAAATAATACTTTTTCATTAAAGTTAACAAATCAGCTTCACTTAGTTTTTCTATTTCTACAACATTTTGTTCAGCACTTATTTGCATACGTGTTGTTATGATTAACTTTGTTTCTAGATTATATTTTATTTTTAAAAAATATGGATCGTTCTGCATAGCATCAAAAGTTTTAAATTCATTATTTTTACCTGTGTCAAAATTGTCAATTACTATTATGTCGTTGGCTTTAAGCTGCTCCAGCGCTTGAAACACTTCTTCAAATGCTTCCTTGTCATTTTTTTCTAATATTTCTTTTTGCTTGCTTTCGCAAAAAATTGTAAGATTTTTTGCTATAGTATGTAACATCGATTTAGTATAAGTAGCGAAATAAACATTTCCGATAGAATCTTTCTGATAATCTTGAGCAAATTTTTTAACTAGAGTTGTCTTTCCGAGTCCGGCAAACCCTGTTAAAAAAACAGGAGAGTTTGCTTCACAAACTTTTTCTTTCAATTTGTCCATAGTTGTAACGTTGTTAACAAAGTCGGCATTTATATTGTATTTAATTATTTTCAACGAATCATAAACTTCTATAAAATTAATTAATTCGCACAGATCATTAATCATCAAATTGACATCCGAATATCTATTGGCCGGTTCATCTTGTAACGATTTAATAAGTATATTGTTTGTTTTTTCCATTGCTGGTTTACTACAATTAATTCTAGCGCAATCTAAAGGAATAAGTGTTTTCAAGCTTTGTTCACTGTGAACTCTATCTATCCCTAAATTACTTACATAGTCAGTTCCTTTTAGTAAGAACAAAAATATTCTACCTGCTGAATAAATATCGGAAGATCTGGAGAGTTTCACTTCTTCTGTCCGCTCAATAAGTTCCGGCGGTGTAAATCCGGGGGTGCTAAATAAATTTTCATCTTTTAACACTTCTGTAAAACCATCACTATTCAATTTGTATGAGCAACCAAAATCAATTGCGAGAGCTGTTCCAACATTTCCGTTTTCCAAATCATAACTTGAAAAAAAGATGTTTTTTAAATTAATGTCTCCATGTATGTATTCTTTCTCATGAATAAATTTTAATATATATAACACCTCAAGCAGTATTTGTGCTGAAGTATATAGTTTGGGTAGTCCTCCTGTTTTCACAGAACGACTATTCTTATTTTCGCTTTCTTCCGAACATATTTGTTTTAATTCATATAAAGATATGGATTTATCTTTTAACGAGTCGGAAATTCCAAATTTATTTTTCTTGTGCTTGGCAGTTTTATTTTTTGATGGAAAGGTTATTTTTTTTAAGTTTAATATTTCTCTAATCGGTATGACTTGATGCGAAGAATTATAAAGTTCTATGCTTATTTTCATTTCTTTATTTATTTTTGCCAAAGAGTTATTGTTTATATCTGTAAATTCTTTTACTGCCAACTTTAGACAACTGTTATCTTTGATAGCAGGGTAGACTATACTTGTGCCTCCAAATCCAATTGGTTCGCCGGTTATCGTAATATTTTCTCCAGATTTGCATATTAGCTTTGTATTTATAGGTAGTTCAGATAAATTGTATCGCATAGCCAACCTCCAAAAAAATTTTAAAATAAAACAAATTGTTACAAACAATCTTGTTTATCTCAAAAGATAACACATTTTTTAATAAAATAAAATTTCTTTTGAATGTATTTTATTGTTGCTTTATGTAGAAATTTGCCGAGTAAAAATACTGGTGTGTTTAATTAACCATGACTATTCTCGATAATCTAATAAACTAATACGCACAAATCTAGATACTAAAGTTTGGTATGTGCTTTATAAAAGGTTTTAACCAACTATAATGATACCCGGTATATCCTCTTGTTCGTTAGGAACTATAATATTTAAAACCTCTATGGTATCGGAAATGCTAATTGTTTCTCCGCTCGCTACAACAACTTCCACCGTGACAGTATGAGTGCCGGGTTCAGTAAATTGAGAAACAAAGCCAAAACTGGTGTTGTCGTTTGTGGGGTGCATACTGAAAGGACCGAATGGTTCAGTTTCCGATTTACTAGATATTGTGGCGCTTTCGATTGTTTCGGAAGCATTTACAAAGATATTAATTCTTTCTTCGAGATAAGCTGTTTCTTTTTCCAATTTCAGCATTATTTTAACTGAACCGCTATCTACCGTCGCCTCATCTTTTATCTCGTTTTCGATCTCTACAGGCGTCTCGTTCTCTCCGTTCGCTTGTTCGTTGTCTTGACTATTTTCAAGAATGTCCTCGCCGTTTGAACCATTCTCGCTTTCTTGTTCGGAAGCGGTGTCGGAAGATACTGGCGTTTCAATATTGTCGTTGTTTAGATTTAAATTAAATAAACCAATTACAGCGGCTGCAATAGCTGTTAAAACCGCCACTATAACTTTAACAGAAACGTCTTGCAACACCCTTTCCCAAAAGCCTTTGGGCTTTTGGGGTTTTGGGTTCTCAGTTATTATGAAAGTGGTGTTGTGATCCCCCGATATAGTGTTTCCACCAATATTAGTAGTTGTATTATTCTCGTTGACTGTGTTCGGTGAATTGCCATTGTTCTCTGTGCTAATTATTTCATCAAGGTCATCTATTAAAACCTTTGCTTTTGAATTGAGTGTATTGAAATGCTTCAAATCTTCCGGAAAACCCCAGCGCACATTTGATAAAAAGTTTCTTATATCTACCACTAGATCATGTTGTGGTAGTTTTCTTAACTCATTTGAAAATCTTTCACACCAATCGATGAACAACTCTGAATGTCCGATAAGCCATGTGTTGCAATAGTATATGCCCTCTTTTTTTAAACTCGGCAATTCTTGAACAAGCTCTTTTATTCTATTAGTTAAATCATTATTGGCTTTCATAATAGCTCTCCTTACCCCATCGGCTTTATCATACTTTCGATAAAGTCGATTTCTTCTTGTGTTAGGTTGTATTTTTTATATAGCTCCTCGTCTGTCCATGGTTTTGAAAAGTCTTGCATGGGAACGAAGCGGTAAGTTTTGCTCATAGCATCCTGTGAGATTTTCACTGCAAGTACAAGTGCTCGGAAGAATTTAGTTTTCTGATAAGAAGCGAAATTGTCTGCTTCTCTCTCACCATTGAATTCGGCGTATAAATAGGATTGCGAGCAAACAGAGTTTTCTCCTGCCTGCTCGGGAACACCAAGAATTTGGTGAGGAAAGCTTTCCCCTGCTCCGTAACCTTTAGGAATAAACACTTTCACCTTATCAATTGCTGAAATATTTTTCTTAATATTATCACGCTTGATATATCCCACTTTTCGCTTTGCATTTTCGATAAAGAAAAGCTTTATATTGTGTTCAGTGTCAGGTTCGTCATATACACTAATCGGATTCTTTTTACTGTCTTTTGGATTGGTCGGGATACCAAATGGCGTATCACTCGAAATAATAGAATCCACCGTTTCTGTAGTAACATCTGAAACTTTTTTAATAAGCTCGGCAAGGATGGGTTCTCTAATCAGCACATCGAAATCGTTCAGTCTGCGTGTAGAAGTTCGTCTTTTATTATCTTGAACTATTGTATATTCGCAATCATCATCATGTTGTCTATCATATAGGTAATAGCATAATCCACCTTTAATCTCAACTGCGGGGAACACATCATGAGAATCGGTGAAAGTGAATAATTTGCTTACGCCTCGATTATCAAGCATATCCCTACGAAAATCTGCAAGCAGATTTTCTCGTCCACCGGAAAACCATCTGGACGGTATTATTAGAGCAATATATTCAGACTTCAATTTATATGCAGTAGAGGCAAAATACTGATAAACAGGCGAATCATTTGTTCCGCCTGAGCCACCTGTTTCTTGATATGGCGGATTGCCAACTATAGCATCAAATTTCACTTTTTCGTTTCCTTTCAATCCCCAAAAAGATGCGGTAGTTACCTTGCCTGCAAACTGAATGGGTTTGTTTTTCAACATATTTATTAAATCATCAAAACTATGCGAATTGACCTTTATATCGTTATAGCCGACAAGCGTTCTTTTTGTAATCGCTTTCGCCATAGGCGTCTTACATATTATAAAAAGGTTTTGTTTTATAGTGTCGTTCCAAATTTCGTTTTGCTCGTTTATGCTTAATTGATCTATATCTTTGCATTTTGCTCGAAAAACGCTATATGCAACATAAAGAGGGTATAAGCCGGTTTTGGAATTAATCTCAAGAATTCTTGAATTTGGGTTTGCAAAGGTATCGCTCGTAACTCGTCCTCTATCGACAAAGCGGGGGTTGTCTATAATCTTTTCGTGTTGTTCGTCGTAAAAACTATAGCCACCCAAACAGTCGCTCATGTGCATATTAACAACTCGCCAAGGGGTTAATACCGTTTCTTTGTCGGGGTTTTTAAACCCTTTAAACAACTCTGTTATTTTATAAACTCGCTCGGTTGGCGAAAGTCCGTCGGCAGATTTTACAATGCTTTTTATTCTTCGCCCTGCGGCGATAAAAACATCGGTGTCGTAATACTTTATAAAATCTTTGAACATCTCTTTTGTAATTTTCGAGGGCATGAACTCTTGCCACGAAATATCGTCTACCAAATCGACAAGCTTTTCGGCAGAAATGTCATCATCAAAATCTACATCAGCGCCGTATATTAAAAGAGGTATTCTTATAGAAAGCGCCCGTAGGTTTGAAATCGCTTTTGCCCTGTTGCTCTGTTTTTCTTTTAGCTCGTCTAATCGCTTTTGTTCTTCTATCGAACGTTGTTTCGGCGGTTTCTTTTTAGAGTTTTCAAGCTCCTCATATTCTTCGTTTGTCAAACCGGTTTTGTTAACGTCTATCATATCGGTTTTGGGTTGGGTTTTGCTTGAGCCTACATATTTATGTAATTCCTCAAATTTTTTCAAGTCATTTTCGGTTAGCTTAGAAAGCTCTATATCGTTGTATATGCTTGTATCATCGAAACCACTTTTAACAGCTCGCTCGGCATACGCCCTTTTAAGTTGTTGCAAAAGTTTATTCTCATCATATTTTTGCATTTTTGTTCCGTCGATAGAAATAACGGGGCAGAAATTCAAAAATTCCCCCATAGCCATTCTGTCGCTATCCGATGTTTTTCCGGCTCTTGCCGAAAGATTTACGGCGTCGGCAACCATTTTAAGCGTTCTGTCCGGCGCAAAATCAAAAACATAACAGTTGTCTTTGATTTTACCGTTTATGTTTGCGGGGGATTGAACCCTGAAAATAGTTTGAAGATAGTTTGCCGCCGACGTTGAATAAGATCCGGACAACATTAAAACTGCGGTCCATTCGGGTATTGTAACCCCCGTTGTAAGTTTACCGCATGAAATAGTTATCGTATATCGTTCGTTTTTGCTAGCTTTGGAAATTGCCCTTTGTACCGAAGTCAAAGCTTCTTTCGATTCTTCCTCTTTGTCCCCGTCTCCGGCTACATTGACAATATCAAACAAGCCGCAACCAAAAACCCTGTGTTTTAGCATAACTTCTTTTAAAGCCTTCGCTTCTTTAACCCCCGGAACCATCCATAGAGTATGGTTAAAAAATTCTCTGAACTGTTCGTTTGCATAAGGATAGTTTGTATTCTCGTCGGCTTTTGTTATAAGGTTTAAAAAGCTTACTATATCTTGTTCGTGGACAAAATCTCCGATATTTTTGTCTTGCGGCAAAGGCTTGTGGTCTATAGAGGTATTGCCTGTCCATGTTCTGAAAAATTCTCTGAAATTAAAAGCTTTGTCTTCAACTTCAACATAGTTTGAACCTCCGATTAGCTTTCCTAAGTTATAAGTATAGATGTTTAATGTCGGGAGTTCTTCATATGGGTTCCCGTCTCCAAAGTTTTGCAAAGTCCAATCTCTTTTTGCCTTTTGTTCCATTACATAGTCCCAAGTATAAAGCTCGTCTTCATTATACTCGTGCACAATGTTAAACGGTGTTCCGGAAAGAGCAAGAAACTTTGTTTTAAATCCATTTTCATCTTTAACAAGCTCGGCTACCACGTTTTCGCCAAGCGCAGTTTTTGTCCCCTCGTGGGCTTCGTCCACCACAACAAAATCCCAATTAACTTTGAAAATATCGTCGTTTTTATCAAACTTTCCGCCAACTTTATCAGAACCTCTTAAATCTTGAACCGATGCAAAGTAAACATAGTTTTTACAACTATCTTCAAGGTCTTGTATCGTTATGTTTCTTGCCTTTGAGCCAAACGCAAATTCATCTGTGTTATAAAAAATCTTTTTAAAGTCATTATACCAACCATCGTTTACAACAGGTCTGTGTGTAACAATAATCGTTCGTTTAAAGTTCAGATCTTTTACTATCTGTAACGTCGAAAGGGTTTTTCCAAAACGCATTTTTGCGTTCCAAAGCATTCGGTTGCCTTGCTTAAAAACTTTCTTTGTTTTTTCGATAGCTTCTTTTTGTTCCGGTCTAAATATTATCGGATCAAAGGTATCGCCAACAGTGCTTTTATTTAGGAATTTTTTGTTGCCCTTAGCTGCCGCAATTGCATCTTTTGCTGTTGTTACGTCGGTTCTAAACCATTCGGCTCCGGTAGTATCTCCGATGATAACTTTTTCAATTCCGGAATTTTGCAAAACTTTATGGACGTTTTTATCGCTAAAAGCCTTAAGTAATGTTTCGTTTGTGTCGTTTGTTTCGTATCTCACGGCAAGTTCGGTATGTAAAAGTTCGTATTCTATTCCGGCTGTGTTTGTATACGTTTTAATACGCTCATGTGCCACTTTGTTGAGCAAAGAACAGTTTGGAAAAAGATTATCTATAGGCTTATCTGTTTTAATAGTTGCTTCTCCGACTTTAACAAGCCCCAAATGGCTCGGGGAATTTATTCTGATAACATATATTAATTTATAACTATCAGTAGCCTTAAACTGTTCCATGATTTTTCCCTCACTTCATCAGGTCTATAAATCTAATTGTTTTATCTTTTTCCCAATCTTTAATCTTGCAATAAATTCCGTTATGTTGTTTGATTTCGTTTTTTTTGCAACCAACACAATTTGTTGTAATTTCCGTTTCCCCAAAAAAAGAATAGTCTATATAAGTTTCTTTTTGACAACTGTTTGGAACTACGCATTTCAAACCGTCCATCTGCCAGATGTTCCAAACTATTATTTCGGCAAATTCAACAATTTCGGTTATATCCGGTTGTTTGTTAAACTTGTATTCAAAGTGTTCCAAAACTGTATAAAGCAAGTTCTCCCTCGCCAAAAGAACGTTGTCGCCTTGCCATTCGTAGCCATAGCACGCTTTAACCGCCTGTTTAGCCCAGAATAACCATTGCTCGATATCTTCAACATTTTCATTCACAATGCGCAGTTTTCGATCTAAAAATCCAATCCTGTCATAAACTTCGATATATTCTCCGCTTACTGTGTCGTATCTGCTTGTTATGTATGGGGCTTCTCCGCAAGAAATCTCCATTCTTATTGATCTAACGTAGTCTTGCCATGTTTTGTTGTTAATAGGAAATATAATTTTCTCTTGATTAGCTGCCCATCCTTTTTCAATTTCTTTATTAAAAAGATTTTCTTTTCCAAACCAAGCGTTATCAATCAAGTTGTTTTGAGCGTTGCAAACCCAAGACGGCGTAAAAACCTCGGCTTTATCTCGCACACGAATTTGTTGCTCTCGCTTGCTTTTTTCTACTCGTGGCTTTATAACATTTCCGTTATAACCCGTTATTAACTTTGACGTTATGTAGTTTTCAAAATAATAAGCCGAGCCCTTTTTTCTGTAGTTATCCGTTGCCCAAATTAAATTCTTTTTAGTTGTTCGGTCTTTAAGCATGATAGACAACAGTTGTTCATCAAGCTCAAGCAACCTGTTCTCTTTTATATCAACTTTTTTTATAGTCATAGATTGATGTTCCCTAACAGTATGTTTTTTTATATCAATTACTTAATAGTTGCTAACATTCATTTTTTATTTGCAGAAAAAAGATTGCGGAAAAAGTTTATTATTCTACCTATGTTTGCATATATAATTCGTAAAACTATTGCAATTAAAAAGTAAGGTGCCATAATTTTGAAAACTGTAAAAGCTCCATTAAAAAATGAACTAACGATAGCCTCTTTAAAAGTGTCTGTAAATACTTCCGGCATATTAAACCTCCCAAAGCTTTTTCCCTAACTCTTTATATTGTTTTAAATATAATAAACTAATTTTAACAGTATTTTTGACAAGTTTCAATAAAAACAAACAAGAAACAAATTACAAATATATAACAGAGTTGTTGAAGCGCAATACAAGATGTGTCTATAGAAACTGTTAACTTTGCAGCTCCTGACCTACCAGAGATTATAACCGAAATAACTATATCTAGTTAATCTTCATTGGGCACCATTTCGATGTGCTTCTTTGTTCTCGTATAACAAAAATCGGAATTAATTTATTTTGTATGATTACAGCCTCAATTGCTTGCAGTCGATTTTTCACAAGGGAAGGATGCCATTCGGTGAGATCACAATAAGTGGACATAGTAAAGGCAAGAGTATCATTATAATACTCTCGCCTTTTGTGAGTTTATAGGTAATTTAATTTTCGTAAGGTTTGCTAATGGTAATAGCTTTAAGATATTTCACTGGGTCACCGCTTAAGATTAAATCAGCATAAGCAATAGGGTCATTATAAACGAGATAATCAAGCTCCGAACGCTGAAAGCGATTGTCTGCAACTTCATTTTCAACTGCTGTACAATCAATGGAAATAAGCGTGCCGTCAATGAATTTCAATTCAACACAAGCTGTGTCAATGTTAAATTCGCAAGAAATAATGTTTTTCATATTAAAATCCTCCTAAATATTAGTTTTCTTCTTTCGTGGACCTCTCGGTTTTGAAGTCGGTTTTATTGCTCTACCATTAGGAAAGAATTTTTCTTCTATAAAAAGCAACAATCCGAACCCATCACCGACAGGGATTATCTGTCGGGCTTGGTTCGGATTATGTT
>CAYJPD010000034.1:0-19182 GCA_964371975.1 uncultured Bacteroides sp.
AAAGCTTTGCAAAAAGAAAAAACAAAAGCCAAGCCCAAATATTACAAGGAAAGCCAGCGGCTTTTGTTACTTTTCACGCTGAAAAGTAAAACGACTAATTAAACTTAAAAAGCACAGCAAACAAAAAACTAAAGCACAAACCTTGCAAAAAGAAAAACAAAAGCCAAGCCTAAATATTACAAAAAGCTTTCGCTTTTGCTACTTTTCACGCTGAAAAGAAGCAGTCGCTAATAAAAGCATAATAAACAAATCAATCAACTAATTTTAGCGGTGCGTAATTTGCCATGGTTTTTTTTACGCCTACACCTTCAAATTTAATTTCAACAATAAAATCGCCTGCAACGGGTGTAACTTTTTGCACAATACCTTTGCCAAAAACTTTGTGCTCTACTTTATCGCCTGCTTTAAAACTTGCTGTATTGCCCTCGGTTTTTGCAGCGCTTTGCACAGAGGACGTTTTAGCATTAAAGCCTCCGTTTAAACTGCCGCCGCCAAAGCCTCCTGAGAAATTTGAACTTGTAGCATTGCCTTTGGCGCTTATTGTTCCGCCGCCAAAGCCACCGTTAAAACCGCCGCCGCCATTGCCACTGCCAAAAGAGCTTTTTCCAAAGCCGCCACTTGCACCGCCAAAAGAGCCTGAATTGCGCTCGCCGTTAAAACTGGCACGCTCTGCGCCAAAGCCTGTGCGCCTTTCGCCAAATTGCCTGCTTTCAGCGGCATAGGCATTGTGCTTTGCAATTGCGTCACTTTGTGTATTATCCAAAAGGCTCTCGTCTATTTCACTTAAAAAGCGCGATAAACGGTTGCGCTGTGTTTGCCCAAAAACAACCCTTGTGCTTGCGCTTGAAAGGTGAAGCGCTTTTTTTGCGCGCGTTAAGCCCACATAGCAAAGACGCCTTTCCTCTTCAAGCTCTTTTTCATCAAAGCGGCATTGCTCGCTTGGGAAAATGCTCTCTTCCATGCCCACAATAAACACATAAGGGAATTCAAGCCCTTTTGCCGTGTGCATTGTCATAAGTGAAACGAAATCTGCGTTTTCATCAAATGAGTCCAATTCGGAAATTAAAGCAACTTCTTCTATATATTCTTCAAGGTTTGCGCCGCTCGCACGCTCGTCGCAATAAACTTTAATAGAGGATATTAACTGCCCTATGTTTTCAAGGCGTGTTTTACCCTCTTCGCCCTCTTTTTCAAGCATTTGCTTATAGCCTGTTAGCTCGAAAACTTTAGTGGCAAATAAATCCAGCGGTAAACTGTTTGCCGCCTCGCATAAACTGTCATATATTTTATAAAAGCTCTCTATATGTGCAGCGGCTCTGCTCATGCTCGGGTAACTTCTTATGTTTTCGCAAATATCAAGCATGCTTTTGCCCTCAAGGCTTGCAAGCTCATTAATTGCCTCTACGCTGGTTGTTCCAATTTTACGCGCAGGCTCGTTTATAATGCGCTTTAAATGCCCATCGTCTTTGCGGTTTAAAACAATTTGCATATAAGCGTGAATATCTTTTATTTCCTTGCGGTTATAAAAGCGCTGGCCGCTAAAAACTTTGTGCGGTATGCCCGAGCGTGCAAAATAAGTTTCCACAGGCTGCGATTGCGCGTTCATTCTATATAAAACCGCATGGTGCGATAGCTTTGCGCCCTGTTTAATATTTTGCCCTATTATTTCAGCTATATGTGCCGCTTCGTCGCGCTCGTCAAGCGCATAAAAGTGGTTAATTTTCTCGCCCTCGCCTTTGCTTGTCCAAAGGGTTTTGCCTTTGCGCGTTATATTGTTTTTTATTACAGAGTTTGCCGCGTTTAATATGTTTAAGCTCGAGCGGTAATTCTCTTCAAGGCGAATTGCTTTAGCTTTGGGGAAATGCTGTTCAAATTGCAAAATATTCTCTATTGTTGCGCCCCTGAATTTATATATGCTTTGGTCGTCATCGCCCACAACACAAATATTATGGTGTGCTTTTGCAAGTAAATCCACAAGCATGAATTGCGCAATGCTGGTATCTTGATATTCATCTACCAAAATATATTTATATAAATTTTGGTAATAGCTTAGGATATCATCATTTTCACTTAAAAGCTTAACGGTGTTGAAAATTAAATCGTCAAAATCCATTGCGCCAAGCGCTTTTAAGCTTTTGGCATACTCGCTATAAATTTTAGCAATTAGCGCATGTTTAACATTGTTTTGCGCATTGGTAAGCGCTTCGCTTGGGCCTATCATTTTATCTTTCAAAGAGGATATTGCGCCCATTGCGCTTTTTATAGGCAAAAATTTATCGTCTATTTGCAGTTTTTTATAAATTTCTTTTAATGTTCGCTTGGCATCGTCTGTGTCGTAGATGGTAAAAGCTTTCGGGAACCCTAAAACTTCTGCATGGCGCTTTAAAATGCGAACACAAGCCGAGTGAAATGTTGAAGCATTTATATCGTTTGCATCAACTTCGTCAACGTCGCTAAGCATTTTGAAAAGGCGCTCTTTCAGCTCTTTTGCCGCTTTGTTTGTAAAAGTTATGGCCAAAATATTATAAGGGCGAACAGCGTTGTGCTTTAGCTTAATGGCTAAATCTATGTGGGGTTTGCCACCGTTTTGAATTAAAGCTTCAAGCTCCTTACAATCGGCTTCGCTAACGCTAAAGTTAACGCTTTGCGCTTTGGCGGCATTGCCAAAACGCACCATATTGGCCACACGGTTAACAAGCACGGTTGTTTTGCCGCTGCCGGCACCCGCTAAAATTAAAAGTGGCCCCTCAATATTGTAAACGGCTTCTTTTTGCATATCGTTAAGGCGTGCATATTGGTTTTCTATGTATTTTTTTCTAAGCGCTAAAAAGCGCTGGGTTGTTTTATCGTTCATTGTGCTCCCTTTTAGGTTTAGATATTTAGTAAGTTGCCATTATTTTTGTGCATCAATATGCGCTTTTTCAACAGCCTGTGCAACGGCATTTGCAACGTTTTCATCAAAGGCGTCGGGCACAATATATTCTTCTTTTAAAAGCTCTGATTTAACACAATTTGCAATTGCAAAAGCCGCCGCAAGCCGCATTTCTTTTGTTATGCGGTTTGCCCTTGCTTTTAATGCGCCTTTGAATATACCGGGGAACGCAAGCACATTGTTAATTTGGTTATTAAAATCGCTTCTGCCTGTGCCAACAATTCTTGCGCCGCCTAAAAGTGCCTCGCTTGGCATAATTTCAGGCTCGGGGTTTGCCATTGCAAGAACAATAGCATCTCTCGCCATTGTGCTAACCATTTCTTTTGTTATAACGCCCGGCGCAGAAACGCCAATAACCACATCGGCGCCTTTCATTGCAACGCTTAAATCACCTTGTAAATCGTTGTGATTAGTGCTGTTTGCAAGGCCTTGCATTGCGTGGTTTAAGCCGCTTAAATCTTTCTTGCAAAGTATGCCATCTTTATCGCAAACTATAATGTCGCTTATGCCTAAAGCTTTTAGCATTTGCACAATAGCACTACCCGCACTGCCTGCGCCGTTCACAACAGCTTTTAACGTGTTTAGCGGCTTATTAATTATTTTTGCCGCATTAATCAAAGCGGCGCTAACAACAATTGCCGTTCCGTGTTGGTCGTCGTGGAAAACAGGTATATCCAGCGCATTTTGCACACGCTCTTCTATTTCAAAACATCTCGGTGCGCTTATATCTTCTAAATTAATGCCGCCAAAAGATGGCGCAAGCGCAATTATTGTTTTAACAAGCTCATCTGTGTCTTGCGTGTCAAGGCAAATTGGCACAGCGTCTACGCCTGCAAATTCCTTAAACAGAACAGCTTTGCCCTCCATTACAGGAAGCGCCGCAAGGGGGCCTATATTGCCAAGGCCTAACACAGCACTGCCGTCGGTTACAACGGCAACTGTGTTGCACTTACTTGTATATTTATAGGCAAGTTCTTTATGTTTTGCTATCTCTTTGCAAGGTGCGGCAACGCCGGGCGTGTAAGCTGTGCTTAAATCTGCCTTTGTTTTAACGCTAACCTTGCTTTTTATTTCAAGTTTGCCTTTGTTTTCTTCGTGAAGTTCAAGCGATAGTTTGTAATAATCCATCTTTCTCTCCGTTATAATTATAGTTTTTTAAATGTGAAAAAACATGTGCTGTATTTGCATTTATCCTCGCTAAAAACAAGCAAAAACACGCACCTTGGCTATTTTTACATTATTAGTTGAATTATACCATAATTTTCACAATATTAATAGTTGTTTTAAAAAAAGCTTTAAATTATTTTGTAGGCGTGTTATTATAATGAAAAAAGGAGGGAATTATGGATAAAAGCAAATTTGATTTACTAAGTTTTGGCGAGGTTATGCTAAGGCTTTCGCCGCCAAGGCATTTTCGTTTTACCGACAGTGACGTGTTTGAAAAGCGTGCGGGCGGCGCAGAGCTTAATGTTGCAGGCGGCGTTGCCCTTTTGGGAATGCGCACGGGCATAATTAGCATGTTACCAAAAAACGATTTAGGCGTTTTTATAAAAAACCGTGTGCGTTTTTCAGGTGTTTCCGACGATTGCTTGCAATATGATGATTCCACTGATGCGAGGCTTGGAACATATTTTTATGAAATGGGCGCAGCGCCTCGCAAACCCAAAATTGTATACGATAGAAAAAACAGCAGTTTTAATAAAATAGATATAGATAAAATACCGCAGAATGTTTATACAAACACAAAAATATTTCATGTTAGCGGCATAACTCTTGCCCTTAGCGAGCACACAAGGCAGTGTGCTATTCAGCTTGTTAAGCGCTTTAAAGAGGGCGGCGCGCAAATATCTTTTGATGTAAACTACCGCGCTAATTTATGGAGCGAGCAAGAGGCAAAGGCTACAATACAAACACTTTTGCCTTATGTAGATATTTTGTTTATAAGCGAAGAAACAAGCCGCAGAATGTTTGAAAAAACAGGTGAGCTTAAACAAATACAAAAGAGCTTTAGCGATGAATACGGCCCTTTAATTATTGCCACAACGCAAAGGCAAGTTATCAGCCCCAGAAAGCATAATTTCACATCTATGGTATATTGCGCAAAAACAGATACATATTTTACGCAGCCTGCCTATAAAGATATTGATGTTATAGACAGAATTGGCAGTGGCGACGCTTATGTTGCAGGGGCGCTTTTCGGGCTGTTGAAATATGGCGAGCCAAAACAGGCTATGATATATGGCAATGCGACTTCGGCATTAAAAAACACAGTGCCCGGAGATTTGCCCGTTAGTGATTTAACCGAGGTTATGAATATAATAAAAGACCATTCGGGCGAAGGCGAAAAAAGCGAAATGAGCAGATAGAAATTAAAGCAGCTTAATAAGAACAGGGTTTAGTAAAAAATAGCGCAGAAAACTAATAGGAGAGCTTAATGAAATTATATGCTTTTAATGCGATGATATCGCGCATGAAATACATAACACGCTGGGGTTTAATGAGAACATCGCGCTGTGAAACGCTTAGCGAGCACACAGCAGAAGTTAGCGTTATAGCGCACACTTTATGCCTTATAGCTAATAAAATTAACGGCGAGAATATTGATGCGCAAAAAGTAGCGGTTACTGCTTTATACCACGACGCCAGCGAAATTATAACAGGCGATATGCCAACGCCCGTTAAGTATAAGCGCGAAAAATTGCGTAAAGAGTATAAAATGTTAGAGCAAGATGCCGCCGCAGATTTATGCAATTTACTGCCGGAGGAATTAAAAGAAGAGCTGAGCGGCTATATGCATGGCGATATACTAACGCAAAAGGAAAAGCAAATTTTGAAAGCCGCCGATAGGCTTAGCGCGCTTATAAAATGCATAGAGGAACAGCAAGCGGGCAACGCGGAATTTGGGGGCGCTAAAAAAGCGCAATTAACGGCACTTAAAGAAATGAAATGCCCTGAAGCAGATTATTTTTTAAAACATATGCTGCCTTGTTATGAAATGACTTTAGACGAGCTTACAAAATAAAAAGTGCTGAGCATTTTTAGTGTTGATTTTATTAATATTTAAAAGCGGCTGTGGCGATATGAAAATGTCACGGCGGGTTTATAAATTAGCATTGTAATAAATTAGAAAAATCACTTGAAACAAAGCTTTAATAGCTTATTTCAAGTGATTTTTTATGCAATGTTTTTAAAAAGTTATTGTGCCACAGCCCTTTTTTAGCTAAGAGTGTAACGCTTTTTATTTCGACTGCATAGCATAGTAAAACATAAATTGCTGGTAAATTCCGGCGTTGCTTTCATATTGTTCAAATATATTTTCGCCTTTAAAATCTTTTTCAATGATGCGTGCAATCCAAACGTCAATAGGCGCGCAATTAACGCGGTTATAAGCAAAAAGGCTTATGCAATTTGCAACTTTAGCGCCCACGCCCTTAAACGCCATTAAGCTTTCTAAAAGCTGTGCATCGGGTAAATTATAAAGCTGTTTTAAAATATTTTCGTTTTCGCTAACAACCCTTGCGGCATTTGCGATATAAGGAACCCTATAACCAAGGCCGCACAAGGCAAGTTCTTCATAGCTAAGCGCCGCAATGCTTTTTGCACTTGGGAACTTATAAACTTCACTTTCGCTTTTATCAGTTTGTGCTTTAGCGTCACACTCGATTGCTTTTTGGCTTTTTATGTAAAGTTCAGTGCTTGGCAACTCTATTATTTCACCGCATAAATTGCAAAGCCGCTCAATGGAAGTTTTAATTGCAGGTATGCTTTTTCGCTGTGAAATAATAAAGGTGATAAGCATTTCAAAAGGCTCTTGGCGCACAATTCTAACGCCTTTGCCAATGTGCGCCATTTGTTTTAGCTTATCGTGCTCTTTTAAAATTTGTTTTGCTATAGCGGCATAATTTCTATCTAAATCGAAATAATTGTGCCAAACGGTTTTCCAAGTTTTTGGGCTGTCAATTTCAAAAACGCCTGGCTCAAGGCACTTTATATGTAAAATATTATCCCCTGTAATAAACCTGTAAATGCCGTTTTCAAACTTTGTAATTCTAAAGCATTGGCCGCTATTATAAATTTTTTCTAAATCGAAATCGTCGCGTATTTCAACTATCATAGTGTTTTTGGGTTTTCCTCTCTTGTCATTTAGAGCATAGTGGATGATGTTTTTTAGAGATAGTGCCGCTGATAGGCGGCACTTAGCGAGTGCCGCCCCTAACCCCAACAATTACGGCTTGTAGCCGCAAGCAAAGAACAATCACAATCGCTCGCTAACAGTAATAATGAAATACGCTCACGGTTGCATTGTTCTAATTGCTGCTAAAGAGTAAAGGCGTTTAACTTTATTTATCTTCGTAAAGTTTATATTTGAGAGTGCTTTATTATTTAACGCCTATAAAAAATTAGACAGCTCCGATTTATATTCGTTTTCAGCTTGCTCTAATTTTTGGGCAAGGGCAATTGCGCCAATATTTGTGTTGCTTTGATTCACGTTAGATAGTGCGCTCTCCATGTCTTTTGTGCCCATATCGCTACCTTTTATAAGCATTCTTGCCATATTTTTTGGCGATTTATCTGTAATGGTTTTCATTTTAATACCCATGTCAGCGCTAAATTTTGCCATAGGGCTTTGCTCTTTCGGCAAAGCGCCCATGCCGCCAAGCATAGCATGTGAGCGGTTAGAGATATCCTCGTAAGTTGCGAGTTGCCTTTGCAAATGGCGGCGCATTTCCTCGTCTTTAGTAAGCTGTAAAAGGCGGCGCACTGTGTTTTTTCCCATTTCTGTGTTTTTGCTAACTTCGTTTAAAAGTTCAATTGTATTATCGTGCATAATAATCTCCTTTTAACGCACAAAAGCTAAAAAATGGCTATTTTGTGCGAAATTTCTATGTTGCTTTTGCTAATATTATGCACTTATTTGTTTTTAATATTCTGTGTAAAATCAATTTTCTGAAAAATAATCCTGCATGGCTGTGAGCATAAACAGCATTGCCTGCATAGGCTCTTCCGCTAACATAATTTGCGCTGAAATATACGGTTTTGCTGAGGCATTAACTAAAATTCTGCGCTTTTCATTGCGCATGCCCCTTAATATATTTCGGGCAATTCTCTCGTTCAAGCTATCTGTGTAAAACAGCAATAAATCGCCCCTTTGCGTTATTTCATACATGCCCAGTTTTGCGCCTAAAACGCGTGCAAGGCTTATTTCAATTAAGTTCAATGTGCTTTTTGGCGGGTTTCCAAAGCGGTCGCACAGTTCTTTTTGCACTTCGTCGGCATCTTCTTGCGATTGCACAGCCGCTATAAGCTTGTATATTTCAATGCGCGCGTTAGTATCTTCTATGTAGTTATCGGGTATAAAGGCGCTAACGCTTATATCTATTAAGCAGTCACTTTTATCTTTTTTTGGCACTTCGCCACGCTCTGCGGCAATGGCACTGTTTAAAAGCTTAACATACATATCGTAGCCAACGCTCTCAATATGCCCGTGCTGTTTTTGCCCAAGTAAATTACCTGCGCCCCTAATTTGCAAATCTCTCATGGCTATTCTAAAACCACTGCCAAAGCTTGTGAATTCCCTAATTGCGCTAAGGCGTTTTGCGGCAACTTCGCTTAAAACTTTATCGCGGCGGAACGTGAAATAAGCATAGGCTTTGCGCCCGCTTCTGCCAACGCGCCCTCGCAGTTGATACAATTGCGCAAGCCCCATTGTATCGGCGTTTTCTATTATAAGGGTGTTGCAGTTTCTAACGTCTACACCTGTTTCTATAAGTGTGGTGCAAACAAGAATATCCACTTCGCCATTTATAAGGCTTTGCCAAACTTTTGTTAAAGCGCTCTCGTCCATTTTGCCGTGCGCTATGCCTATGCTTGCGCCCGGGGCAAGTGCGCCGACCCTTGCGGCGCAAGCGTCTATACTTTCAACCCTGTTATGTAAATAGTAAACCTGCCCACCCCTGCCAAGCTCTTTTTTTAAGGCGGAGGCAATAATTAAATCGTCGTATTCCGTAACATAAGTTTCCACAGGTTGCCTTTCAAAAGGCATTTCGTCTATGGTGCTCATGTCCCTTAAACCGCTAAGCGCCATATTGAGCGTGCGCGGTATGGGCGTTGCCGATAAAGTTAGCATATCAACGCCCACAAACCATTCTTTAAGCTGCTCTTTATGCTTAACGCCAAAGCGCTGTTCTTCGTCTATTATAACAAGGCCTAAATCGTTAAATTTTATATCTTTTTGTATTAAGCGATGTGTTCCCACCACTATATCCACTGTGCCGTTAGCAAGGCCCTTTATTGTTTCACGCTGTTTTGCGGCGCTTGCAAAGCGGGAAAGCAGCCCCACTTTAATTGGGAAGCTTTGCATTCTGCTTAAAATGGAATTATAATGTTGCCACGCTAAAATAGTAGTGGGCACTAAAATGGCGCATTGTTTGCCGCTCATAATGCACTTAAAAGCCGCGCGAAGCGCAACCTCGGTTTTGCCAACGCCAACGTCGCCACATAAAAGGCGCTCCATAGGCACTGCCTTTTCCATATCTTTTTTTATTTCGCTTGTGCATGTTAATTGGTCTTGCGTTTCATCGTAGGCAAAGCGCGCCTCAAAATCTTTTTGCCACTCGCCGTCTTTTGCAAACGCATAGCCGCTTGCTTTTTTGCGCTTAGCGTATAAAATTATAAGCTCTTTCGCCATTTCTTTTGTTGCGGCTTTAACTCTGCTTTTCGTTTTTGCCCAAGCGTCGCCGCCAAGTTTGGCAAGCTTTATTTTGTCGCTATCGCCGGGTGCTGTGTATTTGCTAACTATATCAAGTTGCGTAACGGGCACATAAAGCGTATCGCCTTTATTATAGGTAATTTTCAAATAGTCTTTTTGTGCGCCGTGCACATCCATGCGCTGTATGCCAACATAAAGGCCTATGCCGTGGTTTTGGTGCACAACATAGTCGCCGGGTGATATATCCGCAAGCGAGGAAAGCCCACTGCGCTTTGCTTTTTTAGCTTTTTTGCCCTGCTTTGACGAATGTGCTCGCCCTGTGAAAACAGCGTATTTTGCAAAAGGGTATTGTGCGCCTGCACTTAAAGAACCCTCAATAAGCGCAAGTGTGCCGTTTGCAATTAAATAAGGCTCTTTACCGCGCTCGTATGCAGTGGCATTTATGCCTTCGTTTTGCAAATCTGTGCAAAGTGCGGCTAATGCACGCTTTGTGCCTGCAAAAACCGCAATGGCATAATTTTGCGCTATAAGCGGTTTAATTTCATCAAGCATAGATGTTAAATCGCCCGATAAAGCCGGCAAAGCGTGGGAATTCATATTTATATTGTGTGTGAATTTAATATCGCTTACGGTGCGTGTGAAATTCTCGCACACTATGCCGCCGTATGTTGACGTTTGTGTGTATAAATAGGGTAGGCGCTCGTAAAAATGCCCAAGGGGCGCACATAAATCGCCGTGCTCGTAGTGGCCCTCCATCTCTTGTGAAAAGCGAAACAGAAAAGCATTATATGCATCTTTTACAGCGCTTACTTCGCTGATAAATATAATGGGGTTATTTAAGTAATGGGCGATATTCCCCGCTTTTTTATAGCGAATGTGCAAATATTTATCGGTGCAAGAGGGGATGATATCATTTTCAAGCGCTGTTAAATCGCTTTGCATAATTTTTTGCAAAGCACTTTTATCTTTCGAGGTGTTAAGGCTGTGAATAAGCAATTCGTGTGCACTTTTTGCATCGCCGAATAGCACTTCTCTTGATGGCGAGAGGTGTATTTTTTTTATTTCGGTATCTCGTCTTTGGCTAATTAAGTCGAAAGTGAACATGCTCTCTATTTCGTCGCCCCAAAAGCTTAAACGGCAAGGCGTGCTCATATCCGGGGCGAAAATGTCTACAATATCGCCGCGCACGCTGAATTGCGCTGTGCCGTCAACTTGTGCACGCTTAAAATAGCCTGCTTGCACAAGGCGGTGCGAGAGCGTAGCAATAGAAATTTTATTGCCTTTTTTTAGCGTTAACGTGTTATTGCAAAACTCTTCTTTTGGCAAAGTGCACTGTAAAAAAGCCTCTATGGGCGTGCATACCATATTAGTGCGCCCGCCAACAATATTGCCCATTACGCTTAAGCGGCGCATTTCATATTCGCGGTTTTGCGCCTCGGCACTGCGAAATAAAAAATCGCGCGCGGGGAAAACCTCGCTTTTCGCACCGAATGCGTTTGCGTTTGCGCTAAAGCGTGTGGCCTCAGCCTCGCCCTCGCATATTATTAGCGCATCTCGTTTCGTGTCGGCGCTAAGGGCACTTATAATTTGCGCAGTGGCGAGCGGCGGCAAACCGAAAAGCGCCACCACAGAGCTTTGCGCTTTTGTGGCAGCGAGAAGGTTTTTATATTCTTGTGTTTGTTTTATATTGTCTGTTATCATAATGTTATAAATGTATTTTAGTTGTTTGTTATATTGGCCGTTAGTGTGCAGTGGTTTTTACAGCGCAAGCAAAAATAGCACGATATAGCGCATAATTTTTAAAGAACAAATTTGTGTTAATTGCACGCTTACAGCTAAGAATTAGCGGCTAATTAAATTTAGCCTGTGCGTTTTGTAGCTCGCCTTTAATTATAAGCTCGCAAGCGTTGCAAACATCGTCGTATCTTGCGGCTATGGCAGTTTTTTCTGCCTTTGTAAGCGTGCTTAAAACCCAATCGGATAGCTCATAGTGCTCGTTTGGCTTTTCGCCAACGCCTATTTTAACACGCGGAAAATCTTGCTTTATATAGCCTATTATGCTTTTAATGCCGTTGTGGCCGCCGGCGCTGCCGTTTGCCCTTATGCGCAATTTGCCAACGTCAAGCGCTATGTCATCGTAAATAACAATTATATTTTCAGGGCTAACTTTATAGTAAGCGGCTGCACTTTGAACGCTTTGCCCCGATAAATTCATGAAAGTTTGCGGTTTTAAAAGCAAAACTTTGTTTCCTGCAATATTTGCCTGTGTGCAAAGAGATGAAAATTTGCTTTTGTTTATATTCACATTACAGCGCTTTGCCAAATGTTCAATTGCACAAAACCCAACATTATGCCGAGTGTTTTCATATTTTTTGCCGGGGTTACCAAGCCCCACGATAATAAAATTAATATTAGGTTTTTTGAAAAACATATTTTCCTCTTGTTTAAAATGAAGTTTAGATATTATGAAAATGTGGAATAATTTTTTACTTTTCGCAAAATTTGTGCCTTGCTTTTATTATTTAAGCTTGTTTTTTTTATATGCCTGCGCATTGTTTGTTAGCCATAAAATTAACGCTTAAATAAAAAGCGCACTAACAGGCTTATCTGTGTAAATTCTGGCTATTGCTTCGCTTAAAACAGGCGCTACACTGCGCACTTTAATTTTATCAATTAGCTTTTCTTTGGGCAGTTCAATTGTATCTAAAAGCACAATTTCCTCAAGTGGGCTGCTTTGCAAACGCTCTATGGCAGGGCCGCTTAAAACACCGTGTGTTGCGCAAGCGCTAACAGATTTCGCGCCCTTTCCAAGTGCTGCTTTTGCAGCATTAACCAGTGTTCCGGCAGTGTCTATAACATCGTCTACAATAACAACATCTTTGCCCTCTATATCGCCGATAATGTTCATAACTTCGCTAACATTTGCTTTAGGGCGGCGTTTATCCACAATGGCAAGCGGCACATCAAGGCGCTCTGCAAAAATGCGGCTGCGTGTAACGCTACCTAAATCGGGCGACATAACCAGCAAATTATCTTTATTGCCTGCATATTTTTGCTCTATGTATGCGGTGAGTATAGGCGCGCCTTGCATATGGTCGAACGGGATATTAAAAAAGCCTTGAATTTGGGCAGCGTGCAAGTCCATAGTTACAATTCTGTCTGCGCCGGCCGCCACAATTAAATCAGAAACAACCTTTGCTGTGATAGGGTCGCGCGCTTTTGTCTTTCTGTCTTGCCGTGCATAGCCGAAATAAGGCATAACCGCCGTTATTCTGCCTGCACTCGCACGCCTTAAGGCGTCCATCATTATTAAAAGTTCCATTAAATTGTTGTTAACAGGGTAAGAGGTGCTTTGCACAACAAAAACTTCACTGCCGCGCACACTTTCGTTTATGCTAATATGTGTTTCTCCGTCGGAAAAACTGCCCACATCACAAGCGCCAACATTTATGCCCAGCGCTTCTGCCATACTACTTGCAAGTGCCTTGTTTGAATTGCCTGTAAAAAGCTTGATATCCTTACCATGAAAATTCAAAATAATAACCACCTTTATTTTTATTTTATAAATGTATAAAACGTGCATCTTTTTAGGTTTTATCAGTGCCATTGATTTAGTGATAGTAGAATTCATGCAAGTGACGGCTTAAATATTTTGTAAAATTTGCTGTAAATTAATTTAGTTAATCGCCCATTAAAGCTTTTTTCTTTTTCGCTTCATATGGCTTAAGCTTTTCTTTAGCCCAGTTTTCTTTATTAATTTGTGTGCCCCTTTCAATTGCAAGCGCAAAATCGGGAACATCTTTTGTAATGGTACTGCCGGCGGCGGTGTATGCACCGTTTCCTACCCTAACAGGCGGCACTAAATTTGTGTTGCAGCCAATAAAGGCATAATCGCCAACTACTGTGCGGTGCTTATTAACGCCGTCGTAATTTGTGAACACAACGCCGCAACCTAAATTGCAACCCTTGCCCACATCGGCATCGCCCACATAAGTTAAATGGCTAACGCTGGTGCCTGCACCTATTGTGCAATTTTTTGTTTCAACAAAGTCGCCAATATGTGCCTTTTCGCCAATTTCACTGCCCGGGCGAAGGTGGGAAAACGGCCCAACAGACGCATCATTTTTTATAACGCTATTGTAGCACTGGCTGGCGTTTATAACGGCGTTTTCCATAACAATTGTGTTTTCAAGCAAAGTGTTAGGGCCTATAACGCAGCCTTTTTTTATAAAAGTGTTGCCCCTTAAAATTGTGCCGGGCAAAATTGTGGCGCCCGGTTCAATTTGCACTTCGTCGTCAATTAAAATACCGTCAGACGATAAAAACACAACACCGGCCGCCAAATGTTTTTCAAAGCACGCGCTAAAAGCAGCAACTCTTTTTTTATATTCATTTATATAGTTTTGTTCGAACATTATTAGCCTCCAAGCAATATATATTTTTTTGAACTTATGCTTGCTACAAGAGTAATACAAATATACTTTAATTGTAAAACGTAAAGCGAATAAATGCAAGCAAAATTTGCTTTTTTATATTAAATTACAAAAAACAAATTAACTTATACACAAAACTTGTTATTAAAATTGAAATACATAAAAGTAATTGTAATATTTTGTTAAATAATAAGCAGTTAAAAGAAAGAATGATACAAAAAATTTCCTTTTGCTAAAAAATAAAGTAAAAAATTGTTGCATAATGCACCATTATAAGGCGTTTTTTAGGAAAATTTCATATATTTTTTAAAATATAGTGAATTTGTCGATAAAATTTACATAATACACTGGTAATTATGCCGTAACTTTGATATAATAAATAATGGTAATTTTACAAATATGAACAGCTGAAAAAAAGCCATAATTTTGGCTATCGGCGGCTGAAAATATTACAATAATTTTGGAGGTAGAAAATTTTGGCAAACAAATACGTTTATCTTTTTTCCGAGGGCAACGGAACAATGAAAGAACTTTTAGGCGGCAAGGGCGCTAACCTTGCTGAGATGACAAGCCTTGGCTTGCCTGTTCCTCAAGGTTTCACAATTTCAACAGAGGCTTGCACACGCTATTACGACGACGGCAAAAAAATTGCAGATTCTATTCAAGAAGAAATTATGCAAAACATCACAAAAATGGAAGCTGTTGTAGGTAAAAAATTCGGCGATAAAGAAAACCCACTATTAGTTAGTGTTCGCAGCGGCGCACGCGCAAGTATGCCCGGCATGATGGACACAATTTTGAACCTTGGTTTAAACGAAGAAGTTGTTGAAGTTTTAGCTACAAAAAGCGGCAACCCACGTTGGGCTTACGACTGCTATCGTCGCTTTATTCAAATGTATTCCGACGTTGTTATGGAAGTTGGTAAAAAATACTTTGAAGAGCTAATTGATGAAATGAAAGAAGAAAAAGGTATAACAGAAGATACAGACCTTACAGCTGATGATTTAAAAGCTCTTGCAGTTCAATTTAAAGCTGAATATAAAAACAAAATCGGCAAAGATTTCCCAAGCGACCCTCGCGAGCAACTAATGGGTGCAGTTCAAGCTGTTTTCCGCTCTTGGGACAACCCACGCGCTAACTTCTACCGTATGGAAAACGAAATTCCTTACGATTGGGGCACAGCTGTTAACGTTCAAGCAATGGCTTTCGGCAACTTGGGCGATACATCCGGCACAGGCGTTGCTTTCACACGTGACCCAAGCAACGGCAAAAAAGAATTGATGGGCGAATTCTTAATTAATGCACAAGGTGAAGACGTTGTTGCAGGCGTTCGCACACCAAGGCCTATTGCAGAGCTAAAAGAAGTTATGCCTGAAATTTACGAGCAATTTGTAGGCATTTGCGGCATACTTGAAAACCATTATAAAGATATGCAAGACATGGAGTTTACAATTGAAGACAAAAAACTTTACATGCTTCAAACACGTAACGGCAAACGCACAGCTGCTGCCGCTTTAAAAATTGCTTGCGATTTAATTGACGAGGGCATGAAAACAGAAGAAGAAGCTATTTTGATGATAGACCCAAAACAGCTTGACGCTTTACTTCACCCACAATTCGATGCAGCGGCACTAAAAGCTGCTAAAGTTATTGGCAAAGGCCTTGCAGCATCTCCCGGCGCTGCTTGCGGCGCAGCTGTTTTCACAGCTGAAGAAGCTGCAGAATGGGGCAAAGCCGGCAAAGATGTTATTCTTGTTCGCCTTGAAACAAGCCCTGAAGATATTGAGGGTATGCACTATGCACAAGGCATTTTAACTGTTCGCGGCGGTATGACAAGCCATGCTGCTGTTGTTGCACGCGGCATGGGCACTTGCTGTGTATCGGGTTGCGGCGAAATTAAAATGAACGAAGAAGCTAAAACATTCGAGCTTGACGGCAAAACATACAAAGAGGGCGACTTCATTTCTATAGACGGCACAACAGGTAAAATTTACGGCGAAGCTGTTAAAACAGTTCCTGCTTCTATCGGCGGCGACTTTGACCGCATTATGACAATTAGCGATAAATTCCGCACAATGAAAGTTCGCACAAATGCAGATACACCTGCAGATGCAAGACAAGCTGTGAAATTCGGTGCAGAGGGCATTGGCCTTTGCCGCACAGAGCACATGTTCTTCGAGGCAGACCGTATTGCAGCTTTCCGCGAAATGATTTGCGCAGATACAGTAGCTGAAAGAGAAACAGCTCTTGATAAAATTCTTCCTATTCAACAAAGCGACTTTGAGGGCCTATATGAAGCACTTGAGGGCAGACGCGTTTGCATCCGCTTCTTAGACCCACCTCTACACGAGTTCTTGCCTACAGACGAAGCAGACATCAAAGCTCTTGCAGATTCACAAGGCAAAACAGTTCAAGATATCAAAGATATCATCACATCACTTCACGAGTTCAACCCAATGATGGGCCACCGTGGTTGCCGCTTAACAGTAACATACCCTGAAATTGCTAAAATGCAAGCAAGGGCAGTTATCCGTGCAGCTATCAATGTGAAAAAAGCACATCCGGATTGGGAAATGATTCCTGAAATCATGATTCCTTTAATAGGCGATGTTAAAGAGCTTAAATTTGTTAAAAACTTTGTTGTTGAAGTTGCTAACGAAGAAATTGCAAAAGCAAATTCAGATTTGAAATACGAAGTTGGCACAATGATTGAAATTCCTCGTGCAGCTTTAACTTCTGATGAAATCGGCCTTGAGGCAGACTTCTTCTGCTTTGGTACAAACGATTTAACACAAATGACATTCGGCTTCAGCCGTGACGATGCAGGTAAATTCCTTGATGCATACTATGCAAACAAAATTTACGAGAACGACCCATTTGTGCGCATTGACCAAACAGGCGTTGGCAAATTAATGCAAACAAGCGTTAAACTTGGCAAAGCTTCAAACAGCAACTTGCACATCGGCATTTGCGGCGAGCACGGTGGAGACCCCTCCAGCGTTGAGTTCTGCCACAAACTTGGCCTTGACTATGTAAGCTGCTCACCTTTCCGTGTGCCAATTGCACGCCTTGCAGCAGCACAAGCAGCACTTAAATAATAGCGTTTATATTATAGCAATTAAAGCAGGTGGCAAAAGCCACCTGCTTTAGTTAAAACTAAATATTTATGAAATGCATAAAAACTCATTGACAATGAATAAATATTCGTTTATAATACAATTATCAGATAATTGTAGTGTAATATTTGAATTATTATTAATTAAAATATGGCTGTGAAAGGATATAGTTTATGAATAAAACATATAAAAAAGTAGTTTTGGCATATAGTGGTGGGCTTGATACATCTATTATAATTCCATGGCTAAAAGAAAATTACGACAACTGTGAAGTTATAGCCGCTTGCGCAGACGTTGGGCAAGGCTCGGAGCTTGAGGGCCTTGAAGAAAAAGCGATTAAAACAGGCGCCAGCAAGCTTTATATTATGGATTTGGTTGATGAATTTGTAGATGAATACATCATACCCACTATGCAGGCTAATGCGAAATATGAAAATGTGTATTTGCTTGGAACAAGTTTTGCACGCCCGCCTATGGCAAAAAGGCTTGTGGAAATTGCCCTAAAAGAGGGTGCAGACGCTATTTGCCACGGTTGCACAGGCAAAGGAAACGACCAAGTGCGTTTCGAGCTTTCTGTGAAAGCACTTGCGCCGCAAATTGATATTATTGCACCTTGGCGCATATGGGATATTAAGAGCCGTGAAGAGGAAATTGCCTATGCGGAGGCACGCAATATTCCATTAAAAATAAACCGTGAAACAAATTACTCGAAAGATAAAAACTTGTGGCATTTATCTCACGAGGGGTTAGATTTGGAAGACCCTGCAAGTGAGCCACTTTATAATAAAGAGGGCTTTTTGGAAATGGGTGTTTCACCCGAGCAAGCGCCCGATAAACCCACTTATGTTACAATTAGCTTTGAAAAAGGCGTGCCTGTAAAGCTTAACGGCGAGGCGATGAAATGCGCTAAAATTATAGCAGAGCTAAATGATATTGGCGGCGCAAACGGCGTTGGTATAATAGATATTGTTGAAAACCGCCTTGTGGGCATGAAGTGCCGTGGCGTTTACGAAACACCGGGCGGCAGTATACTTTATTTTGCGCACGCCCAGCTTGAAATGCTGTGCCTTGATAAAGACACAATGCACTATAAGCACGAAATGTCGCACCGCTTTGCCGATTTAGTTTACAACGGCCAATGGTACACACCTTTGCGTGAAGCAATGAGCGCTTTTGTTAGCCATACACAGCAAACAGTAACAGGCGAAGTTAAATTAAAGCTGTATAAAGGCAATATTATTCCTGCGGGAACAACATCGCCCTACAGCCTTTACAGCGAAGAAATTGCAACATTTGAAGAAGATGAAATTTACGATCAAAAAGATGCACAAGGCTTTATTAACCTTTATACTTTGCCAAGCGTTATAAGAGCAAAAATGATGCAAGGTGAAAACAAAGATAAATAGTACCGCTTGATGATATGCCGATAAAATGCAGCCAACGGTAAACATAAAAACTACCAATATCAATAATTGATATTGGTAGTTTTAGTTTGTATAGATTAGGCTCGTTCGTCAAGCCGCCGATGGCACTCCACCTTTGGGTAATTTGTAACAACTTATATTTTGCACGACGGTGAATATATTCGTTTGTTGTTTGTGTTTTGAACCATTGTATCATTTCATGTAGGGGCGAACCTATGTGTTCGCCCGTTTTGTTGTTAATAGATAATATAAAATGTATATGATTTGGCATAATAATATATTTGTTAATTACTACATTTTTATATTTATTTTCCAATTCAATGATATGTTTTTCAATTATTATGTGTGGGTCATTCGGGCGAACACATAGGTTCGCCCCTACGATTTCGCCAAATAAACATTCTCGGTTATGGGTGCAAATCGTCACAAAATACGCACCGTTTTGTGAATAATCATACCCTTTTAATCGCATAGATTTGCGTTTTGGCAATTCCATAACACTACCCCGTCAAATGCTCATTTTGCGAGTAATGCTTCATTCCATGAATTGCAAAAATCTTGTATTGAT
>CAYJPD010000035.1:0-12080 GCA_964371975.1 uncultured Bacteroides sp.
CCATCGAAAACGTCAATAATTGTAATAAGCCTTGTCATAGTGTCGAGCTCGCCGTTTTTTAGCTTTTTGGGGTAGCCGCTGCCGTCTAAAAACTCGTGATGGTTAGCCGCCCAAATAGGAACATCTTTATACTCGTTCTTAAACTCCATTTTAGCGAGAATTTGCTCTGTCATCACAACGTGGTTTTGCATTATTTCACGCTCTTTAGGTGTTAATGTGCCCCTAACAATAAGCAAATCTTCAATTTCATCGTCTGTAAACCAAGGCAGTTTGTTTTTATTTTCGTCTTCATAAAACCTGTCTTTCAAAGCGTGCACAAGCCTTAAAACATCTTCGTCTAAAAAGGGCTGCACATTTATTTCGTATATGAAATCTCTAACTTTTTCTATTTCCTCTATTTTTTCAGTGCAATCGCTATTTTCTTTCAAACAATTAAGCTTCGTGGTAAGAGAAATCATATCAAGCCTAGTCATTACTTTTTCTAATTTTGTGCTAAGCCTTGTCGCTTTATCCATTACCTTTAGTGGCACCGCAACTTTTCCAACGTCGTGTAGCCAAATGCTCATATAAAACATCTGCGCTTTTTCTTCGCTAATCTCAATAGGCGGGTTTTCTTGTTGCCACAGCCAATTAATAAAACGTTCTGCATATTTTTGCATATTAACAGTATGCGATACATTATAAGGTGTTCTTAAATATATTATTTCAGAGAATGTTTTAACAATATTCTCCATAAGCTCTTTAATCTCTACCGTATAGTTTAAATTAGTAAGCTTTATAGCTGTTTGCGAGGCAATTGCCGTAATTATTTCCTCTTTTTCTTTGCTAAAACTTATAATATTGCCTTGCTCGTCTTGGGCGTTTAATAGCTGAATTACACCTAATATTTGCTGTTTATCGTCTACCATAGGTATAACCATTATGGATTTTGTGCGGTAATTTGTCATTTTATCGTAGTTTTTAGGGCCTGAAAAATCGAATAATTCGCTCTTGTAAACATCGGGTATGTTTACAGATTTTCGCTCAAGCACGCTATAAGCACAAACATTGCTGCGCTTCATTTCAACATCCGGCAAATTTATTTTGCCACTTTTGCTGTTGCTTTTAATGTTTAAGGACCTTGTTATCATCAACTTAAATTGCAATTTGTTTTCATTTAATATGTAAAGCGTTGCGCCATCGCAATTTGTTAAATCTATAATATCGCTAACAATATTATCTATTAACATATCACTATCGTCTGTGGCGTAAATCATATTAGACGTTTTTAAAAGGCGGCTTAAGTCGTTGTCTATCAAACTATTATCTCCTCTCCTTTTTTAGCAAACACAAATTTTTTACTCTCTTTTATTTGTGTGGTTTCAATGTCGAACAAACAATCGTCGTTGCTGTAGGGGTCGTGATGAATTATATATAGTTTCTTGCAATTTGCTTTTTTTGCAACTATAATAGCATCTTCCCAGCACGAATGCCCAAAGCCCGCTTTCAATTCAAGCTCATTTCTGCTATACTGCCCATCGCAAATCAAAATATCTGCATCTTTAGAAAAATTGATTAAATAATCTATATTATCCTCTTTAATTTCATAATCTGTTGCATAAACAATGCATTTATTTTCAAAAAACGCCTTATATATGGTGCAGCCGCCCGGGTGGCGGCCTTCTGCGCACACAATTTTCACATCGCCCACTGTTATGGTGTCTTTTATATCGTGGTAGTGCACATTTGCCTTAAAAATGTCGCTGTTTACAGGCCAATTGGGTGCAGACATAAACTTATCTATTTGCTGTTTCACCGATAAATTCTCTCGCACTGCCCCGTAAATATGAACAGTTACATTAGGGTCGAACATTATATCACATGCAACAATGCCCATAACGTGGTCAAAATGAGTGTGTGAAATAAACAAATGTATACACGCTTTGTTATCTTCATCAAATTCAATGTAATTTCTTATTTCCAAAAAGCCACTGCCTGCATCGAACACAATATTTGTTCCATTTGCATTAACAACTGCACACATTGTTGAGCCGCCATATAGCCTATATTTTGGGTCGTCTACCGCAACCGAGCCCCTTGTGCCCAGAAAATTCAATTTTAGCGCCATTACTTAAAAACCTCTTAATTCTATTATAATGCTAAACATAAAAAAACCGCTTTAAAAGGGTAACCCCTTTCACATTTAAGCGGTTTTTAATTTAGCCTAAACTCGTAATTTATTTTGCCGGCTTAATATATTAGCTTAGCCAATCATGAACAACCCTAATTTATTTATGTTCAATTCATTTGAAAGCGCACTGTATTGTTCAAAGCCTATAGTTGTTGTTGCGCCTAAATAAACGCTCAAATTATTTTGGCTCAAGGCTTCAAAATAAATAAATATTTCATTAGGCAAACTATATGTTATTTGCAAATTAATTGCATTTGCACCTGTTGTTGCGCTTTCAATAGCGGTATTATTACTTATTGGAATGAGTAAATACCTTTGCGCGCCCGATGGGGTTTTAGTGTCAATTGCAAGCATAGTTTTTTTGCCTGTGCCATCTGTGCTTAAATAATATTCGCCGTCATTATGCTCATAGTAAACAAAAAGCTCCATTTGCCTTTTAATTTCATTTTCATCTTGCAGTTTTATATTAATATTTTTGTTGCCATCTGTAAGCAAAAGGGTGTCTGCACCTGCTGCCGAGCTATCCCTATAAATTGTGGGAATTAAAATATTGCTCATTTCATTTTCGCCTGTACTGTCTGTTATTTGAATTACAGGCTCTTTTGCGTTAAATGATAAGCTTATAATTTGCCTTATTGCAGCCGCTATTGAAATTTCTTCGGGCATATAGTAATCTGCGGGAGCATCGCCGCTCAGCGCTTGCTTTCTAAGCTCGTTTTCATTTTTTATTGCACTATATACTTCATAATAGGGTGCAGTTTCTGCATTTGTTAATGCATCGCCAAAATCTAAGTTAAAGCCGCCTGTTGCCAGGTGCGCTCTGCTTGCATCCGGTGTAAAGCAATATACATTGCCTCTTACAAAGCCGTTTACTGCATTACTATCACTAATTAAGGCTTTTGTTAGTGTGGCAATATTAGTAGGCTCTGTTTCACCGCCTGTTGCTGTTTTCTCTACATTTTCAATTCTGCTGTCAAGCACAATAGCTTTACCGCCGTTTACTGCGTCCTCTATTATTTTCGCTTGTGCCACAGTTAAATCATTTGCACCATAACTGTTTTCTAAGCTTGTAACAGTAGGGCTTGCAATACTTAAACCGGCTGATATAACTATTAAATCGGCACTTGCTATTTGTGCGGTTAAAGAATTTGCGTCCGCTTCATTTGCGCTAAAATTATTTGGTGTAAAGCTATTCACCTTTATAGTTTTCAGGCTGTTTTCATCGCCCAAAACAAAACTTTTAAACCAGTTATTATTTGTGTAAGCTTCGCTAACATAGTAATTATTATAGCTTATATTAGCAAGTTCGCCTGTGCTTTCTTCTACGAAATCATAATCGCCGCCGGTTTCAACATATTTGTAATTATTTTCGCTTTCAAAATCAAATGCGCCTGCACCTGTATTTTCAGTAAAAGTTCCCCTAACTTCAATTGTTTCGCTTACATCCAAGGTAATTTTCACCGCACTGCTTGGCACTGTTTTCCACGGGTAAATGCGCTGTGAGGGCGAAAGCGGCGCAGTGCCATCTGCTTTATAAAGGCCTGCTGCGGTTAAATTATTCACTTTTTCATTGTATTCATCTTCATTTGCAACAGCCGCGCTTGTGCTCTCCTGCCCTGCCACATAAAAGCCTATGCTGCCTGAATTTACCTCAGGTACAATTTCAAGTATAACAAACTCATCTGCGCTGTTTTTTATCATTTCAATTCCGTTAAACGACGTGTACGCAAATGCATTTATGCTAAACGCGCCACAAAAAATTGCGGCAACTAACAATAGCGCGCACGCTTTTTTCGTGTAATGTTTCATTTTTTCTTTAGTTCTCGCCATTAATAACTCCCAAAATTTATAAAATTAATTTAATCTTCATTTAATGTGCTAAGCAAATCGTTTAAGTCATCGGAATAATAAGGTTTGTTTTTCAGCGCTATAACTTGATAAACCGCCTGTACTCTTGTGCTTTTTTCAAAGCCTATGCCAAGCGAAACGCTTTCTATTTGCCCGCTTGTGCTCGATGGGTCTATACTTAATTGCGATATATTTTGCGATACTATATCGCTTAAATTGCTTGTATCGTTCATAAAATTAGTAAGCGTAATATCATCGGGCGATACTGCCGACGTGGAAACCGTGCCGTAAAGAATTTCGTCCTCACTTACGGTGTAAGCGTGCAAAGTTTTTGTGCCGTCATCATTTAAATTAACAATGCTAAGTGTATTTTGCGCACTGTCCCAAGCTATGCCGCCATTGCAATTCACAAGCCGCTCGCTTAATTGAGTTGCCACAATTTGTGAATTATATTGCAAATTAACCGTGTTGTAAAGCGAGGCGTAAGTGCGCGAAGATGTATTCATAATTGTGGTAACGCCCAAAATTAGAAAAGCCGACAGGGCAAGAGCAATCACAACTTCAACAAGCGTAAAACCCTTATTATTTTTCACTTTTTTCATGCTCTTGTCCTTTCATTTGATTAAAACAAACGTATCATCACACAATTTCGTGGTAACCCGTTGATGTTGTTATTTCAATAAGCAATGTTTCATAGCCTGTAATTACCGAAATGCTTTTGTGGTCATCCGGGTCTTTTATAGTGCCATTAGATAAAAACGCAATTGTGTAACTATGTGTGTCTGTTATCGGCGTATTAACACCTGCGGCATCTGTATGTGAAAATTCAACATCAGCATCGCCTATTTTTTCGCTGTGAATTTGTTCATAATCGCCTTGCCCGTTTTGTGCGTAAACAGTGCCATATGTTTTTTCATCTACAACGCTTATTTCCAAAAAAGGCTCTATTTTTCCGCTTAATGTTGAAACGCGCGTGTATGAAAGCAGCGAAGAAATTACATTTGCGCTTTCTTCACCAACTATTGAGGCTGTATGTGATAAGCTTGTAGCCACTACCGAGCCTGCAATTGCAATAATTGATATTGTAATAATAAGCTCAACAAGTGTAAACCCTTTTGAATTTTTCATCTATTGCCCCTTACTGTTTATTCCAGTTTTCAAAAACAACATAATCGTTTATGTCCATTTCACTCATAGTATTTTCCTCGCCGCTCACAGCAAAATTGCCTTGCGCTGTTAATAGCGAAGAGAATAAAGCCTCACCGTGAGTTGCGCTATAAGCACCTTGCACGCCTTGCGGGTTTGCACTTATCTTAGCCGTTGTTGCAACTGTAAGCTCTCCGTCGCATAAAATAAGCCCTGTAAAGTTATTTTTTATGGTTAAATCGCCTGTAGAAATAACTAATTTTAAGTTGCTGTATGAATCATCTAAAACATACTCTGTTGTGGTTGCGTCAGAATTAACTAAAATTGCAACAACTTCGTCGGCTGCATCTTTAAATTCAATAACCTGTGTTGCTTGTAGGCCATTATTATTTATAAAATCGCGAACAGCTATTTTATCTACAATAAACTCGTACGGGTTTTGCGAGGAGCTATTTGTATTTTCGAGCGTTTTACACACATTGCTATATGCATTTTGCATATATAATGCCGATTGCTCATTAACCTCATTAATTTCGGGCAACGTATATGCGCCATTCGCTTGCTCTATTATATTACCGCTTGTTTGGCTACTGCCGCCTATAGTATTAAAATTAGTGTAAAGGGTTAAATAATCGCTCATGCTATTTGAGTTCACTGTGAAATAGTCTTTAAAATATGCATTTGCGTTTTGAACGCTATCAAATTCCAGAAAATAGTACACCGCCCTGTTAGTTGGCGCAAATGGCAACGGATATGACATTGCCACAACTTTTGCGCCATAACTGCTTAAAGATTTATTAACTCCGTTCACGGTTAAAATTGTGTCAGTTTCGCTATAATGTAATGTTGGTAGCGCTGCGTCAACACTCATTACATGTGGGTTTGTTTCAATTTTCGGCTCTGTGTTTAAAATGCTTAAAGGCGCAAGGTATGCCATTTGGTTTGGCCTAACGGAAATGGACTCGCCCATTAAAATTCCGCTGCCTTGTTCATCTGAAAGCGGTAAAACAAAGCTGTTACCTGCAAGCATTAACCGCTGAATATTCTCAAGGTTAAGCGTTGTATTTTGCCCGTTTACTACAATTGTGCTACTTTCTTTAGCGTTATCCACGCTATTGCCAAAACCGTATAAATTGCCGCTTATAACAGCGCTTGAACCGTCTCCGTTCAGCTTCAAATCGTCTGCAATGTAAATATTGCTGTTTGCTTGCGATGTTAAAGAAGCATTGCCGTTTAGCACAATAGAATTTGCCCAAAGCTCGCTACTCTCATTTAGCGTTACATTGCGATCGGATATTATTAAATCTGTTGGTGTGATATAAGTGCCGCTTATATTTGCGCCACTTATTGTATTTAAATCAATTGAATTTGCATAAACGCTTGCATCCGTTACATCGCCGTTAATTTGCAAACTCTCTGTTGCTATAATTGCATATTCTTGCGCGCTTGAGAAATCTAAATATACACCTGCTGCGTTATTGCTGAAATAATCAGGTATGTTTATTACTATATCCGATGTTATTTGTGTTTTAAAGCCCGAATTTGCATTGGTATAGGTGATGGTAATGCCCTTAAAAGAAATTTTCTCGTCATCAATTGCAACTTCGCCTGTGTTAAAAAGCGATGGTGCTGTGCCCTCGTTTACTATGCCGCCGCTTATATGAATAGGCGCATTTTCATCGCCGCTTGTGTCCCCTACAATATAAATACTGCTTTCATCGACGCCTGCTTGCATTAAAAAGTATTTAAATATATTAGTGTTGTAGCTATATTTGTTAATTGCCGTTTGCGCCACTAATGGAATTACATCAGGGTTTGTTGGCAGTGATGCAGGAAGCGTCCAATCAATTACACTGTCTGCAATTGCGGCATTAAATGTTTGGCTATTATAGTTTATCAAGGATTTTTCATAAGCGGCACTAACACTATCTGAGGCAACTTCGTGGAAAGACGCCTTTAAAAGGTTCATTATTTCGTCGGCCGCATAATATGTTTGCGTGCCTTTTGCTTGCGTTTGCTTTATTAAAACGCCGGTATAACTCATGCTCAGTATTGTTACGCTTATAGATGTTAAAAAGAACATTGTTATAAGCACTGTAACAAGGCTAGCGCCTTTATTGTTAAAAGCAAGGGAATTCATTGCGCTTTTTACTTTGTTTATAAGTTTACTCATCGCTATATTTTTCAATGTTTCCCTCCTTTTGGGATTATATGCTATGTTTTATATTATAATAAAATTTATGCGTCTTAAACCGATTACTATTAAATTTGAGGTTTATTGAACAACTGTTGTTGATAAAGTGTAAACTGCGCCGTTTGCATAATCGCTTGTTCCATCGGTGTTTATATCGAAAAGCTCAATAGTAACGTCAAAAACACGCTCGCTTTGCGCTTTTGATGTTAAACTTTCCGGTGCGAACCCAAGACCGTTATATGTGTGACTTACGGTTGTAATTGGTATAATGCTGCTAAGGTCTGCCAAATTTTGTGCCAAATTACTTCTTATTACTGTGTTTCTATCTGCTTGCGCTACGTTATTATCATTTACATTTAAGTTTGCCCTATATATGCTTTCTTTGCCGGCAAGGTCTGTTAGCAGCTCATCAATTTGCTTTACAACTGCTAAATCTATAGGTAAATTGTCCAAATTATTAACTATTATATTATCTCTGCCGTATTGGCTATACCACGGGTAAAAAAGCATGTAAAACGATAATTTTTCACCGCTTGCAGGTATGCTTAAGCCGTTTTCGGGTGTTAAAGAAATTTCCGAAGGGCTTTGCCAGTTAAATTTTTGGCCCACAATAGCCCCAACAGAGCCATCGCCTGCCACAGCAGCAGGGTAAGTGAATTCATAAGAATAATTTGCGCTAACCTCAACTTTGCCTGAATTGTCAGTTACATCAACCGTAATCGTCCTAGTTGAATTTACAACCCTTTCTTTAAAGGCCGCTTCATCAGAAACACTATACCCTTCGCCAGTGCACTCAAGCATAAACTCTTGCCACGCTAAAGTGTCCGGGTCTTGCGTGGGCACTCTGTTTTGCACAGCCATATAATCCATGCTTATATCATCAAAAAGCTCTGTATTATTAAGCTGCTCATAGTCCTCTGTTTTTAAAGTTACAACCGCATTATACTCTGAATAGCTTGCACTTACGGCATTAAAGCTAATATAATAAGGTGCATTTTCAGGGCGAGTTGCGCCTGTGTATCCAACATCCGGTGATATAGCAGGTGTAACAAAACTGCCTGTTACAGTGCCGCTTTGCGATTGCAAGCGAACTGCGCCGCCCTCTTGCCACTCTTCAAAATCCATAGCGCTGAATTGCTCGGCTATATTGTTTGCAATTTGCGTTTTACCGCCAACTTCTTCGCTTGTGCTAACAAATTGTGCCGAGGCAAAAAACAAATATGCAATTGGCGCAATTATTATTGATAGTATTGTTATTGCTATTAAAATTTCCACAAGGCTAAAGCCTTTATTATTCATTTTTACTTTCAAACAAAGGCCTCCTTTTTGGCTTTATATTGCTTTAACTAAATTACTCATCTGCTTGTAGCCCTGAAACTCTGAAAGGGTTTTCAACGCCCAAAGGCACATCGGGGATTGTAAGCGGCTCGTAAATTGCGCCCGGATAGCTTAAGTAAAAGCGAGAGAACGCAAAATCCGCAACAATTTGGGCAGAGGCGGCATCGTAAGAAATGCTTACCGAATTAATGCCCATTCTATCAGGCTGCGCGTAAATTGTGTCGAGCGTGTTTTTAAAATTGCCATATTCAAACAGCGAATTAAACGCCACATCAACGCTGTAAGCGTCCATTGTTACAAGGTTAGCATCTTGCTCGGGGTTTGCAAATGCGTTGAAGCTAACAAGTAAATTATGCGGGTTAAATAATACTTGATTAGATTCGCCGTTTATTAAATCGTTGAAATAAATATGCCACATAATAGCGTCTTCTTCTGTGATATCCGCAGGGTAAAGCGGCAATTGCGATTGCACATATTGCCTGCTTGCCGCTATTTCCTCTTCATAAACTGAAAGCTTAGCCTCGTGCCCTTCAAGCACTGCTATTTCAGAGTTTAATGTATCAATTTCTAAATTGTTTGCCTGCGATTGCTCGTTTAGCGGCATGAAAACAAAAGTAATTACACCCACTAAAACTAAAACGCCTATAACCATGATTACTAAATTATTATTACTTTTTTTAACCATAATTTACTCCTCACCTGTAACAAGAGCGTCAACATCATCGAGATATTCATCTACATTGTCACCCTCGGCACCGCCTTCGGTTCCTTCGGTTCCTTCACTGCCTTCGCTGCCTTCGGTTCCTTCACTGCCTTCGGTTGCTTCGCCCGTAGTTTCTTCTTGCTCGCTGGCAACATAAGAGCACACAAGTGAGAAACTTGCCGCTGTGCCGCCTGCGCCGTTTTCAATTTCGGTTATAGAGCTTATAGACAGCTCAACAATGCTCTCGAATGTTCTAAGCTGCGATATTGTTTTTGCGGCCTCTTCTAATGATGCTGTTTGCACATTCATCGTAACGCCAAAGTTATCGCAATTTGCCGAGAGTACAGATAAATTTGTGGGCATTTTCTCTTCAAGCTCTTCTAAAAACGCCCTAATTTGCGCGTTATTGTTTACTGCGGTGTTCTCTATTATTTCAAAGTTATTTGCCATTGCATCATATTGAACATATAAGTCATATGTTTGCTGAACCGGCTGTAACTGTTCTAACCTCACCTGCACCTGTGCAAGCTCTGAGCTCGTTCCTAAATATGTTATTACGCTTACCGCGCTTACACCAACGCTAATTGCAATACAAGCCACTAAAAACAAAACTGCCGCTTTGCCCTCTTTTAGTTTGGGCTTTGCCGCTTTAGAATCTTTGCTACTGCTTGAAATACCCGTAAACGCTATGTTTGCAGGGTTTATTAGCGCAAGGGCACATGATGCAAATTTTGTTATGTCTTGCCCTAAAACAGCTTTTTTAACGCCGCCAATTTCATCTAAAAGCACAACTTCAACTTGAAGCACATTAGATATTGCTTGCTTAAAGCCGTAAATATTAGCGCATGTATCAAGCAAAACAACCCTTTTAATATCAAGCGATTTAAAAGAAGATTTAAAGAAATCGGCCGCGCGCTCAATAGCGCTTACAACCCTATTAACCATGCCTGCGTAATTGTCTTTGCTGAAATTCTCAACAATCCATTTATCGTCGGTGCATAGCTCTAATGCCTTTGCAACCATATTTTCTTCATAATTTGTAATATTCAAAACGCTGTTTATAATTTCGTCGCCGCCAAATGGTACAGCGCGCTGTAAAAGCATGTTAGAGCCTTCCATAAACGTGGCATTACTTTGCCTTGTATCTATGCTTACATACATGGTAACGCCATCGAGCGCAAGGTTTTTAAACAGTTGGAATTGCGTATTTTGGCTAAAATCGAACCACTGCACTTCAAGCGAGCACTCTTGCGCCAATTTTACATAGCTTAAAAGCAATTGCTTTGGCATAGCCGTTACAAGCACTTGCGAGTCGCCGTTTCTTTTTGGGTTTTTCTCAATTATGGTATGTGTAACTTGGTAATTTGTTAAATCAATAGGGAAATAATCAGAGGCATTAGACGCAACAATTGCGGCAATTTGCTTATCTTTATTTGATGGCAATGCCACTTTACGGCTTACAATTTTAGGCGAATTTAATACAAATACCACATTTTTTGTAACAAACATATTATTTGCTGTTATTGCTTGCATTAACTCTTTTGAAAGAACGTCGGGCTGAGTAATTTGCCCGTCTAAAACGCAATTATCCGGCGTTGCAAAACTAAGTGTTTGCTGCACATTTGTTGTTTGCCCTTTTTTGCTTAAAAGACATACTTTCGATAGTCGCTCGCCAATTTCAATACTTAGTAAAAATTTATCCATAAGAATTTTCCTTTAACTATTATTACATAACCTGTTAATATTCTAATTTATTCCCAATAGTGCAAAGTACCATTTTAAAATGCTCTCGCCCCATAAATAAGCGATAAAAACGCCCACGCAAAGGTATGGCCCCATAGCCAGCACCCTGCCTTTGCCAAAAAATTTCATGCGAATTAAATGAATTACCGAGCCTATTACACAAGCCATCACAAACGCTAAAATTGTATTTTCAAGCCCTAAAAGCAAACCACAACCTGCCATTAATTTCACATCGCCGCCGCCTATTGCGCCGCCTTTAGATATGAAAAACAACAACATAAGAAATGCCGTTATCGCCGCAAAGCCCAATAGATAATCGGTAAAATTACTTAAATTAAAAAGTAAATTTATTACAGCTATAACAAAAATGAAAATGTTAATTTTTGGTGGTATTTCGTTTGTGCGCTCGTCTATTACGCTTAAAATCAGAAAAGCGCTAACGAGCAAAGCACCCAGCGCAAATTGCAAACTTAGCCCATATACACTAAAAACTATAACCCATAAAACACCGTTTATAAACTCTATTATAGGGTATTGGGCTGAAATTTTGCTTTTGCAATAAGCACATTTGCCCCGCAAAAACAAATAACTGAAAAGGGGAACTAAGTGCCAAAAGCGCAGTTTTTTATTACACTTTGTGCAATGCGAGGGCGTAGTTATAATGCTTTCATTTTGCGGTATTCGCAAAATACAAACATTGCAAAAACTTCCCACAACTATACCAAAAAGCGCAATATAGATATACATTAAAATTTCAATTAAAGGCATTAAAGGCTATCCTTTTAGGTTTTTGTGTTTGAGTGGCGCGCAAAAACTTAAACTTAAGTAATGTTAAATTGAGCGCAAAGAACTTATTTCACAGTGTAGCGCACTTTTTGCGCTACACTGTGAATTATATGTTAGCTATAATTGTTATGCTTGCCGCACTTTGCGGCTTT
>CAYJPD010000035.1:12180-18348 GCA_964371975.1 uncultured Bacteroides sp.
TATTGTTGTTGCAACTTGCAAGTCGTTGCTCTCGCGTGAACGCTCTACATAGCGTATGTATTGCGGCGCAAGAACTGTTGCCAATATTGCAATAACAGCTACAACTATAATAAGTTCAACCAGTGTAAAACCTTTGTTTGCGTTTTCTTTTTTTGCTTTTAAAATGTTTTTCATAAATTTTTCCTTTCGCTTTTTGCGTTTTATATAATATTAATACATGGTTTCATATACTAATAAATTACCGTTTTTATTTTTTATTCGCTATGCAATGTGTCGGTTTCGCTTTAATTGACAGGATAATTTTTACAAATTATCTAGCCCGTCGTAAATAGCTGTCATCGGGAGCATAACGCCCATAACTATTGTTATTATTATGCCCGCTAAGAACACAATTATCATAGGCTCTAATGCAGCCATAACAGTTGCCGTTGTGTTTTCAACTTCTTCGTCGTAATAATCGGCAAGTTTTGTTAGCATACCCTCAAGGTCGCCGCTTTCTTCGCCAATTTTCATCATGTGGCACACCATTTTTGGGAATAAGTTCGCCCTAAAGAGAGGCTCTGATAACGGCATACCCATTGCAACTTCGTCTTTTGCGCTTAAAAGGCATTCTTTATAGCGCATATTCGACATCGTGTTTGCGGATATTTCAATTGCATCTATAAGCGGCACACCTGCGCTTACAAGCGTTGCCAATGTGCGGCATGCCCTTGCCGATGCCGTTTTAACCGCCAGCGTTTTGAATAAAGGAAGCATCAACTGGATATTACTGAAAACATTCTTGCCGCTTTTTGTTCTTGAATAGCTGATTAAACCGCCAACTATCGCTATAATGGCTATTAACACAATTACCCAGTTTGCCTGCATAAATTTACCTGCGCCTATAACCGCAACCGAGAACGCCGGCATATCTGTGCCCAAATCTGTAAGTAGGCTTTCAAAGTTTGGAACAACAAAGCCCAAAAGCACGATAACAACAACAACCGCTATAACGAGCACAACCGACGGATACGCCGCCGAGCGCACTATAAGTGCTTTTAGCTTTGCATCTTTTTCAAATTGCGTTGCCATACGTGTGAACGAAACTTCAAGGTTACCCGTTGCCTCACCTGCGGCAACCATTGTAATAAGCAAGCTGTTAAAAACTTTCGGGTGCTCGCTCATCGCCTCTGAAAGCGACATACCTTGGCGTATTGAAAGGCAACATTCCTCTATCGCTTTTCTTAAAATGCCGTTTTCGGTTTGCTCTGCAAGCATTTCAAATGCAGATATAACAGGCACACCGGCAGTTGTAATGCTAACAAATTGGCGGCAAAATATAGCCAGTTCACGGGGTTTTGGTTTTTTCTCAAACAAAGTTATATTTAAGCTTTGGTTAATTTTGCCCGATTCACTAATTGAAACAATTGTGTTGCCTTCATTTTTAATGGCAGACGTTGCTTGCTGTATATCTGCGGCTACTACTACACCTTTTAAATTTTTGCCACTTGAACTTATTGCTGTATATGAAAAATTCGGCAATACATCACGCTCCTAAATTAATTGTGATTATTTTTAGCAGTTTTTCTACATAAATCTTTTTGCAAGCGTTGCACGGTCTTGCGCATAAGATAGCGCTGTTTCAGGGGTTATTTCACCCATTTGGCAAAGTTCAAAAAGAGAATCGTCCATGGTTTTCATACCAAGTTTTGCATTCGTTTGCATTGTAGAGGGTATTTGATATGTTTTACCCTCGCGAATATTAGCGCGAATGGCGCTGTTTGCAACCATTACTTCAAAGGCGGCTGTGCGCCCTTTTCCGCTTGCAATCGGCATAAGTTGCTGTGATACAACACATTCAACAACCTCTGCAAGCTGTGTGCGAATTTGTTGCTGTTGATGCGGTGGGAAAACGTCTATAATACGGTCTATAGTATTTGCGGCACCTATTGTGTGCAATGTTGAAAAAACCAAATGGCCTGTTTCAGCCGCTGTTACCGCTATTGATATAGTTTCTAAATCGCGCATCTCACCAACGAGGATAACGTCCGGGTCTTGCCTTAAAGCCGCCCTAAGTGCATTGGGGAAACTTTGAGTATCGCCGCCAAGCTCGCGCTGGTTTACAATAGAGCGGTTGTGGGTGTGGCGGTATTCTATAGGGTCTTCCATTGTTATAATATGCCTATTATAGCGCTGGTTTATCTCGTTTATAAGGCTTGCAAGCGTTGTTGATTTTCCGCTTCCCGTTGGGCCCGTTACAAGCACAAGCCCACGCCTTTTATCGCACATATTTATAATAGCCCTTGGCAAATTAAGCTGTGTGGGCGTTGGAATTTGCGTGTTAAGCATACGAGCGGCAATAGCATGTGTGAAATTTTGCATAAACACATTTATTCTAAAACGCCCAATATTTTCTATTGCGTAGGCAAAGTCTGTCTCACCCTTTTCAGTTAAAGTAGAGTGATGAATAGGTGAAATAACATCTTTCACAAGCCTGTGTGTGTCCTCGGGAGTTAAAACATTCTCAACTAAAGGGATAAGTTTACCGTTTAAACGCACCATGGGGGGTAAGCCCGCACTAATATGCAAGTCGGAAGCACCGTGTTTAGAGGCCAAAACCAAAAGCTCTTGAAATTTTTGCATAATTACTCCTTTAAGATGAATTTGCTTACACAAATTAAAAATTAGCTATCGAACGATACTTTTAAAAGTTCATCAAAAGTTGAAACACCTTTTAAAACTAAGGTTGCCGCGCTTGCAAACAACGTTCTCATGCCATTTTTAACCGCAATTTCTTTTATTTGTTCTGTAGACATATGGTTTAAAATTGCACGCCTAATTTCAGGGGTCATTTCTAAAATTTCATAAACACCAATACGCTCGTAATACCCCGTATTATTGCAAAAATGGCAACCAACCGCATCAAATACTTTTATATTCTTTTCAGTGGGTATTCGCATTAGCTCTTTTTCGGGGATAGTTGCAGCCCTTGGCCTTTTGCAAGAATTACACAGGCGCCTAACAAGCCTCTGCGCAATTATTCCCACGATAGAGTCTGCAAGCAAATACTCTTCAACGCCCATTTCAAGTAGCCTTGTTATAGTTGCCGCGCTGTTATTTGTATGCAATGTGCTAACAACCAAGTGGCCTGTAATAGAAGCTTGAACTGCTATTGTTGCGGTTTCTCTGTCACGAATTTCGCCAATCATAATAACGTCCGGGTCGTGCCTTAGAATACTGCGAAGTGAATTTGCGAATGTTAAATCTGCCTTATTATTAACCTGAACTTGGTTAACACCGGCTATATTTGCCTCAACAGGGTCTTCAATTGTAACAATATTGCTCTCCTCTTTATTAAGCGCTGTAAGCGCCGCGTAAAGCGTTGTGCTTTTACCGCTACCCGTTGGGCCTGTTGCCAAAATAATGCCGTTGGGCCTTGAAAGTATGCTGTCGAACGTTTTAAGCTCGTAATCCTCCATACCAAGTTGTGATTTATCTCTTAATATGCCTGTTTTCGACGATAGACGCATAACTATTTTTTCGCCATACGCTGTTGGAATAATAGCCACACGAACGTCGTGCTCGCCACGGTCGATATTTATGCTGAACCTACCGTCTTGCGGGCGGCGGCGCTCGGAAATATCCATGCCGCTCATAATTTTAACACGGGTTGTAAGCGCCGGCAGCAAGTTTAAATCGTATAGCATTTTTTCGGTTAAAACACCGTCTACCCTATACCTAACACGCACTTGCTTTTCAAGCGCATCAAAGTGAATATCACTTGCACGTTGGCGCACAGCTTGCTCTATAACAGAACGCACCAATTGAACAATAGGGGCATTTTCAAGCTCTTGGTCTGTAAGCTCTTGCTCCTCTTGCTCTTGTAAAAGTTGTTCTTCGCGCTCTTTAACATATTGCTCGGCAACGCTCATAGCCTCGCCTGTGCCGAAATATTTATCCAGAACGCTATTAATTTCACCTATAGTTGCAATTCTTGGCTCTATAAGCTTATTTGTTATAATTGCTATATCGTCTTGCGCTGTCATATCAAGCGGATTAGACATAGCCAATATTAAAACATTTTGGTTCTCATCGCTTAATTTAACAGGCAAAACATTGTGCTTTCTCAAAACACTACCGCTAATTAAACTTATAATTTCATGTTCTATTCTAACGCCGCGCAAATTTATGCGAGGTATTCCAAGCTGTAACTCAAGCACATTTGCTATGTCATCGTCTGTTACCATGCCAAGCTCAATTAGGCAGTCTCCCAACCAACGGTGCATTTTCTTTTGTAATTCAAGCGCTTGTGCAAGTTGGTCTTGAGTAATTATTTCTTTATATACAAGTAAATCGCCTAATCTATACCTTTTTATAGACTCATTTTGCATTCAAACACAACCTTACCAGTATTTTATACAATACTAAATTCAACATAAATTTATATACAACCGCTATAATTTGAAAGCCAATTCCATTTGCATTTCTATGCAGTTAAAATAAAAAAATCACTTTATGATTACATTTAAACAATAAATGTATTTATGACAATATTTTAACATAAAGGTAGTGTTATGTCAAATAAAGCACCTGCCTTTTTTAATATTTTATGCTTGCATTTTTCAGTTATTCATACTATGTTAAAAACTCTCGTAAAAGCGCTATAAAGCTGATTTTTTCACAATGAAGGCTGTTTAATTTTCAATTTTACAGCGCTATATCAACAAATAATTACGCGTTATCACTTTAGCGCTACTTATTTGCATTTTAATTGCGCTGATATGTATAATTTTTCTATTTTGCTAAGTACCTGCATGTAATTTACGGGAAACGCTTCAAGTTTAACTTTAAAAATGCACTGAATATTTCACAAAAAAATCACATTTTATTAAAGTTGTTTTTTAATTTTTTTGTCGATACTATGCGAGTTGTAGCAAATTTTGTAATTTTCATTAATAAAAATTACAAAAAAACCGCCCATTTTTATTGACTTTAGCCACATTGACGAGTATAGTATATTACATAAGAAAAAAATTTGCAGAAATGTCATTTTGATGTAACAATATTGCTTTTTATATGTTACCAAAATGAAATTATTTTATTTTTTTAAATTTTTTTTAATAATTGTGCAATATTTTTTGCACTTTATGCATTAATATAATACAAACAGCAACTTTTTGGCAGTTCTAATGCTAAAAATTATGTTAAAAAAATATATTCAAAACAAAAAGCGAGAGTGCTAAAGCTAATTATTATGCGCGCTTGTTTGACGCAAAAGCGAGGAGAATTATGAAAAAGAGAGTGCTTATAATTGCAATATCTGTAATTGCAGTATTTCTGTGTACTTTTACAATTGCGAGTTATAGCGACCACAATCTTACTGCTGCAATTATTAGGGCCTCTGAAATAAGCGGCAATGTAACGGTTTATAACGAAAATAACGAGGTTGTTGAGCTATCGCAGCACATGAAAGTTTATTCGGGCTACACTATAAAAACAGATGCACAAAGCTACATATACCTTGATTTAGATAGCAGCAAAGTTGTGAAGTTAGATAAACAAAGCAGCTGTGTTATACATAAAGATGGCGATAAAATAACTATTGAACTTTTAAGCGGCAGCTTATTTTATAATGTATCAAAGCCGCTTGCCGAGGACGAGCTTTTTGAAATAGCTACTTCAACAACCGTTACAAGCATAAGGGGAACATCCGGCATAGTAGAATTAAATGCAAACACTGTTTTAATTACGCAGTTAAGCGGTTTTACGCAAAACTCACCTAAAAAAGCTTCATTAAATAAATACACAAGTTTTATTTTAAAGCCGGGCGACGTTGCGCAAGTTGAAACAAAATTATCCAGCGGAACACAAGATATTTCATTTATACACTTTGAAAGCGAAAGCTTCCCTGATTTTGCCATTAATGCTGTTTTAGAAGAAAATTTAGTGCAAACAGTTGCGCAAAGTTTAAACTCAACAGGCAATTACAAACCATTTGAAGAACTTTTAAAAAGCAGCATCTTAAGCGATAGCGATTTAAGCGATTTGAACAATTTTATTAACCAAAGCAGTGTTGGCGACGACGACGATGATGACGACGATGACGACGATGATAGCACAAGTGCACATAGCAACAGCAATTTGAATGCTAATTCAAACAGCAACAGCGACGATGACGATGATGACAAT
>CAYJPD010000036.1:0-18142 GCA_964371975.1 uncultured Bacteroides sp.
TCTGCTGTTGTTGCAAAAGAAATGGTGCTTGAAGAGTTCCCCGATAAAAAAATACATGTAATAGATTCACAGTCGGCCTCTGCCGGTGAAACAAATATAGCAATATTAATATATGAAGAGATAAACAGAGGCAAAAGTTTTGAAGAAATAGTTGTTATTGTTGATGAATTTGTTAAAACCATGAAAACAAGGTTTGTGCTTGAAGATTTAAGCACGCTTGTTAAAAACGGAAGAATAACAAAGGCAGCCGGGCTTGTTGGAAATATGCTTAGCATTCGCCCTATAATGGCAGATAACGGCGAGGGAGAAATTATTTGCATAGAGAAAATAAGAGGTACTAAACAAGCACTTTCAAAACTTGTTGAAATAGTTGTTAAAGAAACACAAAACTGCGCTAAAAAAAGTTTAACAGTGGTGCTTACATACTGTAATTGTGTTGAAAGAGCAGTTGAAGTTAAAAAAGAAATTTTAGAAAAGTGTGAAAGCGTAAAAGAAGTTATATCTGTTCCTACAGCAGGCCTTTCATCTGTTTATGCGAATGACGGCGGAATAATTTTGGCATTTTAATTTGCCTTAATTTATTTTCGCAACAATACACAAGTAAAATGTGCCATGGTTAGGCAAACCGAATAAGCAAGCGCTTAATGAGGGGTATTCCTCGTTAAGCGCTTTTTGTGTTTAATAACATTTGTTTAATATTGCTGCTAAGGCTTTGAAAATATATCTATGCGCTTTTTGGCGCTTTTTGAATGTGCTTGCTATGTATATAAAGGCTTATTAAATTATAAACTGTTTATAATAGCTAAATTTAATAGCTTAAAGGTTCTGTGCCGAAATAATCGCAAATGGCCAAGTAATAAGCAAAAGCGCTTTTTTTACAGCCCTCGTCAGATGCCCAGTTATCAACATCGCTTTGGTTAGATAAAAAGCACTGCTCTACTAAAACAGCCGGGCATGATGCTTTTTCCAAAATGCCAAAGCTTTGGTTATCACGAATTTGCTCATCGGTGCTATCTACTATTTTTTTACTGTGGTTAATATAATACATATATCTAACACCTGTTTCACCTCTAAGCCTATTGCCGACTTCTTGCATGCTTGCTGCTATATTATGCGCAAATAAAAGAGATTGCTCGTGTAGCTTTCGCCCGGGGGGAACAGCGTAACATTCAAAGCCAAAAGAAGATGAATGGCTGTCTTTGTTGGCATGTATACTTATTAAAAGTTGTGCGTTAGCGTTATTGGCATTTTGTACTCTATCGGTATTAGATAAATCCTCGCCGTTTTCACGGGTTTTAACCGGGTTGTAATGGTGGTCGTTTTTTAAATAGTCGAATAAAAAGTCCGCTGTTTTTTCTGTGACAATAACTTCTTGGATAATTCCCTGTGCACCTGTATCCATGCCGCCGTGTCCCGCATCAATTGCAATAGTATGAATGTCTTTTGCCTGTATAATCTCCTGTGTTTGCGTAAAATCCCAAAATAAAGAGGGTTCTTGAACAAATTGCTTTGAACATGCTGTAAAAACAAGAAATGCGATTACTAAAATTGCATGTGCAATAATTATGTGCTTTTGCGTTTTTTTCATGCTGTTCTCCGTTCGTGTTTTGTTAGCTATATTGGCTTGGCGGTGGTAGCAAATAAAGGTTTTTTCATGAATTAAAGCAAATTTTTATATGACAAAGCGAAGGTGATGATTTATGTGTTAACGAGTGATATTGTGAAATATTACGGAAATTTTGCCTGCGCAATGCTATAAAGCGGCTTTTACAAAATGCTATATTATGTGGTGCTTGTAAAATCGCTTAAAGAGCCAAAATTATAACCCATTTGCTTTATTTCACTCAGAAGTTCATCTAATATTTGCGCGTTAGTAGCGCTTGTGTTGTGCAACAGTAAAATTGCGCCATCGTGCAATCTGGGTAGTATTTTAGAAAATGCTTCTTGCTTTGTCGGCTGTGCATCTTGCAGCCAGTCTTTATAGGCTAAGCTCCAAAAAATTGTGCTGTAACCTAAATCTTTTGCGTTTTGTAAGCTCTCATCCGATAGCTTACCCTCGGGCGGCCTAAAATATTTGTCTAATTCACTACCCGTTGCGTTGAAAAATGCATCTTCTAATTTTTTAAGTTCCTCTGATAGTTCCTCAATTGGCATTTCACTAACATCCGGGTGGCTGTATGTGTGGTTGCCCACAGCATGCCCCTCGTTAACCATGCGCAAAAGCAAGCTCGTGTTTTCATTTATATAGGGGCCAACAACAAAAAATGTTGCTGTTGCATCATGCTTTTTTAAAGTATCCAATATGCTTTGGGTGTTACCGTTTTCATAGCCGCAATCAAAAGTTAAATATATTTTCTTATCTGCGTTTGGGTTGTAAAAATAAGCGTTGTAATTTGAAAGCTCCTCTGCGCTTATATTAGGCACGGGCACAGTATAGTCGCTTTGGAAACTTAAGCCCCAAGCGCTTGCAGGCAAAGCATAAGAGGCGTAATCGTCTTTACCTGTGTTAAAGCAGTAAAAAAGGCATAGAGCAGCAACAATAACAAATGCACAAAAACAATGCTTTTTTAATTTACGTCTTCTTTTGTTGTTGTAATTTGGAAACATTAAATCACCCCATAAAAAATATATGCACTTAAAATTTATATAATTCAAGTTATTGAAAAAAACCGCATTGTTACATTAGCTAAGTATTTGATGTAACAATGTGTTTTTTTATGTCAAATAGCTAATTTATTTTTAAAAATATTCATTTAACTATTGCAATTTTTAGTGCGTTTGTGTATAATAAGTTCATGTAAGTGGGTGAAAGTGGGTAATAGTGGTTTAAAGTGGGTAAAAAATCACTCAAAATAACTTAATGAAATTCGGGCCTGAATTGCGGAAAGGTGTGAGCAAAATGCTGTTTGGCTCTTATCAATACGCAATAGATGTTAAAGGCAGGTTCAACTTTCCGCCTAAGTTTAGGGAGTATTTTGGCGAGACATTTACCGTTACAAAATGGATGGACAACAGCCTTGTTGCATTTTCTCAAGATGAGTGGGAAAAGATGGTGCAAATGCTGCGCGATAAAGGTTATGGAAAAGCGAGGCAAGCACAGCTTTATTTGTTTACTTCCGCTGTTACGGTAGCACCGGATAAACAAGGGCGCATTTTACTTCCGCAAACTTTAAGGGACGATGCAAAAATTGATAAAGACGTTTCAATACTGGGCATGGGCGAGCATGCGGAAATTTGGAGCACTCAAATTTGGCAAAAACGCAAAAAAGAAATTGACAAGGTTAATATTGTTGATTTGATGCAAGAATTGGAGCTGTAAAGTGAGCGATAATATAACTTTTGAGCACATACCGGTATTATTGCAAGAATGTATAGACGGCCTTGCAATAAAAGAAAACGGGGTATATATAGATGGCACTGCAGGGGGCGGTGGGCATTCTTTTCACATTGCACAGCAGTTAAGCGCAGGAATGCTTTATAGCCTTGATGTTGACCCAACAGCTGTAAAAGTTGCAAGCCTTCGTTTAGAAGGTTTGAGAGCACAAGTTATAAACAGCAATTTCAGAGATGCAAAAACTGCATTAAAACCGTTTGGCATAGAAAAAATTAACGGAGCGCTTTTAGATTTAGGTGTTTCATCGCACCAGCTCGACACAAGCGAAAGAGGTTTTACCTATAACGAAGATGCACCGCTGGATATGCGCATGAGCCAAAACGGGCGCACAGCGGCAGATATTTTAAACAGCTTTGATAGGCAGGAAATAGCCGATATATTAAAACACTACGGCGAAGAGGCGTATGCTTGGAATATAGCCGGCAAAATAGTTGAATACAGGCAAAACACACAGTTAAAAACAAGTTTTCAGCTAATGGAATGTATACATGCGGCTTTGCCGGCAGCTGTAAGGCGCAAAAATAAACACCCTGCAAGAAAAACATTTCAAGCGCTTAGAATAGCCGTTAACGAAGAGCTTACAGTTTTGAAAGAGGGTATGGAAAATATATTTGATATGCTTTCACCGCAAGGTAGGCTTTGTGTGATATCTTTTCATTCTCTTGAAGACAGAATTGTAAAACATCTGTTTAAAAGCTGGCAAACGGCTTGTACTTGTCCGCCTGAGTTTCCCGTTTGTGTGTGTGGCGGCAGTGCAAAGGCAAAAGCCATTAGCAAAAAGCCAATTATAGCAAATGAAGAAGAACTGAATAATAATATTAGGGCGAGAAGCGCAAAATTACGAATTATAGAAAAACTTTAGATTAGGTAAACTAAAGGTAAAGGCAAAGTAGCTGAATAAAACAGCGGAAAGGAGTGTTGTATGAGGCAAAGAGCTTATAACATGAGTGCTCGTGAAATAGTAGAGATTAGCCCAAGAGTAAAACCCGAAGTTAGGGTTGTTAAATCTGATAAAAGAAAAAAAGTGAAGATAAGTAGCATATCAAGAACAGTTCAATTAGTACTAATGTGTACAACACTCGTTATGCTCATGTGTGCTGTTTTGTTTGTGCAAGCGCAAAGTATAGCACTTAGCGGCGAAATTGATAAGCAAGAAGAAACACTTTTAATGCTTAAAAGTGATAATGAATTTTTGACAAACGAGCTTGAGATGCGCACAAATTTAAAAGATGTTGAAATATATGCGACAACAAAGCTGGGCCTTGTTAAAAAAGATTTTCATCAAATTGTATATGTGCAAAGGGAAAACATTAGCGATATTACATGCAATGAGGGCGTTTTTGTTAATTTGTTTAAAATTTCAAATGAAAATGTTTTGGAGTTTTCGGAATACATAAGCACCTTAAAGTAATACAATATTATCACTAAAGCCTTTTTTAGGCAGCGGTGATAATTGTTTTTTATGCGGCAAAACAAATATGTAAAATTTATTGTATATTGTTATGTGTGAAGTGCTGTATGCTTGCAAAGGGGTTTTTATGAAAAGCAAACATGAAAAAAAAGAACTTAATTCAAAAAGCGTTACTGCGGCAATGCGGGGCAAAGCTATATTTGCAGCTTGCCTTTTTTGTGTAGGCTTTTTTAGCCTTATAATTTATAATTTAGTAATGCTTCAATTTGTGAACGATGATGTTTATAAGAAATTAGCTGCTTCACAACAACTATCAGATATAGAAATAAGCCCACACAGAGGCACAATTTACGATACAAATATGAAAGTTATAGCCAGAAGCTCTACGGTGTGGACGGTTGTGGCATCGCCTGCGGACATGAAAAACAGAAATGTTGATATAAATATGGTGGCGATGAAATTAGCAGAGATATTAGAACTTGAAGCGCAAGAAATTTTACAAAAATTGCAAGATACAAACAGCGCATACAAAATAATTGCAAATAAAGTTGAAAAACCCGAGGCAGATGCAATAACGCAATGGATGAACGAATATAATAATACAGAGGCTGGAAAAGCAGGCCCTATAAGTGGTATAATATTAGAGCCGGATACAAAAAGGTATTACCCTTATAGCAATATGGCATCTACGGTTGTGGGCTTTACAAGCTCTGACGGAACAGGACTAACAGGCTTAGAACTTTATTACAACGACTTATTAACAGGCACACCCGGGCGCATAGTTACCGCAAGAAACGCGTGGGGCTATGAAATGGACGGGGATTACAGGGCAGAGTACCCGGCTGAAAACGGGTATAGCTTAGTTACTACAATTGATGAAGTTATACAGCAAACACTTGAAAAATACCTTGCAAATGCAATTGCAGACCATAATGTTGCCAATAGGGGCTCAGGCATTGTAATGAATGTTAAAACTGGCGAAATACTTGCCATGGCAACATTGCCAGATTACGATTTGAACAGCCCTTACGAGCTATATGATGAAGAGCTTGCAGCACAAATAGCAGCGATAGTTGATGAAACCGAGCGCACTGAGGAAAGGCAAACAGCGCAACAATCTATGTGGCGCAACAAAGCTGTGCAAGATATTTACGAGCCGGGTAGTGTATTTAAAACTATTACGGCAAGCGCAGCTCTGGACTCGGGCATTGCGAATTTAAGCACAAGCTATTCATGTGCGGGCGGTATAAATGTAACAAGCGGTGTTTACATGCGCTGTGCACACCTTGAAGGGCACGGCACTTTAGATTTTTACGGCGGCTTAAACCATTCGTGCAACCCATATTTTATACAGCTTAGCTGGCTTATGGGCGCACAAATTTTTACAGATTACCTCGAGCTATTCGGCTTTTATGAAAAAACAGGTATTGATTTGCCCAACGAAGCGCAAACTAATGCTTACTCGTATGAAAATATGAAGATAACAGAGTTGTCATCTTCATCATTCGGGCAAAGCACGCAAACAACACCAATAGCTATGCTAACAGCGCTTGCCGCTATTGCAAACGACGGTAATTTAGTAGAGCCTTATTTAGTTAAACAAGTTTTAGATGAAAACGGAAATATAGTGCAAAACTTTGAACCAACTATAAAAAGGCAAGTTATATCCGAGCAAACCAGCGAAACTATTGTAGCGATGATGGAAGAAAGCGTTGCTAATGGGCAAAATAAATATGCTTATGTAAAAGGCTATAGGGTTGCGGGTAAATCGGGCACAAGCCAAAAGCAAACTGTTACCGAGGGCAATGAAGAGGATACATTGAGAATTGCCTCATTTGCCGGGTTTGCGCCTGCAGATGACCCTGAAATAGCAGTTATAATTGTTTTAGATGAACCGCACGATGAATTCAACTCTTTTGGCGGTAGGCTATGTGGGCCTGTAGTTGGCGCTATTATGGCAGATGTTTTGCCATATATGGGTGTAGAGCCTCAATATACAGAAGAAGATTTACTTACAATAGAAGAAAAAGTGCCTGACTTAACAGGCTTAACAGTGCTTGATGCGAATACAAAGCTTAATGAATTAGGTTTTTCGGCAAAAGAAGTTGGCGGCGGCACAAGCGTAACATACCAGTACCCAATAGCGGGCACAACGCTTGGAAGGCAATCTGTTGTAGTGCTTTATACAGAAGAGGGCTCGCAAGGCGTGAATGTTGTTGTGCCCGACGTTACAGGCCAAAGCGTTGAACAAGCGCGGCAAACTTTAAATGCAAGCGGCTTAAATATGACGGTTGTTGGCTTTGACGATGAAAGTGCAGATGTAGAAGCTGTTAGCCAAAATATTGAAGCTTCAAGTGAAACTATAATGGGCAGTGTTGTAGAGGTGCTTTTCCATAACACTACAACTACAGATTAGCAAATATTTTAATAAAAAATTGGCGGTGTATTTATGCTATTAAAGCAGTTATTTAATAAAATTGAATACGAGGGCGAATTGCCGAATTTAAACGCCGTTTTAATAACTCAAGATTCACGAAAAGTTTGTGAGGGCGCGGTTTTTGTTTGCGCAAAGGGTAAAACGTCCGACGGGCACGATTTTGCAAAGAAAGCGTTAGAACAAGGTGCAATTTGCATTGTAACACAGCGCAAACTTGGCATTGAAAACGAAGTGTGTGTTGAAAACCCAAGGAAAACTTATGCGCTTTTATGCAATAACTTTTTTGAAAATGCTGCAAAAAAGCTAAAATTAATTGCAGTTACAGGCACAAACGGAAAAAGCACCGTAACTACATTAATTAAGCAAGTTCTTGAAAAAAACGGGCACAAAGTGGGGCTTATGGGCACTATTCACACAGAAATAGACACTATGCAGGTGCCTGCAAAGTTTACAACGCCCGAAGCGTGGGATTTACACGCGCTTTTTGCAAGGATGGTGCTTGCGGACTGTACACATGCCGTTATGGAGGCAAGCAGCCAGGCGCTTGATCAAATGCGCTTATACGGCGTGCATTTTGATGTTGCGGTTTTTACTAATTTAACACAAGATCATTTAGACTACCATGAAACCATGCAAGCATATTTTGAAGCGAAAAAAATGCTGTTTAATCAAGCACAGTGCATGGTGGTAAATGTAGACGATGAATATGGGCGCTTGCTTAAAGAAGAGTTTTCGGATAAAATAGAACAGATAAGCGTTTCAACAAAAGATAATACAGCAGATTTCAATGCGTTTAACCCCGAGTTTTCAGCTTCGGGCGTTAAGTTTGAGATGGTGGCAAACGGGCAAATTGCAAGGGTACGTTTTCCGATGCCCGGGGATTTTTCCGTGAACAATGCACTTATGGCAGCGGCAGTGGCACATAAAATGGGCGTTGAAATTAAAAATATAGCAAGTGCACTTGAAAACAGCTTTGGTGTAAAAGGCAGGGCAGAAGTGCTTTACAATAAAGACTTCACTGTGCTGTGCGATTTTGCCCATACAGCAGATGCAATAGAAAAAGTTCTTTGCTCTATTGCGCCTTTTGTTAAGGGTAGGCTTATTGCGTTGTTTGGCTGCGCAGGGGAAAGAGACGCCAAAAAAAGGCCTCTTATGGCAAAAGCTATTGTTAAATATGCCGATTTTGCAATTTTAACTTCAGATAACCCCCGAAAAGAGAACCCATATGATATACTTGAAGATGTAGAGCCAACATTGAACGAAAGTAAAAAGCCATATATAATGGAAATAGATAGGCGCATAGCATTGCAAAAAGCGCTTAATATGCTAAAGAAAGATGATGTTCTTGTGCTTTGCGGAAAAGGGCATGAGGATTATCAAGTGGTAGACGGTGTTACAATTTATTTAGACGAGCACCGCATAGTGAATGATTGGCTAAAAGCAAACGGTAGATAGGATAGTGGTGTAATGGTAAAAACTTTGGCGAATATATTATTAAAAGGAATAGGGGAACTTAAAGGCAACCCTTTAATAAGTGAAGTTGTAACAGATAGCAGAAAAGCGCTTGAAAACACAATATTTGTTTGCATAAAAGGCGAGAGGGTAGACGGGCACGATTTTGCAATAAAAGCAATAGAGCAAGGTGCCGCTTGCGTGCTTTCTCAAAAGCCTTTGCCGGCTATAAGTGCCGATAAAGTTATAATTGTTAGCGACCCTTTAGACGCTATGATAAAAATCGGAGAAAACTATAAAGAACAATTTTCGCTAACGCTTGCAGGCATAACCGGAAGCGTTGGCAAAACAACAACAAAGGAATTTTGCGCTGCAATTTTTGAAAATTTTGATAATACAATAAAAACAATTGGAAATCAAAATAATGAAATAGGAATGCCAAACACCCTTTTTCAAATTGATGAGCGCACGAAGTATGCAATTGTTGAAATGGGTATGCAAGGCGAGGGCGAAATAGAAAAGCTTAGCGTTTGCGCAAAACCAAACGGCGCTATAATTACTTGTATAGGAACAGCTCATTTAGAGCAGTTAAAGACAAAAGAAAATATACTTAAGGCAAAGCTTGAAATATGCAAAGGTTTAAAACAAGGTGCGCCGCTTATTTTAAACGGTGATGATGAATTGCTTTTTAATGCGAAATTGCCCTTAAATATTAAACCTGTTTATTTTGCAATAAAAAATGAAAGCGCGCATATAAAAGCAATAAATATTAAAGGCGAAAAACATGGCACAAGTTTTACTATATGCGATGAAAGCAAAAACGAGTATAGTGCGTTTATACCTGCTTTGGGAGAGCACAATGTTTTAAATGCATTAAGCGCATTTGCGCTTGCGAAAGAGCTTGGGTTAAACGCGCAAAAAGCGGCAAGCGCACTTGCTAATTTTAAAACATCGGGGCAAAGGCAAAAGCTTGTTGAATTTAATGGTATCTTTGTTTTTGAAGATTGCTATAACGCAAGCCCTGATAGCATGAAAGCGGCATTACAAACGCTTAAAAATTATAGTGCAAGCGGTAAAAAAATAGCTGTTTTAGGCGATATGTTTGAGCTTGGCACAATAAGCGAAAAAGCGCATGAGCAAGTTGCGGATTTATGCCTTCAAAATGAAGTGAGCTTGCTTATAGCTATAGGCGCGCGCATGAAAGCCGCATATGATAGGGCAAAAAATATAGGGCTTAGCTGCCTTTATTTTGAAGAGAAGAGCGAAGCTGTTAATACAATAGTAAACAATATAAGTGTTAATGATGCGGTGCTTTTTAAAGCGAGCAACGGAATGAAATTTAATGAGTTGCTAACGCAGTTTTACAATAAAAAAAGCGAAGGAGAAAATTAAATGGAATTAGCCAGAATAGCTTTGCTTACAGCAGCGCTTTTAGCCTTTGGCGTTTCAGCATTTACAGGTTTTATATTAGTGCCTATGTTAAAGCGTCTTAAATTTGGGCAAACAATTAAAGAAATAGGGCCTAATTGGCACTCGGATAAAAACGGCACGCCTACAATGGGCGGTTTTATGTTTTATATAGGCTCTCTTATAGGTATACTTGTGGGCTACGGTTTGCTGTTTTTTGATTTGCCAGAGCTTATGGGTAGCTTTTATTCCCACGATGCCTTAACGCTTTATATAATTACTTTAACAAGCTATGCTTTTGGCTTTGTTGGCTTTTTGGACGACTATATTAAAGTTGTGAAAAAACGAAATTTGGGGCTAAGGGCATTTCATAAAATTGTTATGCAAAGTTTAATTGCCATAGCACTGATGATATCGTTATATGCTAACGGTGCATTAACAACAAAAATTACATTTCCGTTTATCGGCGCTATAGAATTTGGTGTTTTTTATTACCCCATAGCCTTTATATTAATTTTGGGCATGGTAAATGCCGTTAATTTAGCAGATGGTATAGACGGCCTTGCCGCTACATTAACATTTGTGGTTATGCTCGGCTTTGTGTTTATTTCCGCAGTTTTTGGCAATATTACAGTAGCACTGTTTGCGGCGGCAATTGCAGGCGGCTGTGCAGGCTTTTTATCATGGAACTTTTACCCGGCTAAAGTTTTTATGGGCGATACAGGCTCTATGTTTTTAGGCGGTGCCGTTGTAGCGGCGGGCTTTGCAATTGGCAGAATTGATTTGCTGATTTTATTAGGCTTAATTTATATTATTGAGGCGTTCAGTGTAATGCTACAAGTTGCATATTTCAAAATTACAAAAGGCAAACGTATTTTTAAAATGAGCCCAATTCATCACCATTTTGAATTGAGTGGCTGGAGCGAAATTAAAATAGTATGCGTTTTTTTATTTTTTACTTTGCTGTGTGTGGTTTTAGCCGGAATTTATGTTTATGTTTATTAGTTAATTAGTTAAAGGAGATTTTTTATGGCGCTATTGGCGAAAAAGTTAAAATCTATTACAAAATCTCAAAAAAATTTAATCGAAAAAAACCCAATAGATGTGCCATTTACAGTGCTTGTTTTTATATTGGTTATTTTTGGGCTTGTTATGGTATTCAGCGCCAGCACTGCATATGCATATTACCGCATGGAGGGTGACAGTTACCACTATATTAGCCAGCAGGCAATTTTTGCATTTGTTGGCATTATATGTATGTTTGCGATATCGTTTGTAGATTATCATATATTGCATAAATTTGCGTGGCCGTTAATGGCGGTTACATTAATTTTGCTTGTTGTTGTGCTTTTTATGCCCGAGCTAAACGGCGCAAAAAGGTGGATAATGTTTGCCGGAATAACAATGCAGCCCTCAGAGGTAGCAAAATTTGCTGTAATTGTGCTGTTTGCACATATAATGTCTGTAAATTATCAAAAAATGAAGACGTTTGTGTATGGCGTTTTACCTTTCTTAATAATTTTAGCCGTTATAGCGGCACTGATGTTAATGGAGCCGCATTTGTCGGGCACAATTCTAATTTTCGGCATTGGCATTACAATGATGTTTGTGGGCGGCACAAAGCTTATATATTTTGTGGGTGCGTTAGCGGCTTTGGGCGGTGCAGTGGTTTTTGCAATTGTGTCGGGGCTTGTTTCTTATGCAGAAAGCCGCCTTACAAACTGGATAGACCCTTTAGCGGATACCTCTGGCGGCTCGTACCAAACAATACAAAGCATGTATGCTATAAGCTCGGGCGGCCTTTTTGGCCTTGGGCTTGGCAATTCAAGGCAAAAGCACCTTTATGTGCCCGAGCCTGCAAACGATTTTATATTTGCTATATTATGTGAAGAACTCGGTTTTATTGGCGCTATGATTGTAATTTTTTTGTTTATTTTTCTTATGATACGTGGCCTTTATATTGCGTTCAACGCCGCAGATAAATTTGGAAGTATGCTTGTTGTTGGCATAATGGTTCAAGTTATTTTGCAAGCGGCTTTAAATATTGCTGTTGTAACAAACACTATTCCGAATACAGGCATAAGTTTGCCATTTTTCTCTTATGGGGGAACATCGCTTTTAATGCTTTTAGGCGAAATGGGCATTGTGCTTTCGGTTTCAAGGCAAAGCAGTGTGTATAAAACTTAGAGGGGTGCAAAATTCGCTTTTTGTTTTTCACTTTATACATTTGATAAATGCCTATAAAACATGAAAAGGAGATACTTATGCAAATATTAATTGCGGCAGGCGGCACTGCAGGGCATGTTAACCCGGCGCTTGCAATTGCCGGCTACATAAAAGAACAAATGCCAAATGCGCAAATACATTTTGCGGGCTGTAAAAACGGCATGGAAAGTAAGCTTGTTAAAGCGGCAGGCTATCCCTTTTGTGAAATAGAAGTTAGAGGTATACAAAGAAAGCTGAACTTTACAAATGTGAAGCGCAATATAGCTGCTTTATACTATCTTGCAAAAAGTATTCCAAGAGCGAATAAAATACTAAAGCAAATTAAACCTGAACTTGTAATTGGCACAGGTGGTTATGTTAGTGGGCCAATTGTTCGTGCAGCGGCAAAAAAAGGCATTAAAACCGCAATTCACGAGCAAAATGCTTTTCCGGGCGTAACAAATAAGCTTTTGGCAAAACAGGTTGACATTGTGTTTGCGCCCTCACAAAAAGCGGCGCAAAAACTTGGCGCAATTGAAAAAACCATTGTTGTGGGCAACCCCGTTCGCCAAGATTTTTTAAGGCAAAACAAGGAAGTTGAAAGAGAGAACTTAAAAATATCAGCAAATGAAGTGCTGATTGTATCTTTCGGTGGGAGCTTAGGTGCACAAAAGCTTAACGAAGCTATTGCAGAGCTTGCCCAGTGGGAAATGAAAAACCCCGATACTAAAATTAAGCATATACATGCAAGCGGAAGCATTGAAAAGCAAAGTTTTGAGCAGCTGCTAAAAGAAAAAAACATTGATAAAAACAGTGATTTTGAAGTGAGAGAATATATTAAAAACATGCCAAAACTTCTTAGCGCTGCAGATTTGGTAATTTGCCGTGCAGGTGCATTAACCCTTGCAGAGCTTAGCGCAACAGGAAGAGCAAGTATATTAATTCCCTCACCCAATGTTGCTGAAAACCACCAATACCACAACGCAATGCAATTTCAAAATGAAAATGCGGCTGTTGTAATAACAGAAAAAGAACTTAACGCACAAAAAATTATCAACACCGTTAAAGAACTTTTGCAAGATAAAAGCACATTAAAAACTATGGGTGAAAATGCAAAAAAATTAGCGCATCCAAATGCACTAAATTTAATATATGAAAAATTAAGCGAATTGATAAAAAGTTAAAAAATATTAAAAAAACACGAACATTTTAATTATATTTCACACTGTTATGCCCTTTTGCATAAGATAAGTTAATTTTAAACTTATTGAAAGAGGGGCATATTATGCAAACATTGAAAGTGCGTGGTAAAAACGCTTTATGCGGAAGTGTTAAAATTCCCGGTGCAAAAAACAGTGCCTTACCTATTATGGCAGCGTCGGTTTTGTGCGAGGGCAAAGTTCAATTAAGTAATATACCTAATCTTTCCGATGTGAATTCATGCATACAAATTCTGAACTCTTTGGGTTGCAATGCGAAATTTGCACAAAATAAAGCCGTTATTGATGCAACACATATAAGAGAAAATGAAATTCCCGAATACTTAATGCGCACTATGCGCTCGTCGCTTTTTTTCTTAGCGCCTATTTTAGTAAGGAAAGGCACAGTTAAAATAACAACGCCCGGAGGGTGCAATTTAGGCTCAAGGCCTATAGATATCCACCTGAACGGTTTAAGTGCAATGGGCGCCAAAATAAAGCACAGTGAAGAAAACAAGGGTGAAATACAAGTTGTTTCAAGCGGTAGGCTAAATGGCGCAGATTTCACATTGCACTTTCCAAGTGTTGGCGCAAGCGAAACGCTTCTTATGGCGGCGGCAACTGCAAAAGGGCGAAGCATTTTAAGGGGTGTGGCAAAAGAACCCGAAGTTACAGACCTTGCTAATTTTTTGCAAAGTGCCGGTGCAAAAATAAAGGGTATAGGCACAGATGTTTTGCAAATAGAGGGCGCTTTACAATTAAACAGCACGCAATTTAAAGTGTGCCCCGATAGAATTACCGCTGCTACTGTTTTATGTGCGGTTGCAAGTTGCTCGGGTGAAGTGCTCCTTTCAAATTGCGATAATATTCCTTTGCAATCTGTTATAAACTATTTGCAACTACTGGGAACTAAAATATATGAGATGGGCAATGAGGTGCTGTGTGTGTCATCCGGTGGGCCTAAAAATGCAATAGGCGATGTTTACACCGGTGTTTACCCCGCATTCCCAACAGACATTGCGCCTGTTTTAATGGCAGCTTGCCTAAAAGCTAAGGGTAAAAGCCGCTGTACAGATACAATTTTTGAGCAGAGGTTTGCATGTTCGCATGGCTTTAATGCCTTGGGTGCTAATACTCATTGCAATGGTAGTTCAATTTTGATTCAAGGGGTAAAAGAATTGAGAGGCGCAAATTTAACAGCACCTGATTTGCGAGGTGGCGCCGCATTGGTAATAGGCGCAATGCAAGCTGAAGGGGAAAGCGTTATAAGTGGAGTTGAACATATAAACAGGGGCTATGAAGATATAGCTTTAATGTTTAACTCTTTAGGTGCGCGAATTGAAAAAGGAATTTGAAATGCAGGGGCGGTGAATTGTAAATGGAAAAGAAAAAGCGCATAGATTATAGCAGTAATGCAGATGCTATAAGTAAAAACACAGAAAAAAAGCAGAGGATAATTTACGATTACCACACAAAAATTGAGAAGGATAAACAAGAAGAACTTTTAAATAAACAAGCCGCCCTAAAAAAGCAAAAACAAGAATTAGAGAGAAAAGCACAAGCGAAAGCAAATGCATATCAGGCAAAAATAAAGCAAAATGAACATTTTGAAGATTATATTCAATATAATGATATACCCGCAAATTATAAAAAAAGCATTAATGAGAAAATTAGAAAAAATGACAATGAAAACTATACTGTGCGTAATATTGAAAATAATAAGAATTTAAAAAGCGCTACTAATAAAAATAAAACAAAAAAGTTAAAATTATTTACAAACTCTAAAAGGGAAAGTGAAAAAAAACAAAAAGAGCAAAACGAAAATGTTATTGATTTAGCGCAGGCACGAGCGAAGAGAAATAGGCGTATGAGGCTATATAAAATAGCGGCGCTGTGTTTAATTTGCATGGGTGTTATAGCAACTGTTTTTGTGCTTTTTCAAATTGAATCAATAGAAATTGTTGGGCAAACGCAATACACAAACACACAAATTCTTGAAGCGTTTGGAACTGAAATTGGCGATAATATGTTTTTATTTGATGCAAATGAGAAAATAAGCAATATGCAAAAAATTCTGCCATACATAGAAAATGTGAATATTATTCGTAAATTACCCGGGACAATTACTATAGAAGTTACACAGGCAAATGAGGTGTATTCAATGAGTTGTATTTCCGGCTGGGCGGTTTTAAGTGAAAGCTTACGAGTTTTAAGCATTGCACCCACACAGCCGGAGCAATTAACTTATATAAACGGTATAAGTGCTAACGAGCCTGTTTTAGGACAAGCAGTGCAAGTTGAAGATGAAAGGCAGTTTGCCGTTGTAAGTGATATCATAAGTTACGCAAATACTTACGAGTTATTACCTATTACAAATATAGATTTGAGCGATATTCTGCAAATTAATTTTACATATAACGATAAAATTAAAATAATTTTAGGCACATCAAATGATATGGAAAACAAAATTGAATGGGCAAAATACTTAACAACGCCAACAAACGAAGACGCATTAGGTGAAAATTCCAAAGGCGTTTTAGATGTTAGTAATAGAGACAGTGCAGGCAGATTACAGGCAATTTGGCGAGCAGAGAGCTAAAAATGTTAAAAAACTTGAAAAATAGCATGAAAATTAAAAAAAGATTTTTAAATATACTTGTATTTTGATTAATTTTCTGTTATATTATTACATAGTGTATTATTTATTATTATAATTACGTAAAAATTTATTTAAGTATATGCAAACTTAAATTTTTCAAATAATGCAATATTTAGTTGGGAGGAATCTTAGTGGCTTTTATATTAGACGACGAAGTTCAAAACGTAACGTTATTAAAAGTTGTAGGTGTAGGCGGTGGCGGTGGAAATGCGGTTAACCGTATGGTTGAGAGCGGGCTTCGCAATGTTGAATTTATATGCATGAATACAGACAAGCAAGCTTTAATGGAATCGAAAGCTACACAGAAAGTGCAAATTGGTACAAAATTAACAAAAGGGCGTGGCGCAGGGGCAGACCCTGAAATTGGTCAACGCAGTGCTGAGGAAAGTCGCGATGAAATTGCGGCTGCACTTAAAGGCGCACAAATGGTATTTGTTACTGCGGGCATGGGCGGCGGAACAGGAACAGGTGCGGCACCTATTGTTGCTGAAGTTGCTAAAGAGCTTGGAATATTAGTGGTTGGCATTGTTACAAAGCCTTTTGCTTTTGAAGGCAAGCGGAAAATGACAATGGCTGAAATAGGTATTTCAGGTTTGCTTGAACGTGTAGATTCACTAATAGTAATTCCTAACGAGCGTTTAAAATACATAAGCCAAGAGAAAATAACAATTGCAAATGCATTCGAAGCTGCCGATGATGTATTAAGGCAAGGCGTTGCAAGTATTTCATCTATAGTTAATGAATCTGCATTTATTAATTTAGACTTTTCTGATATTCGCAGCGTTATGAAGGATGCCGGTTATGCGCACATGGGCGTTGGAACCGCAAAAGGCTTGAACAAAAGCGAGGAAGCTGCAAACTCTGCAATTTCCAGCCCACTTCTTGAAACAAGCATTGCAGGCGCACGCGGTGTAATAATTAATATAACATCTTCGCCTGACATTGGCTTAGACGATATGGAAAAAGCAGCGGCATTGATAACAAATTCAGCGCATCCTGATGCCAATATTATTTGGGGTGTTGCGTTTGACGATACTATGACTGACGAGATGCGTGTTACTGTTATAGCAACAGGCTTTGATATTGTAGACGCAAGCGAAACATTATTGTCGGAAGAAATTGATGCGTATGAATTAGCGGAACCTGAAATTATTGCGCCTGTGGCTCCTGTTGTACAAGAGGACGATGGGAACGATAATAATTTTAATCAAGTTTTAAATTTGATTAATAGAAACGATTAATATGAATTAAAAAAGTGCTATGACATTGTCATAGCACTTTTTTTGTGTAATTTTGTTATAAACAGTATAGCATATTAATTCATCCAAAAAATCAAAATTGCTTGCAATATGTGCTGTAAAATGCATTGGTGATAATTCACATGTGTTAATTAGCGCAAATACAATATGTTAAACATTTTGCTTTGCAGTTATTTCGCTAACTGTAATTTTTCCAATGGTTACTATATTTACTTGTTCTTGTGTAAAACTGTGCGTTTTTCCTGTGTACTGTTGCATTAAAAGGCTAAGCGCATGGTTTTTTTCACTATATTCTTGCAAAAACTCAAAGTTACCCTGTGCTATAACGCTTTTGTATTTGTATGTGCATTCCATGGGGTTATCACTTGAGGCAAGCGCTGCAGAGCATTCAAATTCAAGGCAAACGTTATCATTGCTTTTAAGTATATCAATTTTTTTGCCTTCGCTTGCGCAGTGAAAGTAAAAAATAAATTCGTCATTTATACGCTCAAAACCAAAATTCACAGGCACTATATAGGGTATATTATCTTTGCACATTCCCATATGCATAATATCACAATTTCTGATAATATCCACTATTGCACTTAAATCTTTTACCTCTCTATTACTTCTTCTCATAGTATTCCTCCAAGCTTTATTTATGTTAACAAAATCTTTTGTTAAAGCTTTACTCAATTTTTCTCGAAAAATTGCGGATTATCAAGGCAGAGCCTTGATGC
>CAYJPD010000037.1:0-17855 GCA_964371975.1 uncultured Bacteroides sp.
TTGAGGAATAAATTTAATATACAGCACAGAAAACAATTATTATACCCAAAATAAAAAATACATATTAATTTTAAAGACACGGCTTTGGCTGTGCCTTTATATTTTGCAAAAAATGTTAGTCCTTACTTGACACAAGCGTGAGCGGCTCGCCAATTATACAAGATGGCAAAATTGTTGGTGCTGTCACCCATGTTTTTGTGAATGATCCTACTCGTGGGTATGGAATTTTTATTGAAAATATGCTTGAAAGCGCAGAAAATATAGCAGCGTAAACTTATACACGAAAATGTACGGGAGGGGCTTTGCTCCTCCCGTATAACAAAAAAACAAAAGTGTTAGCTCTTAACATCTCAAAAAACACTGAGATATAATAGGGCTAACACTTTTTTATTTTCGGTGCAATAAATTAATATGCATAATTGCAATGTATGCCGACATTTCTTGTTATACTGCGGTAGGCTACGTTTTAAATAACAAGCAGAGCCTTTACATTATATAGCTTAACACCATACATATTGCAAACAAAACAGGCTGGTGCAGCATATAGATGATAAGCGATTTTCTCCCTATAAACGATAGCGGCTTTATATTTAAGCTTAGTATTTTCTGTGCTTTTTTGCTTTTACATAATATTTTATGCAAAAAATAACCTGCAAAAAATAAAAACAACCACGGAAAAAGCGAAAAATAATCAGTTGAAAAAAAGTTAGAAGGCGGTAGCCCAAAATATGCCGTAAATAAATTTCTATCTAAATTTTGTGGTATATTTAAAGTATAAATACCATTAAACCCCAAATAACCAATGCTGATATTTCTTGTGAAAATAAAAAGTGATACACTACATACAATTCCTATAAAAGGCGGAATTTTCACTAATAACCAATTGAAAAGCGAAGTTATTATTATTGCGCTTCCCATAAAAGTTAAAATGCCGAAAATTATTCGCACCTCGGGCATAACAATTACCGTTACAGCTGTTAATAGCGCCCCGCACATAAAAACAACAATGCCATTTTTAAGCGGTTTTTTAGAAAAAGAAAAGCTAAAACCTGAAATTAATATAAATGTATGGCATATCCATTGTTGCCAAATATACGCATATGTGCCTGTGAACCAATTTATATCAAAGCCAACAATATATACTAAATTCCACATAAAGTGATAAGCAACCATATTAATTATTGCTAAACCTCTTATTGCGTCTATTAAATTATATCGTATTTTATTTATACTTTTCATCGCTCACCTTTAAAACAACCTACCGGTATTATACGTTTGCCAATGGCTCTCATTATTTTCATACTCTTGCTTTATCCAGTTTTCTGCCTCGGTCAAGCCCTCTTCGCTTAACTCAAATTTATTATACATTTTTAAATCATCTTCTGTTTTTTCAATGCACCATGGGCATGGCCACAAAGCAGCAATAATTTTAGGTTTTTCTTGCTGCTGCTCACCATCTTTTTCAGCTTTGCTAATATCCTCTTTGTAAATTTTATAGCGCATACCGCCAAATTGTGCAGAATATTTATTTCCCGCAATATAGTAATTTATATTCTTACTCTCTATTTCAAAAGCCGCCATATGCCACCTCTTATACAGGATTATTCATAAGCACAAAACCTGCTTTTGCTAATGCGCTTTTAATCTCTTCAATTTGCTCGTGGTCTCTTGTTTCCATACCAACGCGCAAATAACAACTTGTTATCGCCATATTTGTATCGCTTTGGTTGTGGTGCACGCTAACAACATTACCGCCGCATTTGCTTATTATTTCGCTAACGCCCAGTAATTGCCCCGGCTTATCTTCTAAGGCAATTGTTAACGTTGCACTTCTACCGCTCATAACAAGGCCTCTTGTTATAACCCTACTTAGTATATTAACATCAATATTGCCGCCGCTAACAAGGCAAACTACATTTTTATTTTCTATATCAATTTTGTTATACATAGCTGCTGCAACAGCAACTGCGCCTGCGCCTTCAGCAACTATTTTTTGCTTTTCCATAAGCGCCAAAACAGCAGCTGCCACTTCATCGTCGCTAACCGTTATCATGCCGTCTACATATTTACTCGCCAGTTTAAAAGCTAAGTCGCCAGGACGTTTAACGGCTATGCCATCTGCAAATGTTGAAACACTGTTTAAACATGTTTGCTCCTTTTTCTCAAAAGAGTTAAACATACTTGCCGCGCCCTCAGCTTGCACGCCGTAAACCATGCAGTTTGGGTTCAGCTTTTTAACTGCATAAGCAACGCCGCTTATTAGCCCGCCGCCGCCAACAGGCACTAAAACAACATCTACTTTTGGTATTTGCTCTAATATCTCAAGGCCTATTGTTCCTTGCCCTGCTATAACATCTACGTCGTCAAACGGGTGCAAAAACGTATAGCCCTTTTCCTCTTGCAAGTTTTTTGCATAAGTATATGCGTCGTCATAAGCGCCTTTAACAAGGTGCACTTTTGCCCCGTATGCTTTTGTTGCTTCCACTTTGCTTATAGGTGCACCGTCGGGCATACATATAATGCTTTCAATGCCGTTCTTTTGCGCGGCAAGTGCAACCCCTTGTGCATGATTTCCCGCACTGCTGGCTATTATGCCTCTTTGTTTTTCCTCGTCTGTTAAACAGCTCATTTTATAGTAAGCACCGCGCAATTTAAAGCTACCCGTAACTTGCAAGTTCTCTGTTTTTAAATATAAGTTGCAATTGCTACTTAGGCCCTGCGCCTCAATCATATCTGTTTTTCTCGCAACATTTTTCAGCACAAATGCCGCATGATATATTTTATCGAGTGTTAACATTTCCTATCCCCTTATCTACACTTTTTGCATATAATATGCATTCCACGCCTATTATAATAGTTTACCATTAATTTAATTTTTCCACAAGCAATATATTGCACTTTTTAATTAAAAAGATGTATAATAATAAATAAGAGAAATTGAGGTGTAATATGAAACAGTTAAGTTTAAAATTAAAAAGCCTTGTTATTTTCAGGAATTTACTTGAAGATGCAGTTATTAAAAAGCTATGTAAGGCTATTAATTTGTGCGAGCAGGAGGATGATTTTATTGAAAATTATTGCGCTTTTGTCGCAAGCTTATATAGCGCAGGCACAGACAATTTGAGTAATTATATATTAACTGCCGCCATCGAACAGGAAAACATATATATTAAAATGCACTGCAAAGGCACTGTTAACAAAAATATGCACGATTGCCTTCAAAGGGAACTTAAAATATTACAAGAGCTATCAAATGTAGAATTTTCTAAGTTGCAACAGTATGAAATTGAATTACCCAAGTATAAAACGCAAGAGCTCAATTTTGCAAAAGAGTATAAGAACTTAACAGATAATCTTTCTACTAAAGGCTTTGGCGTTTTCGCAAAGCACAATGTTTTCACTGTTAAAAATTCTCAAATTGTACCTGTAAAAAGCCCGGATACTCAGCAAATTGAGCAGCTGTTTTTGTATGAAAGCGAGCGCAACAAAGTTATGCAAAACACTTTGGCGCTTTTGCAGGGAAAGCCTGCCGCAAATGTTTTACTTTATGGCGATGCCGGCACAGGCAAAAGCAGTACCGTTAAAGCCGTTGCAAATAAACTGTTTTGCAAAGGTATTAGGTTAATTGAAGTTAAAAAGCATCAACTGTTTCAAATTCCCGATATTTTAGAAACTTTAAGCGAAAACCCTTTAAAATTCATTTTATTTATAGACGATTTAAGTTTCACTTCTCACGATGATAATTTTGCGGCACTAAAGGCAATTTTAGAGGGTAGCGTCAGCTATAAAGGCACTAATTTAGTAGTTTATGCAACATCTAACAGGCGGCATTTAATTAAGGAAACCTTTTCCCAAAGAGAGGGTGACGATGTACATATTAGCGAAACATTGCAGGAGCTTATGAGTTTATCTGCGCGTTTCGGGCTTGCAATAAACTATTCTAAACCAGATAAAGATGAATATATATTAATAGTAAACGAGCTTGCAAAGCTTTACGAAATTAAAATGTCAAACGACGAGTTAACAAGAAAAGCTGAAACCTTTGCCCTTAGGGGACACGGCAGAAGCCCGCGAAGCGCAAAGCAATTTGTAGAACAGCTAAGCTCTGAAAACTAACTATAAACTAAAAAAGCGAGGTATACAGTATGTTATGTGGCAGTTTAATTAAAGAGAGTTTAAACGATGATGTAATTTTAGATATGGTGGAAATTGAAAATGTAAGCTTATTTAAAAACGAAGCGACACAAACATATAACACTTTGGTTAAATTTAAAACAGAAGCGCTTGAATTTCCGAAAAAGCTATCATATTGCATTGGCGATGACTGGTTTTGTGAAATGGTTTACAGGGAAAAAGTGAAAGTGCTTGTGTTTAAAAACAAAGTTTTACAGTACACTTTAGGGAACGAGCAAGAGCGCAATTCTGTGCTGAAATATTGCTCTAAAATAGGTGTGCCAGAGGCCATTTTAAATGATATATAACATATGCTTTGCTCTTTAAACCTGTTTATTTTGCATTTGTATTATAAGTTTTCAGATAATTCAATGCACTAAATATTCATTTAAACCGCTGTTTACTTGCAGTTAACAGCGGTTTAAATTTTGCTTTTACAATGGCAGTATTGCATTTTACAAAAATGTTAAAATTTTTTAACTTTATTGCAAACTAATTATAAAAATGCTATAATTTTAAAAAACAAGGAGAGCAAAACGAAAAAAATATGAAATTACATGAAATATTAGGAACAAAATACCCTATAATACAAGGCGCTATGGCGAATATATCTGACGGGAAATTTGCGGCACAAGTATCAAATTGCGGCGCGTTTGGCATAATTGCAAGCGCAACAATGAGCCCAAGCGAAGTTAAAGAGCAAATACATATATGCAAAAGTTTAACCGATAAACCTTTTGGTGTAAATTTAATGCTAATGAACCCACACTCCGACGACATTGCGCAAATTGTGATAGATGAGAATATAAAATTTATAACAACGGGTGCAGGAAACCCCGGAAAATATATTGCAAAATGGAATGAAGCGGGCATTACGGTTTTTCCCTTAGTACCAAATTCTACCTTTGCAAGAAGGATGGAAAACTCGGGTGCACATGGATTTATAGCAGAGGGTACCGAAAGCGGTGGGCATGTTGGTGAGCTTACAACTATGGCGCTAATTCCACAAGTTGTTAGCAAAACACAATTGCCCGTAATTGCGGCAGGCGGCATTGCAAGCGGCAAACAAATGCTTGCGGCAGAAGTTTTAGGAGCAATTGGCGTACAAATAGGAACATGCCTTTTAGTTAGCGAAGAGTGCCCCATACACGAGAACTATAAAAACGCACTGCTTAACTGCAAAGACAGCGACACAGTTGTTACAGGCAGAAACAGCGGCGTGCCTGTTAGGGTTTTAAAGAACGCCATGACAAAAGAGCATATTAAGCTTGAAAAAGCAGGTGCAGATAAAATGGAGCTTGAAAAATACACATTGGGTGCGCTTAGAAAAGCAATATTCGATGGCGATGTAAAAATGGGCTCTGTAATGGCAGGGCAAGTAGCAGGAATGGCTACTGAAATTAAACCTCTAAACGAAATAATAGAAAGCTTAATGAGCGAATATGAACAGGCCAAAAGGGCGATTTATAATGAATTTGTATAGTTGAAAACGAAAAGGTAATATCCCAAAACTTGGCGAATTATCTCGTGCTTTCTTGTGAAGTTTATATTAATTTTGGCGTTAAATTATATGAAATCTCAAAATAAAAAAGCAATATACAAAAACCCGGCACCACTTAAACAGTAGTGCCGGGTTTTTTAACAGGCAGGTGCTCAACGCACCTGTTTTATTTTTTTGCTTAAAATGCAATAAATTATTGCACCATTTTTGCAATTTCAGCTGCGAAATCATCTGAGCGTTTTTCAAGGCCTTCGCCTTTTTCAAAGCGAACAAATTTCAAAATTTTAATGTCGCCGCCCAATTCTTTTGCGCAATTATTTGTGTATTGCTCAACATTTATATCGCCATCTTTAACGAAAGCTTGTAATAACAGGCAATTTTCTTTATAGAATTTACCAACTCTGCCCTCAACCATTTTTGCTTTAACTTGGTCAGGTTTGTTTGCAAGTTTTTCGTCATTTTCAATTTGAGCTTGTAAAATTTCTTTTTCTTTTTCAAGAACATCTGCTGGTACATCGCTCTCTTGAATATAAGATGGGTTTACAGCGGCAATTTGCATTGCTACATCTTTGCCATACTCTGTGAATGCATCTTTGTTTGCAACATCGTCGCTTGTTTCAAATTGCACTAAAATACCGTGTGTGCCGCCGCCGTGTACATAAGCTGCGCAAACGCCATCGAAGCGCTCGAAACGGCGAATTTGAATGTTTTCGCCAATAACCAAAACTTTATCTTGGCGAGATGCCTCAACTGTTGTGCCATCGGGCATTGTGCAGTTTAGTAAAGCTTCAACATCTGCAGGTTTTTGCGCCATAATAACGCCTGCAAGCTCTTTTACAAATGTGCGGAAAAGCTCGTTTTTCGCAACAAAGTCTGTTTCAGCGTTAACTTCAACAACAACACCTTGTTTGCTGCTAATATCAGCCTCGGCGTAAACCATGCCCTCAGCTGCTATTCTGCTTGCTTTTTTTGCACTTTGTGCAAGGCCTTTTTCGCGTAAATATTCAACCGCTTTATCGAAATTACCATCAGATTCTTGAAGTGCCTTTTTGCAGTCCATCATACCGCAACCTGTTTGTTCGCGTAAATTTTTAACGTCTTGAGCAGTAAATGCCATTGTTATAATCCTCTCTTTTCTTCCTATAGTTACTTTATTATTCAGCTATTGCAATATCTTCGGCCTCTTGAGCTACCTCTTCTTCGGCAACTGCATCGTGGCCTTGGCGTGCTTCAATAACAGCGTCTGCCATTGCGCCGGCAATTAATTTAACTGCACGAATTGCATCGTCGTTCCCCGGAATTGGGTAATCAATTTCGTCAGGGTCACAGTTTGTGTCTACAATTGCTACAATAGGAATATTCAGTTTAATAGCCTCTGCAACTGCTATGCGCTCTTTGCGAGGGTCTACAATAAACATAACTTTTGGCAAAGTGTTCATATCTTTAACACCGCCAAGGAACTTTTCAAGTTTTTCAAGCTCAAGTTCAAGTTTTGCAACTTCTTTTTTAGGTAGCATTTCAAATGTTCCGTCTTCGCGCATTTTATTAATTTGCTCCATACGGTCAATTCTTCTGCGAATAGTGCGGAAGTTTGTTAACATACCGCCAAGCCAACGTGCATTTACAAAATGCATTCCGCAACGAACAGCTTCTTCTTTAACTGAATCTTGCGCTTGTTTTTTTGTTCCAACAAATAGAACTTCGCCACCCTCTGCTGCAACTTCACGAATAAAGTTATAAGCATCGTCTAATCTTTTTACAGTTTTTTGCAAATCGATAATATAAATACCGTTGCGCTCCGTAAAAATAAACCTCGCCATTTTTGGGTTCCAGCGACGAGTTTGGTGCCCGAAATGAACACCTGCTTCCAATAGTTGTTTCATTGATACTACTGCCATAATTTTAGCCTCCGTTTTTATTGTTTTTTTCCTCCGCATTACATACATGTTAATCCACCTTATTAGGCTATAAGGCACAAAAAAACAAAGCAATGCGTGCGTATTGCTGTAATAGTATATCACATAGTTCATTAAATTTCAAGTATTTTTAATATTAAACTCGTATTTTCAAGCTTTTATTTTTTAATAGCTCATATTTTCTTTGCGCTTATTAATTTCCCGTTAGTTTTTTTGCATGTTTTTATCCAAACATGCGTTTCACGCCACTATGGTTCTCATTGCTTGTTCTTATCTCAAGTGTATTTACAAGCAGCACGTCTTTGCCAACTTTTTGAATATCGTCCCACGGTATATATGTATCTTCTCCCCTACCCATAAGGCCAAACCATTTAAGGCGCCCGTAAATTATTACATGCGAAATTTCTGCGGTATCCTCATTAAAAACAATATCGTCTACATTACCTAAATTTGCACCGTTTGTTATATTCACAACACTGCGCTCGCAAAGTTCGCTCATAGTCATAATAAAACCTCCTTATATATATGCAACAACTGCGGTATATTTATATTTATTCATATAGTATTGTTTTATATGCTTTTAATGTGTATAATATAAAATATATATTTTCAAAGTAGGTGAAGTTTTGTATAAAAACATTTTGTTCGATATAGGCGGCGTTTTAATTGATTATAATCCACGCTTGTTTTTACTAAATCGCTTTGGCAATGAAAACCTTGAAAACAATCTTTATGATATTACATTCGGCAGCGATACATGGATACAAATTGACAAAGGTCAGCTTACAAGAACACAAGCTAATAAAATAATGCTTGAAAAAGCCGCTAAAATAGGCCGTAAATTTGAAGTTAACACAATTATTAACGAGTGGCAGGATATTCTAACAACCAAAGAAGATACAAGCAAACTTTTAAAAATGTTAAGTTACAACAAATACAATTTATACTATGCGACCAATATGCCTAAAGATACATTGGAAATGCTTAAACGCAGGCATTTTTGGCCTTTATTTGTAGGTGGCATATCTTCATGCGATATCAATATTGTTAAGCCTGATTTTCAATTTTATAAATTCTTACTGCTAAAATACAAATTAAATGCAAGCGAAACTATTTTTATAGATGATAGCCTTGCAAATGTTATAAGCGCACGTGAACTTGGAATTTGTGCCATTCATTTCAAAGGCGCAGAGAATCTTGCAAGGCAATTATACTCACTTGGCGTTAATTTGAGTTTAAATAAACGTGCAAAATAAAGCTTAACTACTTGCCTTAAACTCTCACGCTATGATATTTGGCATATACTGCGGAAAATTTAACTTCATTTTATTGACATATACTATATTTCATGCTATGTTTAGTTAGTGTACAAATAATACAATTTTCACGGTTTTTAGCCAAAATATTTTTTACACATAAATAATGGTTAATTATAATTATTAAGCTCATTATTTAAAACCTAATCTATATAATGCTTGCACATGTTATACAAGCATTATTATATAAAAGTAATAATTTATGAAGGTGGAATTTTATGTTTAATAATTTCAAACAGAAGTTAAGGTATTCTTTTGACAATTTAATGGCTAAAGGCACAGTTGCATTAGTTGCGGTTTTATTTTTGGCAACTGCCGCTGTTATAATTTTAGCAGCACTTTTAGCTGTTATTTTCGGCAACAGCACATTTGGGCAAAATATTTGGGCAGGTTTAATGCACACTATTGATGCCGGTACGATTACAGGAACAGATACTGCGGATCTTCCGTTCCTTATAATTATGAGCGCTGTAACTTTATGCGGTTTATTTGTTACAAGTATATTAATAGGTATTATCACCACAGGTTTTGAAGAGAAGCTTAACACATTGAAAAAAGGTAATTCTCAAGTTGTAGAAAAAAACCACACTTTGATACTTGGCTTTAATGATAATATTTACACTATTATTTCAGAGCTTATAATTGCAAACGAAAGCAGCAAGAGCGAGTGCATTGTTGTTCTTTGTGTTGATGATAAAGAAACGGTTGAAGAAGCCATTGCAAACCATATTGAAGACTACAAAACTACAAGGGTAGTTTGCCGCACAGGTAGCACAACAGATGTTAATATGCTAAAACGTTGTTCTCTTTCAACTTGCCGCAGTGTTATTATAAATGAAACTGACGACTTTATTACAACAAAGGCAATTCTTGCCATTAACAATTATTTTAACGAGATTGGCAAAAAAGATACTATGCCCTGCATTGTTGCTTCTGTTCACGATGAGAAAAACTTCGATGCCGCAACTATTGCCGGTGAAGGTAATGTTGAAATTATGCTAACAGATGATACTATTTCGCGCATAATTGCTCAAACATGCAGGCAATCCGGTTTATCTAATGTTATGACAGAGCTGTTCGATTTTGACGGCGACGAGCTGTATTTTGAAAGCTTTGCAGAGCTTGTTGGTATGCAATTTGGCGACGTTCTAAACATGTTTGATAAAGCTATTGTTTTTGGTTATAAGCGTGATAACAAAGTGCATTTAAACCCCGATATGCACACTGTTTTAAAAGCAGACGATGAACTTATACTTCTTATGGAAGACAATAACAGTGTAACACCAAAAGAGTATAAAACAAAAACCCAAGAAGAATTTGCAAGCAAAAAAGTTGATGCGCAAGAAAAACTTCAACGCGGGAATGTATTAATTTTAGGTGCAAACAATATGCTTCACCGCATTCTGAAAGAGCTTGATAATTACTCTTCAAAAGGCGCAGTTGTAACTATTGCACACGAAGAAGCAACAAGCTTTATACAGGAAGGTGTAGTTTTCAATAATATAGAAATTAGCTATATTGATTGCGACACAGCCAACAGAACTTCTTTAGATGAACTTGCAAACTCAAATGTTGATAACATTGTGCTTTTAAGCAACGATGATTGCGATATGGAGCAATCTGACGCACAAATGCTATTAAAGCTTATTCATATCCGCGATATATGTGAAAAAACCGGCCTTACATTTAATATTACAAGCGAAATGAAAAACCCTTCCAACCAAAAGCTTGCTAAAATTGCAAAAGTTAACGATTTTGTTATTGGCAATTATATTGTTAATATGATAATGGCTCAAATTAGCGAAAACCGTCATCTAACAAGTGTTTTCAATGAGCTTCTTCGCCCTGAAGGCAATGAAATTTACATTCAAAGCGCACAAAATTATTTAGACATTGAAAAAGAAATTGATTTTTACGATATAACTGAAATTGTTAAACAAAACGGCGAAATAGCAATTGGTTACAAACTTCAAAGGGAAAGTAGTATTGAAATAATTACTAATCCGCTTAAATCTGAAAAAGTTAAATTCTCAAAAGATGATTGCATAATTCTTTTAAGCGATTAATATTTGCTTAATTAACAAGTTTAAACAGCCATATAAAATTTGCATTGCAAGTTTTATATGGCTGTTTTTTATGCACAAAACCCATGCGCATTGTTTTGCTGTAATTTTCAAGAATTGCACACAGGTTAAAATTGCTAAAAATTTGTGATATCATGCCTGTTTTTTGTAAATTTCTTTTGACGATATACCCCATTACATGATATAATAAGTGAAAATTGCGAGGGGGATTTCATGAACAGTTTTATTATCACTTTTCTATTAGTGCTTATTAATATAACGCTTGTGCTTTTTTTAATTAAAATTAAATCAGCAAAAAAAACAATTTATTTAAAAGAGCTGTTTGCACACTCCTCTATTGCTATGGAAATAAAAGATAAAAGCAAAAAAACGCTTTACATTTCTAATAGCGCAAACCATATAAACAATAGCTTTTCAAAACGTAAAACAACCCTTTCAAACGGCAGTTTTATTTATTATAAAGACTACACCACTTTTAATACTATTAATGCTCAAATAAAAAAAGCGAATGAGGCTTACAAAAAAACAAACGAGTTTTTATTGAAAGATAACCAAGTAGATGAAAGCTTATCTGCTATTATTGCCGAAAGAACCGCTTACGAGAGCATTGATAACATTTTGCTTGTTGGCACAGATAAAATAGAATACCTTACAACAACATTGACAACTTACGGAATTAGCACGCAAGAGAAAAAGCATTTGCTGGGCAAAATCAGCCTTCTTTCCTGTATGATGAAACGTGAATGTATGCTTAGCTTGAATGTGTTTTATAGGCAAACACAGCCTATAGGCATATTGCAAAATGCATTTGATGAACTTAGCGAATTTTGTAAATTCAGCGAAATTTCCATTGCATTCAGGTGTGCACTTTCGGGCGATTTTCCCGCTTCTTTCGCCCTTAGCATATACAGCTTTTTTGCTAATGCGCTTGAAAAAGCTATTGATTTAAGCTGCGAAAATATTTTAGCGCAACTTTATGAAGCGAGTTCTAATATAGTTTTCTCTGTTTTAGCTGATAAGGATTTATTTAGCGAAAACGAATTAAATAACATAGTGCAAGAAGAAAACAGCTTCTCATTTCAAAGCAAAAACTGGGAGCAAACGCAAATATACATTCTCACATTCAGTGAGGAGGTGCCACATGACAGCGATTAATATACTGCTTTTAATTTGCGCAATAGCCATTTTAATTATATGTGTTCTCTCATATTTTAACACAGAGAAGCACAATAAAAAACAAAGCAACGACACATATTGTATTATTCAAGCTTTAAACACTTTACCGATTGGTATTTTATTTTATGATGAAAGCGGGCATATTCATTTAAAAAACGACAAAATGCAAGAATTGCTTTTTGCTTTTTCTGACAAAAAATATATAAGTGGCAAAAAAATATGGCAAGAGCTAAAAAAAGAGCTTATTACATATAATACTTATAAAAAGCCGGGTGAGAACTTTTTTATTAAAGCAAAAAACGAAACATGGCAGTTTGAAAGAAATACTGTAACATTAAACAATACTACTTTTTTTGAAATTACAGCTATTGAAGTAAGCGAGCTTATGCAAACTCATCATTTGCTATTACAAGAAAAAGAAAGTTTAATTGCACAAAATAAAGAGGCAAAGCTACTGCGTAAAAAATTAAAAGAGCTTCATCAAGAGCGCGAATATATACGCATACGCACGCAAGTGCACGACGTTTTAAGCCAGCGCTTAACAGCCATACAGCGCATTAGCCAAAACAGTGATTTTACCGATTACACCGACCTTTTATCCCTGAGCAAAGACACTATAGCACAAATAAAAACAAGGCAAGGCGGAAACGCAAGCGAGCTTTTCGGCGACATGTACTTTTTCTTTAGAAAAATTGGTTTATCTATAGAGCTTTTAGATGCGCTGCCCGAAGAAAATACTATTTCGTTTTTAATATTAGCGGTACTTCGAGAGGCTTGCACAAATGCAATTAAACATGCAGGTGCTACAAAAGTTTATGTTAAAATTAAAAGCAAAGAAGATAGTTATAGAATTGAAATTACCAACAACGGCACAAGCCCAAAACAAGGGCTTGTTGAGGGCGGTGGGCTTTTTGGCATTAGAAGCCGTGTTGAAAACGCAGGCGGAGTTTTGAAAGTTGAAGTAATACCTAAATTTAGTTTAATTATTACAATTGGAAAGGAAAATTTAAGTGATTAGAGTTTTTATTGTGGATGACCATAAATCTGTTTTAGATGCTTTTAGCAATATAATAGCCTCTGAGGAAGATATGGAGTTTGTTGGAAGTTCGAGCGCCACCGATGATGTTATAGCCTTATGCAAGGAGCTAAAGCCCGATGTTGTTTTAAGCGATATATCCATTGAACACAACAGCAGCGGCATTGTTTTAGCCGAGAAAATCAAGCTTGAACTTGGGCATATTAAAGTTATTCTAATGTCGGGTTTCGATGAAATTTCATATATACCGGGAGCTAAAAAAGCCGGTGCAGATGCTTTTTTATCAAAATCAAAACCGATTCACTATTTTGTAGACGTTATCAGAGCCGTTATGAATGGCGAAAAAGTTTTCCCCGAAAACGTGAAAATACCCACAGCAAACGGCGAGCCGCCCTTAACACAAAGAGAGCTTGAAATTCTTAGGCTACTATGCCAATCGTATTCACGCGCGGAAATAGCCGACGAAATGGGCATTGCGCAGGGTACAGTTAAACGCCATATAGAAAACATGCTTATGAAATCGGGCTGTAAAAGCACGGTGGAACTTGTGGTTTATGTTGTGGGAAACGGCTGGATATCATCAAATTAATATGTGCCTAACGGCACATTTACACAAAAACAAATTATTGATAATATTGTATTGGGCAAGAATAGTACAGCATAGCGCATAAAATACAAAATATACTTATGCGTTAGATATAAAAACAAACTATAGGAGGAATTATTATGGGACTAATTAAAGCCGCATTAGGCGCAACCGGTGGAGTTTTAGCCGACCAATGGAAAGAGTATTTTTACTGTGAAGCTATATCAAACGACACCCTTGTTAGCAAAGGCGAAAAAAGAACTTCCGGCAGGAGCTCAAATACTAAGGGCGAAGATAATATTATTTCAAACGGCTCTGTTATAGCTGTTGCCGACGGGCAATGTATGATAATTGTTGATAACGGTAAAGTTACCGAGCTTTGTGCAACCCCCGGGGAATTTACTTATGATACCTCTACAGAGCCATCGCTTTTTTCAGGCGATTTAGGCGAGGGCATTAAAAACACATTTATAAATATAGGCAAACGCTTTACTTTCGGCGGCCAACCGGCTAGCGACCAACGCATTTACTACTTCAACACAAAAGAGATTATGGGAAATAAATATGGCACACCAAGCCCTGTTCCCTTCCGTGTTGTTGATACAAATATCGGCCTTGACCTTGATATTTCTATCCGCTGCCACGGCGAATATTCCTATAAAGTTGTAGACCCAATGCTTTTCTACACAAACGTGTGCGGAAATATATCGGGCGATTACAACAGAGATGAAATTGACGGCCAACTAAAAAGCGAACTTATGACAGCTTTGCAACCGGCATTTGCTAAAATATCTGCTATGGGAATTCGCTACAGCGCATTACCCGGCCACACTTTAGAACTTGCAGACGCTTTAAATGAAGTTCTAAGCAAAAAATGGGGCGAACTGCGCGGCTTAAAAATTCACTCGTTCGGCGTTTCTTCAGTTAAAGCTTCTGAAGAAGATGAGAACATGATAAAAGAACTACAAAGAAATGCTACATTCAGAAACCCAACTATGGCTGCTGCACATCTTGTAGGCGCACAGGCTTCTGCAATGCAAAGCGCGGCTCAAAACGAGGGCGCAGGCGGCCCAATGATGGGCTTCATGGGCATGAATATGGCACAAGGCGCAGGCGGAATGAATGCACAAAATTTATTTGCCATGGGCCAACAACAGCAACCACAACAAGCAGCGCCGGCACCTGCAGCACCTGCAGCCGGTTGGGCATGCTCTTGCGGTAATGCAGGCAACGCAGGCAAATTCTGCAATAACTGCGGCAAACCAAAACCTGAAGAGGCCGTAGGCTGGAACTGCTCTTGCGGCGCTGTTAACAAAGGTAAGTTTTGCAACGAATGCGGAAGCAAAAAACCGGCGGCAGCACCTTTATACGCTTGCGATAAATGCGGATGGACACCGCCAAACCCACAAAGCCCACCTAAATTCTGCCCCGAGTGCGGAGACGTTTTCGACGATAGTGACGCCAAATAATTTTAGTTGAGATTAACAGCAAGGAGATATTATATGTCTGATACAATGTTAAAATATCAATGCCCTGCCTGTGGTGCTCCTCTTGAATTCAGCGCACAAAAGCAAATGCTTGTGTGTGGCTCGTGCGACAGTGAATTCCCACAAGATTTCTTCAAGCAAGAAACAGCACCTGCGCCGGGTGAAAACCCTCAGCAACAGCAAATAAATGACAAAATCAACTGGAATATAGAAGGCGTTGTAAAGCCGCCTGTACAAGCGCAAAACCAAAGCGGCTTCACCTGCACATCTTGCGGCGCACAGGTAGTTTCAAATGGTGATACCGTTGCGACCGAGTGTATGTATTGCGGTAACCCCGTTGTTATGTCAAACAATGTTAGTGGCATGGTAGAGCCCGATTTTGTTATACCTTTCCATATAGATAAAAATGCGGCAGAGGCTAAACTGCTTGATTTTTACAAGGGTAAACCGCTTTTACCGAATGCATTCACCGCAAATAATCGCATAAAAAAAATTAGCGGTTTATATGTTCCGTTTTGGCTTTTCAGTTGCACAGGCGGCGGAAATATAACATTTAACGCAACAAAAGTTAGAACGTGGAGCGACAGCAATTACCGCTACACAAGAACAGAGCACTATGAAGTTTTCAGAAGCGGGCAAATTTCTTTTAGCCAAATACCTGTAGACGCAAGCACGAAAATGGAAGACAATTACATGGACGGCATAGAGCCTTTCGATTACGCTAAATTAGCTGAATTCAGCCCCATGTATATGGCAGGTTATTTCGCCGACAAATTCGATGTTAGCGTAGCTGAGTGCTCTGAGCGTGCAAATGAGCGTGTTATTAACTCAACGGAAGATGCTTTTAGGAAAACCGTTCAAGGGTATACAAGCGTTACAAAAAGGGCGTCTGCTTTAAGCATGAACGGCGACGATATTAGATATGCGCTTTTACCTGTTTGGATGCTAAACACAAAATACCAAGGCAAAATGTATCAATTTGCAATTAATGGGCAAACGGGGCAAGTAGCAGGTGAATTACCTGTGGATAAAGGCAAGCTTTTAAAATGGCGCATAGGTTTAACTCTTGCCTCTATGATTCCAATCGCATTAATAGCATTACTATTCTTAGGTTAGGGGGATGAAATGATGAATAAAAAAATATTTACGGTTTTAATCGTTGCTTTAATGTTCTTTGTTTTATCTTTACCTGTAAGCGCGCAAAGTTTAGCTGTAATAGATGAAGCAGATGTTTTTTCAAACGAGCAAGAGCTAATTTTAACAGCGCAAATTGAAAATATCAGAAACGAGTATGATTTTGATATTACACTAATAACAACTGCCGACACAGGCGGGCAATATATAGAGGACTATGCCGATTACCACCCCGGTGTTGATAAATCTCGCAATGTTATTATTTTTGCTATGGACTTGCAAAACAGAGATTACTTCACCATAGACACAACAGGCGGTTCGGTTATCACAGACGCGGCCCTCAGCAAAATTGAAGATGATATTGTTCCTTTATTATCCGACGGCGATTACTTTAGCGCTTTTAGCAATTATGTAAGCTTAGCAGATATGTTTTTAAGCGCAGCTTACTCAGGCGAGCCATATGCTGGCGACCCTTTAGATGCAGGCGATATAGGCTTAGCTTTACTGATAGGTTTAGGCGGCGGCATAGCAGTGGCTTTTGCAGTAACAGCTGCTATGATAGCTAAAATGAACACAGCGAGAAAGAAAAACGAAGCAGCTTCCTATGTAAGGCAAGGCTCGTTTATCTTAGGGCAAAGCCACGACCGTTTCCTATATGAAAACACAACCAGAACAGCAATACCAAAGAAAAGCTCTTCGGGCGGCAGCAGTAGCGGCGGACGCGGCGGCGGCAAATTCTAAAAATTACTATAACATATTATATTTAGGCACTGCCGTTAAATATTATAGCAGTGCTGAAAAAGGAGAATTACAATGGGACTTTTTGATAAAAAAGAATGCGATATTTGCGGCGGTAGCATTGGCCTATTGGGCAACCGCAAACTTGAAGACGGCAATATGTGTAAAGATTGCGCAAAACTTTTATCTCCTCTTTTCGACGAGCGTCGCAATTCAACTATACAAGAAATTAATTCGCAGCTTGAATACAGAAAACAAAATGAAGAAGCTGTGCGCGCATTCTCCCCTACTCGCAGTGTTGGCGAAGACAATGAAATAAAAGTTGACGAGAGAAACGGCACTTTTATTTACTGCAAAAGTGCCAATTGGCGTGATTTAAACCCCGATGTTATCAGCCTTTCACAGGTTATGAGCTGTACGCTTGATGTTCGCCAAAAAGAAGAGCAACTTTACAAGCCCGGCCCCGAAAGAGAGCGCTATAACCCACCGCGCTACAAAACTGTTTACGATTTCTATATTGATATTCAATTAAACAGCCCCTGGTTCAACGATATAAATTATCGTTTGAATAACAGCTTTGATGACATCGATAACAATTACAGCCCAGAGTATCGCAAATATGAGCAAATCGGCAATGAAATTTGTGCGGCTTTAGGCAGACCTATGCAAGGTATGCCGGGGCAAAACATGGGCTATGCACAGCAAGGT
>CAYJPD010000038.1:0-17635 GCA_964371975.1 uncultured Bacteroides sp.
GTATAACTATAATTAGAATTACAACTAACATTTCAATTAGAGTAAAACCTTTTTTATTCTTCAATTGCATAAGTTTTTGCATAAATTCATCCTTTTTACAATAGTTTTTAAATTTGTAAATATTTTAAGCATAAACCCGACGCTTTGCGACGGCGGATTTATTATAAAGAGTATTATTAACTGATATTCTTTATAATTCATCACTGTCAGGCATTGCAATATGCCTAACAGTGATATTATTATGAATTATTACTTTTAGCTGTGAATCTTATTTGAAGGAGTATAAAGGTCATCTGTACCGGGAACTTTTGCCTCGTCCATGTAGCCTGTAACGCCATGTTCTGCGTGATACAGCATGGTGTTTGCTATGTTTTTCTCGGCACCTTCTCTAACGTAAGTTACCCAGTTTACACTACCTGTAGCCACTGTTATGCTACACCTAAAAGTACCTTGCACATTAGTGCCCAAAAATTCTTGAACTGCTTCTAAATATGGTTCTGCCATGTCGCCACTGGCAATTTCCAGTGTGTTTGAAATAATCACATCACCATTTACCACAAGATCACCGCTTCTGTTTGCTGCCTCTGACGGCGGATATTTTGTTGTTGCTGCTTCAAGCGCATTGAAAATTGTTTCTGCTGCGCCTTTATCTGCTGTTTCGTTTGCATCTGCACGGTAGCCGGCAACAGCAGGAATAGCAATTGCTATCAAAATAACAATAATTAGTATTACAACTAACATTTCAATTAGAGTAAAACCTTTTTTGTTTTTTAATTGTATTAGTTTATTCATATTCATTACCTTTCTTTTTTTTATATCAGCATAAAGTATGTTTGAATAATACGGTTTTAATTACACGTCATGCTTGAAATGATCTAGCATGCCGTTGCCTGCGCTGCCGTATTTTGAAATTATTTCACTTTCATCAAGATATCCCGACACATCATCTGCAACATGATAAAGCATTACATCAGAATCTGCAGCGGTGTGTCTACCATTTGTTAAAACAGTCGTATTATCATGATGATACGATACCCATACTATAGCGTTAGTTGTTGTATCATATCCAAATTTGTAGTTTCCGTAGAAATCATTGCCTAAATGACCATTTACTTCTATACCAAAATTGAAGGTAGAAGGGGTTATACTGGTAGTCAAAATCTCTGTTCCGTTACCTGTATTTTTATGGTAAATTATAGTAGTACCGGGAATTGTTTGATAGTCTGAGTACTGATTTGGAGGCGAGTCGTCAGGACCCGGTAACTCACCAAAAGTGGTAAGACTAGCTTCTAAAGCAGTGTAAACTGTTTTTGCAGCGCCAAGGTCTGCAGTTCTTTGAGAGTCTTCGCGATAAGCTATAACCGATGGCACAGCTATTGCCAATAGTATAACGATAATCAATATGACTATCAACATTTCTATAAGGGTAAACCCTTTTTTGTTTTTTAATTTCACAAGTGTTTGCATATTATTACCTTTCTTGTAATATTTTGTATTAATTAAAATTTTTAAATATAACTATGTAATATTTAAAGATTGTTCACAATACCCCACTAAGGTCTGTAATCTGGTATAGCTATATCTTGAGCGGCAGAATCAACTGTAGGAATTGCAAGCAGTTCGTCTAAATACACCATTTGTCTAGCTGCAATTGCTTGCGCATTAGTAGTATGATTTAAATATGAGTAATGATAAAGCATAACCGAATCGTCCGAAGTTGCACCATCGTTTCTCCAGTACGAAACCCAATAAATGTGGTCATGATCACCATAATCTAACATATAATGGAAACTGAAGTTCCCTTGGAAGTTAGGGCCTAAATAATCTGCAAGTAAACCATAAAATTCTCTGGTTTCTTCATCGGCAGATGCTATGCCACTGTTCTCGTCTGAAAGTTCTACTAATTTGTCATAATCTAAATTTTGTCCTTGATGACCATAATAAGTAACATGTTCAGGTGTTGCTCTTATTACCGCCGCCTCAATAGCCGTTCTAATTGTTTCGATAGCACCCTCGTCTTGTGTTCTTAGGGCATCTCTTCTGTAAGCTGCAACTGCAGGTACTGCAATTGCAAGGAGAATAACGATAATTAAAATAACTATCAACATCTCTATTAGGGTAAAACCCTTTTTGTTTTTTAGTTCCATGAGTTTTTGCATGTATGTGTTCCTTTCTTTGTTTTTAATATGCGGGGTTTTGTTTGTCTGCGCTTAGGTGTCCATAAGCACCTTGGTCATATCCCCCGTTTTCTCCTGTTCCATAAGTTCTTATTAAGTCATCTAAATAACCTGTTCTGTCGTTTAGAACGTCGTAAACCATAACCTCACTATTTTCAACAATAACTTCGTCTCCCGGATGATAGCTAACCCAGTTAATACTGTTAGTTTCTGTGCTAAACCCATAACGGTAATAACCTGTAAATACCTCAGGATTTAAAAAATCATTTGCACCAGGAAGCTCATTATGAGCTGATTTTGCATTCAGAGTAACTCTATATATAATCTCATCATCTGTACCATCGCTATCATTATCTCTAAACCACCATACAGCAGTATTTACAGTTGGAACTTCGATTGTGTGATTTGCAAGCGCTGCCTCTAACGCAGTGTATACTGTTTTAGCTCCACCTGAATCGGCAGTTGTTTGTGAGTCTTCACGGTATGCGATTACCGAGGGAACCGCAATAGCAAGAAGAATTACTATTATAAGAATAACAATAAGCATTTCAATTAGCGTAAAGCCTTTTTTATCTTTTATACAAAATATTTTTTTCATATTTATTCCTTTCATAAATTTATTGTAATACTGCACCAATTAATAAATCCTTAGTCTAGGCAAGGTATTGGACGTATAATATTATTTATTAGATTGTCATTTAAACTTGATTTGATTTCGGAATAATATAAAATTTCCTCTGTTCTAATTGGATAATACATCATTACAGAATCTTCTGAAGTAGCACTATCTGAACGCCAATAAGCTATCATTGCAATGCCATTTCTCGATATTGTGAATTCATCAGGATAATGATCTGTATTATAAATAAATTTAAAATTACCTTGGAAGTTAGGGCCAAGATATTCCCCAACTAACTTATAAAAATCTTGTGTTTCTTGCGGAAGCGTCGTGTCCGGAGTAGCTAATGCGGCATAATCTAAGTATGCAGACTCGTGAAATTGGTTAGGGCCATTATGGCCGCCATCGCTAACTGGTGTTTCTCTTATAAGCGCTGCTTCAAGAGCTGTCAAAATTGTCTCCACCGCGCCCTCATCTTGTGTTCTAAGTGCATCTCTTCTGTAAGCTGCAACCGCAGGTACTGCAATTGCAAGGAGAATAACAATAATCAAAATGACTATCAACATCTCAATCAGGGTAAAACCCTTTTTATTTTTCATTTCAATGAGTTTTTGCATAGGTTCTTTCCTTTCCTTTGTAAATTTTTGAAATGCACGCATAAAATATGCGTTTATCAAATGTCTGTTTTGCGAAAATATTGTGTAACACTTGCATTATATTAATAAATGCATTACAAAAGCAGCTTTTCAAGCGTCTGTTTATCAGCCGCTCTGTCGAGTGCCACCTCCCTGTCGATAGCTCCCTGCTTCACAAGCGCCGCAAGGTATGAATCGAGAAGAATCATGCCGCTTTTTGCGTTGCTTTGTATGATAGCATTAATTTGGAAAGCCTTATTTTCGCGTATTAAATTTGCTATTGCGTCGTTAACCGTCATTATTTCAAATGCAGGCAAACGGCCGCTGCTTGCTTTTTTCGGTAAAAGCTGCTGTGTTATAACAGCCCTTAAAACCGTTGCGAGTTGTGTTCGAATTTGCTGTTGTTGGTCTGAGGGGAAAACGTCTATCAAACGGTCAATAGTTTTGGCCGTTCCAACCGTGTGTAATGTGCCAAAAACAAGGTGGCCTGTTTCAGCAGCTGTTATGGCGGCCGAGATAGTTTCAAGGTCGCGCATCTCGCCCACAAGAATAACGTCGGGGTCTTCACGAAGTGCACTGCGCAGCGCAAAGGCAAAATCGTCAACATCAACGCCAACTTCGCGCTGGTTAACTATGCAGTTTTTCGACGTGTGCAAATATTCTATAGGGTCTTCAATAGTAAGTATATGATCGCGCTTTGTTTCGTTTATATAATCTACCATAGCGGCAAGCGTTGTTGTTTTACCGCTACCCGTAGGCCCTGTTACCAAAACAAGCCCACGCGGCAAACTTGCTATGTTTTTGAAAATTGGCGGCAGACCCAAAGCCTCGAAATTCGGCAAGGTATCGTTCAGCATACGAAGAACTATACCGCGCACGCCCTTTTGCTTGAACATATTAACACGCTGGCGTGTGCCGCTTGGCATAACATAGCAAAAGTCGTAATCTGTTGTATCGGCGCTGTACTGCATTTTCGTGCCGCTTAAAAGCTCTTTTGCAAAGCCCTCTAAGTCTGCGCTTGTTAAAAGCGGCATGTCAAGGCGCTGTACTTTTCCGTCAATTCTTGCAGTTGGCGGCTCGCCCACAATTAAGTGCAAATCACTTCCTCGCAGCTGCCTTGTGGTTGTTATTAATTCATTAATATTCAAGAATTTATACGCCTCCCTTACACAATGTTTTTGCGGTTTTAGTCGATATTCTCGCTTAAAATCATAGCTTCTTTTATAGAGATTGTGCCGCTTCTAACAAGGTCTACAGCTTCGTCTATAAAGAATTTTTGGTTCCTTGATTCACGCAAATAATTTGTAATATCCGCTGTGTTTCTTTGTGTAACTATCATATTTCTGATGGTGGCGTCTGTTGCGATAATTTCGCAAACCGCGCGGCGGCCTAAATGGCCAAGCCCGTCACACCTTGCGCAACCGGGGCTTTTATATAATATTGTTATATCTGAAGCGTTATAGCGCTCTAAGAACGCAAGCTCTGCTGAGTTTGGCGCATATTCTTCTCTGCAATGTGGGCAAAGGTTTCTTACAAGGCGCTGTGAAGCGGTTGCCACAATGGAAGATGCCGCAACATAAGGCTCAACGCCCATATCAACTATGCGCAAAAACGCAGAAGCCGCACTGTTTGTATGCATAGATGCCAAAACAAGGTGGCCTGTTATAGCCGCACGTGCCGCAATATCGGCAGTTTCAGTATCGCGAATTTCGCCTATCATAAGCTTATCCGGGTCTTGACGTAATATAGCCCTTAGGCCGTTTGCGAATGTTAAACCCGCACGGTTATTAACCTGTGTTTGGTTGATGCCGTCTACATATTTTTCAACGGGGTCTTCAATTGTTAGAACATTTGTGCTAACGTGTGAAAGCTCTGCTAAAAGAGAATAAAGCGTTGTTGTTTTACCGCTACCTGTGGGGCCCGTCATAAGAACAAGGCCGTTGGGAAGAGAAATAGCTTTTCTTAAAACTTTAGCGTCGTGCTCGGTAAAGCCAAGCTCTTCAAGGCTTTTTATGCCCACTGTGCTATCTGCAAGCAAACGTATAACAATTTTTTCGCCAAATACAGTTGGCATACTTGCAACACGAGCGGAAACCTCGCGGCCGTTTATGTCCATAGAAAAGCGCCCATCAAGAGGTATGCGTTTTTCGGCAATGTCCATTTCCGACATAATTTTTATACGTGTTACAATGCTCGGCAATGTTCTTGAGTGCATACGCACTATTTCCGAGAGAATACCGTCTATACGGAAGCGAATTCGCACATCGTCTGCGGTGGGCTCTATATGTATATCACTTGTATTACTATTGTATGCTTGGATAAATAGATTGTTTACAAACTGCACAACAGGCATATTGCCAAGGCGGTTTTCAACAGCCTCAAGCTCGCTTATTTCAAGCCTTTCCGCCTCATCTACAACGCTGCTGGTAGAGTTTAGCGTGTTTGCAGACGAGCTAATTCTGTTGCGCTCGTAATGCCTTATTATACTGCCTGCTATATCGCTTTTTGTTGCGAGGCAAGGCGTTACAATTTTGCCTGTTGCTGTGCTTACAATGCTTAGAACGTCGTAATCGAGAGGGTCTGACGTTGCAAGTATAAGCTCGTTGCCTTTTAGGCGGTAAGGTATAACATTGTGCTCAATGGCAATATCTCTTGAAAGTGTTGCTATTGTGCTTTGCGGAATTAGTGCATCTGCAAGAGAAATGTATTCAATGTGCAATGCGTTTTTCAGCACGTTCAGCACCGAATCTTCCGACACAACAGCATTGTCAACCAAAATGTCGCCAAGTTTTTTGCCGCCTGAATTTTTTTGATATTCAAGTGCGCTTTGTAGTTGCTCTTGTGTAATTAAGCCGCCCTCTACAAGCATATCTCCCAAACGTTTTCTAACTGCCATATTATTGCCTAACCTTTCTCAAAATCTTATATCGACAGCATTACGTCAATAAGCTACTGTTTGTGCGCCTTCGGTTTGCACAACTTGGTAATAATACTGTATAAATTGAAGTGACATGTCAACTTCGCTGAAATTATCTACAAAATCTGATAATGTTAAAGATGGTATTACAACATAAACATTATCTTTTGCAAGGTAATCAACATAATCTAAAATAGTTTCAATTGTGCCTGTTACATTAAGGCTTGTTGTTTGTGAAACAACTTCATAGTATGCAGGTACCGCTGAAATTTCTTCAGGTGTCATTTGCCCTGAAATTAAAGGGTGCGCGGATATGTCGGACCCTGTGGCATCTGCCGAAGAATAGCTGTATGCGCCCACTTGGCTAAGGCTTAGTGAAGAAACCTCAAGGCCAAAGCGCTGGGCTGTGTCTACAAAAAAGTTATGTACGCTGTAGTTTTCGTCATAGTATTGCTCTAAAGTTGATGCGGCTAATCTTTCGTCAACTTCTTGAATAGCTGCGCCAAGCTCCTCGCCTTGTTGGATATTAAGCTGTAATTTTTCAAGCTCTTCGTCTAAAACCGCAACTTCTTGCATGTTTTCGTTATAACTTTCAAACATTGGCAAACACATAAAATAATTAAGCACGAATAATATTAAAATTGTAACAGCGAGTATTAAAATAGATTGCTCTTTTCTGCTCATTTTCAGTAATTCCTTTCCGATATTGTTTTGTTTTTACAAAAGGTATTATTTATTTCGTTTCGCATACCACGGTAAAGGAAACTTCATTATCCGTTCCGCTGTAACCAAAATATCCTACATAGCCGAATATTTCCATGTCTGTTAAAATTGCGACATAGTCTGAGGCTTGTTGCTCGTTTAGGCCGTTGCATACTAAATTATATGTGTTGCCCGAGAACGAAACAGACGAAACGCTTACGCCGGTAGGGGCCGCGGCAACTATTTCATTTAATGTTGCCCTTGAAAACTCGCCTATGCTTGCTATTGAATTTTCAAGCCCTAAGAAAGCTTGCTCGCTTTTTAGTTTAGCTACAAAATCTAAGCGCAAGTTGCCAAACTCTTCCATAAGGGCTACTGTTTGCGGCGAATTAAGCTCAGCGTTACGGTCTTCTATAAGCTGCTCTGATTGCATTTGAATTGTCAACATAGCTATTGCAACAGCTATATTTAAAACAACGATAGTGCAAGCTACAATTAAAGGCACATTAGCTTTTTTTGTGTAAGTTTTTTCCGGCGTTTTTGTGGGTTTGTTCTTGTTAAAGAAGTTTATTTCTTGCCTGCCGAGAGATAAAACGGCGCCCAAAGTGTAAACAGAGGCTGAATTTGACACCTCATCGTCTAATTTCGGAAGCTGCTCGCAATTTATGCCAAGAGAGCTGTTTACAAAAGATATAAGCTCATCGTTTGCTGTGTGCCCGAAAATTAAAGTTTTATCAATAGGCTTGCCCGGGAATTTAATGTTTTGATAAGAGTTTAGCTTTTCTATATTCTGCACAAAAACCGTTTTAGGCTCGCTATCTGCATTTATGCTTGCAAGAACATCGAGCGATGATGAGGCAGAGTTTATAACGATATCTCTTGTAATAATATTGCCCGGCGGGTTTAAAAGGTGAAGTGTTATATTTTTGCTGCCCATTCTTGCAAGGGCAACTGTTTTATCCTCGTAAAAGCTCTCAATAAAACACTGTGAGGCAAATTGTGAGGGCACAAGAGCCAAAGGAATTTTATTAAGCCTTGCTATCATTTCATAACTTTCGTTTGCAACACTTTTTAACATTGCATACGAAATATAGGTTTGCTTGTTTGGGTCTTCTGCTTTGTTTTCGGAAACAAAGTAGTCTACATAATATTCATCGTGTGAAATATTAGCAAAAACTTGAGACTCAACCGCTATTCTTTGTTGTTGCTTATTACGCTCTTTATGTAATTCCAAAACAGAGCAAATTGTAGGCAAAAACGAAAATGTCATAACAACTCGTTTTTCTGCAATTTTATCGAGCGTAGGGCGCAAACAGTTCTCAAGAGCGGCAAAGTTAACATTGCCGTTTGACGTGAACACATCAGACGGTGCTTTTAGCGTAACGCCCATTTCAACCGTCAATTTCTTTTTTGTTCCTTGGAAAACTACAACATCAATGTAATCACCGGAAAAATCTATACAAATCAAAATTTAACTCCTACCTTTTAAAAAAATTTTACCCTGTAGCAATAGTACCGTAACCATTGTATATGGGAACCATAACCGATATAAGTATTAAAGCTATAACGATAGCCAAAATAATGAGTAATACCGGGCCTAATATTGCAAGAAGCGATTCTATTGCTGTGTCGCTCTCGCCCTCGAAATATTCTGAAGTTGTAACAAGTAGCCCGTCTAAATCGCCTGTTTCTTCGCCAATTCTAATCATGCTGGGGAGCATTTTATCAAAAGCATCAAGGTCTTCAATAGCTTGTGAAAGCGCTGTGCCCGAGCCAACAGCCTCGGTTGCCGTTTCAAGCTTCTCTTGTAAATAAATATTTTCTATTACATTAGATGAAAGCCTTAATGTTTCAAGCAGCGGTAAACCTGCCGCATAAAGCATGGAAAGAGTTGAACTGAAACGTGCTGAATATATCATATTGAGCAATTTGCCAATGCCGGGTGTTTTTACTTTAATTTCATCAACCACCCGTTTGACAGCGTGAACTTTGAAAAGCGAAATAATCAGCAAATAAATTATACCCATTGCAAAAACAATTACTATCCAGAAATTTGTTACGAAATCTGAGAAAGCTATCATGAACTGTGTTAGCGGGGGTATTTCCATGCCTTCAAACATAACGAACAAATCCGGCAAAACGAAACCGAAAAGCGCAAGCACAACGAAAACCGAAACAATTGCCAAAAGCTTTGGATAAGCAGAAGCGCTTTTAATTTTTCTGTTAGTTTTAACTTGCTTGTCGTAATACTCCGACATATTACGGAATATGCCCTCAATATTACCGCTTTCCTCGCCGCTTTCAATCATATAGCAAAGCAGCGGTGGAAAACTATCCCCTTGCTCTGTCATAGCCTGAGAAAGAGATGTACCACCGCGCACCGCTTCGTATATATTTTTATAAATTTCAACATAGCTTTTATTTTGAGTAGCGTTAATCATTATGTCAAGGCTGTTTGTTATGCTCATGCCCGCGCCAATCATTGTGCCCATTTTTTTGCAAAAAAGAATAAGCTCTTTGCTTTTTATTTTTGCTATGGTTTTAACATTTGTGCGACTCCTGCTTTGTGATTGCTCGTATTCAATGCAAATAAGGCCACGGTCGTCTATGCTCTTAAAAAAATCGCTTAGACTCGTAGCTTCTAACATACCTTTTACAACGCTGCCTTCGGAATTACGGGCAATATAAGAAAAATACTGCAAATAAACCCTCCTAAAATTGCCATGCGAATAAAAACTCGCTTAGCATGTTAATGATAATAAAATGTTGACCGCTTTGTGTGAAAAAATTCTATAATTTAACGGTATTATTATTTACAATATAATTGAAATAATAATAACACACATAATATAATGTTAATTTAAATATATGTGGATTTAAAATAGTTTACCACACTCTTCACATATAAGGCAATAGTTTTTCTGAAAAAAATGCAACTTTTTGCCAAAATATCTTAATTTTCCGTTAAAAAATTTTAACGAGAGAAAAAAATAGCTTTTAGCGCTGTTTTTTTGTCAACAAACACAAATAATAGTTAAAAAATTATAAGTATTTTTACGGTTTTGATGGTTACCGAGGTATTGCTTTAAAGTTGACAAAATTCGTATAAACTGATAAGCTTAAAATAGGCGTATTTTTATTATATGCCAAAAGGAAGTGTTATTGTGCATATCACCCAAGAAAGCGACTATGCTGTTCGCATAGTTTATTGCCTTGCAAAAGCAGACCAAAGAAAAGACGCAAGAACTATAAGCGAAGAAATGTGTGTTTCTTTGCGCTTTTCTCTTAAAATTTTGGGTAAGCTTGTTTCTAAAGGTATTGTAAAAAGTTATAAAGGTAATAAAGGTGGCTATGAGCTTGCCCGCAATGTTGAAGATATAACACTGCGCGATGTTATTTGCGCTGTGGAAGGCCCTTACCGAATTTCTAAATGCGTGGGCGATGATTTAGACTTTGAGTGTAATAGGGGCGCTACGGAATATTGCGTTTTTAGGCAAACTTATGAAGAGCTTAGCCGCCAAATTAATGAACAGCTAAATTCTGTTAGTTTTGCCAGCCTTGTTGAGCGAGGGGCAAACAAAGCATAATTCATACACGTACCCATGTGTGCCAATTTTGCACGCATGGGTATTTTTTTATTATCTTGCTTGACAAATTATAAATTACAGAGTATAATTACTGAATATATTAACATGGGTAAACGCGCCTTTTTGAGCAATACCGACGCCAATTTTTTGTTAGGTTGTAAGGAGAGGGGTGCGTTTTTGTGCCGTTTTTGAGGTTTTTATTCATCTAAAGCAACTTGCAAACGCATGATGAAAAATACAATTTTGAAAACCGCTTGTTTCTTTGTGTTTTTTGCACAAAAATATGCGTTATTTTTTGTTAAAATTCGTATATATGTTTAATTATAATATAGATATATAAAAAGCAAAGAAAACAGTATCCACACAATAAAAAGCATACAAAAGCAAATAATTTAAAAGGAGTGGTAGTTTTTATGGTGAAAGTCAAGCCCGTACAGTACGGAAAAACCGAGCGCATGAGCTTTTCAAAAATTGAAGAAATTATTGAAATGCCCAATTTGATAGAGGTGCAAAAAAACTCGTATCAATGGTTTTTAAATCAAGGTCTTAAAGAGGTGTTTCGCGACATTTCAACAATAGAAGACTACACCGGAAATTTAGTGCTGGACTTTATTGACTACCGAATAGACTCTCGCCCGAAATACACTATTAAAGAGTGTAAAGAGCGTGACGTTACTTTTGCTGCGCCTTTAAGGGTTACAACAAGGCTGCTTAATAAAGAAACCGGTGAAATAAAAGAGCAAGAAATTTTTATGGGCGATTTCCCCCGTATGACAGAATCCGGTACATTTATTATAAATGGTGCTGAGCGTGTTATTGTTTCGCAATTAGTTCGTTCACCCGGTTCTTATTTTGGAAAAAGCTATGATAAAACAGGCAAAGAGCTTTTCAGCACAACAATGAACCCAAACCGTGGCGCGTGGATAGAATTTGAAACAGATGCTAACGATATATTCTATGTGCGCATAGATAAAAACCGTAAGCTTCCCATAACAGTTTTCATGCGCGCTTTAGGCCTTGGCTCTGATGCCGCTATAAGAGATTATTTCGGCGATGATGCACGCATTGAAGCAACGCTTTTAAAAGACAGCACTCGCAGCGAAGAAGAGGGCTTGCTTGAAACTTACCGCAAACTGCGCCCGGGTGAGCCACCCACTGTTGAGAGCGCAACAAGCCATATAAACTCTTTGTTTTTCGATGCACGCCGCTACGATTTATCTCGTTTTGGCCGCTATAAAATGAATAAAAAGCTCTCTATAGCCAAAAGGCTTGAAGGGCAAATTTCAGCGCGCGATATTATAGCGCCTTTAACAGGCGAGCTAATTGTTGGCGCCGGTGAAAAAATAACAAAAGAGCTATCATTAAAAGCAGACGCATGCGGCGTTTGTGTAGCTTATGTTACTGTGGACGACAGAGAAGTTAAAATTATTTCTAACGGCACAGTTAATGCGCAAGAATTTTTCAGCTTTGATGTGTTCAAAGAGTGTGAAATAAAAGAGCGTGTTAACTTCACCGCTATGCGTGCTATTTTAGACGAAGCTGAAGATGAAGCACAGCAAATAGAGCTTATGAACAGTAACCGCGATAAACTTGTTAGCAAGACAGTTACGGTAGACGATATATTCGCCTCTATTAACTATGTAAACAATTTGGGCAACGGTATTGGCAATGTAGATGATATCGACCATTTGGGCAATAGGCGTATTCGCAGCGTTGGCGAACTTTTACAAAACCAATTCCGCATTGGTTTTACACGTATGGAGCGTGTTATCCGCGAGCGCATGACATTGCAAGCGCAAAGCACAGAGGAAGTTACACCGCAGGCGCTTATAAATATTCGCCCTGTTGTTGCCTCTATAAAAGAGTTTTTCGGCTCAAGCCCTCTTTCCCAATTCATGGACCAAAACAACCCTCTTGCAGAGCTAACTCACAAACGCCGCCTTTCAGCTTTGGGCCCGGGCGGTCTATCCCGTGACAGAGCGGGCTTTGAAGTTCGCGACGTTCACTATTCGCACTATGGCCGCATGTGCCCTATTGAAACCCCTGAGGGTCCGAATATCGGCCTTATATCTTACCTTGCAACATTTGCACGCATAAACGAGTATGGCTTTATTGAAGCACCTTACCGTAAAATAGACAAAAAAACAGGCGTTATTTCAAACGATGTTGTTTACATGACAGCAGACGTTGAAGACGATTATATCGTTGCGCAAGCGAATGAACCGCTCGATGAGAAAAACCGCTTTTTACGCTCTCGCGTTTCTTGCCGCCACAGAGATGAAATTATTGAGGTTGAGGCAACTCGTGCCGACTTCATGGACGTTTCACCTAAAATGGTTGTATCTGTTGCAACTTCAATGATACCGTTCCTTGAAAACGACGATGCTAACCGTGCGCTAATGGGCTCTAACATGCAGCGCCAAGCTGTGCCGCTTTTGGTTACAGAGCAACCCATTGTTGCAACAGGCATGGAGTATAAAGCCGCTTGCGACTCGGGCGTTTGCGTTTTAGCTAACAGCGACGGTGTTGTTGAGCATGTTGAAGCAAACAAAATCATCGTTCGCACTAAGGGCGATTTTACAGAAGAATATGAACTAATTAAATTTATGCGTTCCAACCAAGGCACGTGTATTAACCAGCGCCCAATTGTAAGTAAAGGCGATAAAATTATTAAAGGGCAAGTAATAGCCGACGGCCCCGCAACACAAAACGGCGAAATAAGCCTTGGCAAAAATGCACTTATTGGCTTTATGACATGGGAAGGCTACAACTACGAAGATGCTGTTCTTATTAACGAGCGCATTGTTCGCGAAGATGTTTACACCTCTATTCACATTGAAGAATACGAAATAGAAAGCCGCGTTACAAAACTTGGGCCTGAAGAGATAACCCGTGATATTCCGAATGTTGGCGACGATGCGCTTAAAGATTTGGACGACAGAGGTATTATCCGCATAGGTGCCGAAGTTGGCGCAGGCGATATTCTTGTTGGTAAAGTTACACCTAAAGGTGAAACAGAGCTTACTGCTGAAGAGCGCTTGCTTCGCGCTATATTCGGCGAAAAAGCAAGGGAAGTTCGCGATACTTCACTTCGCGTTCCCCACGGTGAAAGCGGCATTATAGTTGACGTTAAAGTGTTCACGCCTGAAAATTGTGATGAATTACAACCGGGCGTTCGCCAAGTTGTGCGCTGCTATATTGCACAAAAACGTAAAATAAGCGTTGGCGATAAAATGGCGGGCCGCCATGGTAATAAGGGCGTTGTATCACGCATTTTGCCTCAAGAGGATATGCCTTTCTTAGAAGATGGCACACCGCTTGATATTGTTCTTAACCCACTTGGCGTTCCCTCTCGTATGAATATCGGCCAGGTGCTTGAAGTGCACCTTGCATTTGCCGCAAAAGCATTGGGCTGGAAAATTGCAACCCCTGTTTTCGACGGTGTTCACGAGGAAGATATTCGTGAAATGTTCAAAGAGTGCGGCAAAAGAGAAGACGGCAAAAGCATTGTATACGACGGCAGAACAGGCGAACAATTCGACAATCCCGTTACTGTTGGCTATATGTACTACTTGAAACTACACCACTTGGTAGACGATAAAATTCACGCAAGAAGCACAGGCCCCTACAGCCTTGTTACACAGCAGCCACTCGGCGGTAAAGCGCAATTTGGCGGCCAACGTTTCGGCGAAATGGAAGTTTGGGCGCTTGAAGCTTACGGCGCTGCATATACTTTGCAAGAAATTTTAACTGTTAAATCCGATGACGTTGTTGGCCGTGTTAAAACTTACGAGGCTATCGTTAAAGGGCAAGATGTTCCAAAACCGGGCATACCTGAGGCGTTCCGTGTTCTTATGAAAGAATTGCAATCGCTAAGCCTTGCTGTTTGTGCACAAGATGAAGACGGCAACGAAATTGACATTAAGCAAAATTACGACGAAGACGACATAGGCTTTGATATGAGCGACATGCCTGTTGGCCAAGACGTTATGGTTGAAAGCGAGCTTCAAGGCGACTATAGCATAAACGACATAAACGAAGAAGGCGATTTGCTAACAGATGATAGCGATGATGACGATGAAGTGTTCAGCATGGAAGACGACGATGATGAAGACGATTTGTTTGCCGCTTTATCAAACAACGACGATAATTTATAATAAGAAAGGGTTAATAAATGGAATTTAATGCTTTTGATTCAATAAAAATTGGGCTTGCTTCCCCCGAGCATATCCATGCATGGAGCTGTGGAGAAGTTAAAAAACCGGAAACTATAAATTATCGTACACTAAAACCCGAGAGAGACGGTTTATTCTGCGAGAAAATTTTCGGGCCCACTAAGGACTGGGAATGCCATTGCGGAAAATATAAGCGCATTCGCTATAAGGGCAAAGTTTGCGATAGGTGCGGCGTTGAAGTTACACGCAGCAAAGTGCGCCGTGAGCGCATGGGGCATATAGAGCTTGCCGCGCCTGTTTCTCATATATGGTATTTTAAAGGTATTCCGTCGCGCATTGGGCTTATTTTAGATATCAGCCCTCGCCTTTTGGAAAAAGTTTTGTATTTTGCAGCTTATATTGTTACAGACCCGGGCTTTACTCCGCTTGATGAAAAACAACTTTTAAGCGAAAAAGAATACAGCGATATGCGCGAGCACTATGAGGACGAGTTCAAAGCGTCTATGGGCGCAGAGGCTGTTCAAGAACTTTTAGCAAAAATTGACGTTGAAAAACTTAGCGAGCAATTACACAAAGAGCTTGAAGATGCAGGCGGCCAAAAACGCGTGCGTTTACTAAAGCGCCTTGAAGTTGTAGATGCTTTCAGGCTTTCGGGCAACCGCCCCGAGTGGATGATTTTAAACAGTATCCCTGTTATTCCTCCCGATATTCGCCCTATGGTTCAGCTAGACGGCGGCAGGTTTGCAACAAGCGATTTAAACGATTTATATCGCCGTGTTATCAACCGCAACAACCGCTTAAAGCGCCTTTTAGAGCTTGGTGCGCCCGATATTATTGTGCGCAACGAAAAACGTATGCTACAAGAAGCAGTTGATGCTTTAATTGATAACGGCCGCCGTGGCCGCCCTGTTTCAGGGCCTAATAATCGCCCGCTAAAAAGCCTTTCAGACATGCTTAAAGGTAAGCAAGGACGTTTCCGCCAAAACCTACTTGGCAAACGTGTTGACTACTCCGGCCGTAGCGTTATCGTTGTTGGCCCCGAGCTAAAAATGTACCAATGCGGCCTTCCAAAAGAAATGGCACTTGAATTATTTAAGCCTTTTGTTATGAAAGACCTTGTAGAAAAAGGCATAGCAAACAATATAAAATCTGCACGCAAAATGGTAGAGCGCACAAGAACAGAAGTTTGGGACTCACTTGAAACAGTTATAAAAGGGCACCCTGTTCTTTTAAACCGCGCGCCTACTCTTCACCGCCTTGGCATACAAGCATTCGAGCCCACACTTGTTGAGGGCCGTGCTATTAAACTGCACCCGCTTGTTTGTACCGCCTATAATGCCGACTTTGACGGTGACCAAATGGCGGTTCACGTGCCACTTTCACAAGAGGCACAAAATGAAGCGCGCAATTTAATGCTTGCAAGCGGCAACTTATTGAAACTTAGCGATGGTAAACCTGTTACCGTTCCTTCTCAAGACATGGTTTTGGGTAGTTATTACCTAACTATAGTTAAAGACGGCCAGCCCGGCGAAGGTAAATATTTCCGTGATGAGAACGAAGCTATTATGGCTTATCAAAACGGAGTATGCTCTTTGCACGCTAAAATCAACGTGCGCAGAACAAAAGAAATTGACGGCGAAATGTGCACAGGCGTAGTGCAAACAACTGTTGGCCGCATTATATTTAACGACCCTATTCCGCAAGATTTAGGCTTTGTAGACCGTTCAGAACCTGAGAACAAATTAAGCTTTGAAGTTGATTTCCTTGTAACATTTAAAATGCTTGGTAAAATTATTAACCGCTGCATTCAAGTTCACGGCACTACAACAACCGCAGAAATGCTTGATAGAGTTAAAGCACAGGGTTATAAATACTCAACACAAAGCGCTATAACAGTTGCTGTTTCCGACGCTGTTATTCCGCCGCAAAAGCAAGAGCTTTTACAAAATGCTGAGGACCAAATTTTAAAAATTACAAAGCAATATAACAGGGGTTTAATTTCAAATGAAGAGCGCTATGAAAGCGTTATTAAAATTTGGAACAAAACAACTGAAGATGTTGCCTCTGCACTTAGCGCTCACTTAGACGAGAGCAACCCCATATTTATGATGGCTAACTCCGGTGCTCGTGGTTCTATGGCTCAAATTAGGCAGCTTGCCGGTATGCGTGGGCTTATCGCCAACACATCAGGTAGAACTATCGAAATTCCAATTCGTGCTAACTACCGCGAGGGCCTAAACATTCTTGAATATTTCATCGCCGGTAAAGGCGCAAGAAAAGGCCTTGCCGATACAGCGCTTAGAACTGCCGACTCGGGCTATCTAACACGCCGCCTTGTTGACGTTTCACAAGATGTTATCATCCGTGAAGATGATTGCGGTGCACAAAGCGGTATTGTTGTAACCGATATCCGCGAGGGCAACGAAATTATTGAAAAGCTTGAAGAGCGCCTTGAGGGTCGCTTTGCGGTTAACGATATAGTGCACCCTGAAACAGGCAAATTGCTGGTTAGCAAAGATTCCATGATGAGCGCAGACGACGCACAATTAGTTGTAAATTCAGGTGTTAAATCTGTTGAAATTCGCAGTGTTTTGCGCTGCGATGCAAAGCACGGTGCTTGTAGCAAGTGCTATGGCGCTAACCTTGCAAACGGGCGTTTAGTTGGCATGGGCGAGGCTGTTGGTATTATTGCGGCGCAATCTATCGGCGAGCCGGGCACCCAGCTTACAATGCGCACATTCCACACAGGCGGTATAGCATCGGCCGATGATATTACACAAGGTTTGCCACGTGTTGAAGAGCTATTTGAGGCACGCCGCCCTA
>CAYJPD010000039.1:0-17600 GCA_964371975.1 uncultured Bacteroides sp.
GGTGCAAAACCACCCTCATCACCAACAGAAGTTGCAAGGCCTTTGCTCTTTAAAATTTTTGCCAATGTATGGAACACTTCTGTACACCAACGAAGGCCTTCGCTGAATGAAGGAGCACCAATAGGCATAATCATAAATTCTTGAACGTCTAAATTGTTTGCGGCGTGTGCGCCACCGTTTAAAATGTTCATCATAGGTACAGGTAAAACATTTGCGTTATTTCCGCCTAAGAACCTGTATAGAGGAATTTGCAATGAAGCAGCAGCAGCTTTTGTTGTAGCAATTGAAACTGCAAGTATAGCATTAGCGCCAAGCTTAGATTTGTCTTTAGTGCCATCAAGCTCTATTAGCTTTTTATCTACTGCATAAACATCACCGGCGCTAAAACCGTTTAATGCGTCGTTGATTATTGTGTTTATATTATTAACAGCTTTTTGTGTGCCTTTTCCGCCATATCTTGCTTTGTCATTATCGCGAAGTTCAAGCGCTTCGTAAATACCTGTTGAGGCGCCGCTGGGAGATGTACCTATACCAACACTACCGTCTGCTAATATAACTTCAGCTTCAACAGTTGGGTTGCCCCTTGAGTCAATTATTTCTCTGCCTATAACTTTTGCAATTTTTAAATCTTTCATATAAACCTCCAAAATTTTGTGTATATACTATCTATAATTATAGAACATTTTTATAATTTAATCAAGACGATTTTTATTGATTATTTTGAATTTTTGTGAAATAAATTATTAAATTTCATTGAATTTTTTGGGCATATTTGCTTTGGTAATAAAAAATGACAGCAAATCGTTAAAATTATAACAAGATGATTTTATTGTGTTTTAAAATACAACAAAATCAATTGTAAAAAATAACATTTTAAGTGCTTTAACCTGAATATACTACAAATATTACTTTTTAAACGCTATATAATTCAATTTTACAAATTTATTTTATTATATCGTCGATTTTCGACAAAATTTACACAAATGAAAGTGATATATTATTATCAAGCAATATAAATAATTTAGTGCAAACAATCATTTTTTGTTAATATTTAAACATATTGCAATGATATAATTAAGAGGTGAAAGAATGCAAAATAATATTTTGTCGGCAAGTTTTTTTGGTTGTAGTCCGAATGTTTTCAATTTGGAAAGCTATGAGAACACGAAAGAAAGTATAAATATTAAAAAATCACTTTACACACAAATTTGCAAATTATATAAAAACGGGGTAAAAGTTTTTTACACAGGCTGTTATGTTGGCATGGATATGTGGGCAGCTGAAATTGTGCTTGAACTTCAAAGGTATGAAGAGTATAAGGACATAAAACTTATTTGTTGTATTCCTTATGAGGAGCAGGCTGCAAAATGGCCGTTTAAACTTAGAGAGCGATATTATACTATACTGGAAAAAAGTGATTACAATATTTTTATTAAAAGAAGGTTTTCACAAGATTGTTTTATAAAGTGTAGTGAATTTATGATACAGCACAGCCATTTTTTGATATCGCTCTGTGATAATAAAGAAAATTATTGCAACAGTAACTTTGCAAAATATGTGTTGAGCTATGCAATGAAACTTAGCAAAGGCATAATAATTATTAACCCAAAAACAGCAGAAGTTACACCTATTACTATTTCAGCAAAATTAACTTAAATAATTATTTTCATACCTGCTTTTTCTTATGCATAATAATTAGTATGTAAAAGTGTAAAAGGTGGGGTAATATGCAAAAGGGAATTTATATAAAGAATGCTGCAATTTTAACGGCAACCGGTTTGATTTTGCGCGCTGTGGGAATGTTTTTTCGCATATATATTGCGGCACAAATAGGTGCAGCGGGTATGGGACTTTTTCAATTAATAATGACAGTATATGCGCTTTGTGTTACATTTGCCACAGCGGGCATATCTGTTTTGGCAACACGCATAACCGCACAGCAAATGGCAATGAACATAAGCAGTGTTACTAAAAGTATGAATAAAGTTATAAAGCTTGCAGCGTTTTTGGGTATTACATGTGCACTTGTTTTATTTGCACTTGCTAAGCCTATATCAGTTTATGTTTTACATGATGCAAACGCTGTTTTGCCGCTTCAAATATTGGCGCCCAGCTTACCGTTTATGGCATTAAGTGCTGCACTTAGAGGCTATTTTTTAGCACTTAAACGCGTTGGGCCAAATGCCAAAGCGCAAATTTTGGAGCAAATTATACGCATAGGCGTTGTTATTGTTATGCTTTATGTAATAGATAGCAGTAATTTAATGTTATTTGTGTGTGCAGTTGTGTTGGGCAATACAATAAGTGAGGCTATAAGCTGGGGTTACATGCTTTACAGTTATAAAAAAGCTGTTAAACATTTAGGCAAAGCAAAAAGTGACTATACAACAGGATTTATTGCGAAAATATTAGCTCCTATAGCGGCTGCACAATATTCAACAGGAACATTAAGAGCAATAGAAAATATTCTGGTGCCTTTTTGTCTGGCTATGTTTTTAGGTAGCAGGGAAATTGCCGTTGAACAGTTCGGAGCATTAAAAGGTATGGCACTGCCTGTTTTGTTTTTTCCTTTTTCTTTTATAAGTACACTTGCAACATTATTATTACCTGATATTACAAGTGCATACATACAAAAGCAGCATAAAATATTGCGACGTTTAGTATCACGTGTTATATTCATTACTTTGAGCATATCGATATTGGCCGGTGGGCTTTACACAGTTTTTGCCAATGAAATAGCTATGCTGTTATACAGTGATGAAAGCATAGCATTTTATATATTAGTGCTTGGGCCTTTAACACCTTTTATGTATTTGGAAAGCATGGTAGATGGCATATTAAAAGGTTTGAACGAGCAAGTTGCAACATTTAGGTATACAGTTACAGATTGTGTAATAAGAATAATATTAATTTATATATTACTACCAAAATATGGAATGATGGGTTTTATGTTTGTGATGCTCGTAAGTAATTTATTAACATGTATTTTAAATTTAAAGCGCCTGTTGAGCGTTACAAAACTTGAATTTTCATTCAGAGAATGGCTAATAGGACCTGTTATAGCATGTGTTTGTGCAGCAATTTGTTGGTATTATATTTTGTTGCCATATATTGCAAATTTAGATTTGCTAATACAAACAATAGCAGGTGTTATGTTGTTTATGTTTGTTTATGTGCTGTTATTACCTATGTTAACAGGTGTAAATATGATAAGCATGCTTTTCAAAAAAACTTGACACTATAAAACGCTCGTGCTACAATTTAAACGTTAATACGCTTTAATTTAAATTAAGCACTCATGGCGGAACTGGCAGACGCGCCAGATTCAGGTTCTGGTCGGGGCAACTCGGTGGAGGTTCAAGTCCTCTTGAGTGCACCAGGCAGCGTGACGCTGCACCCAATTTCGCGCTTTAAGCTTTTGCTTAAGGCGTGATTTTTTGCCTGTTCTGTATCGGCAACCGCACCAGGCGAGACGCTCGATGCCCAAAATACCCTTTAGTGTGTGCTAATGGTTTTTTTTTGCGCCTGTGGTTTTAAATTACAAAGCAGCGTTACACGAACGCAATTTGTTTGGATTCAGTATCATTGATATTTGAACATGTTTTTTATGCTTTGCAGCCTTAATTTTATTATGTAAAATCTAAAAGTTTTTGGCTTGTTTAAAAATAGTAACAGTGCTATAATTATTTTAAACAAGCTAAAAACAAATAAAAAAATTATTAATTATTTTGTAAAGGAAAAACGATGAAAAATATTCTCTTTATTGCTACCGGTGGTACTATTGCCTCAGTTAAAAGTGACCATGGGCTTGTACCGATGCTTTCTTCAAAATATATTTTAGAGTGCATACCTAAAGCGCAAAAAATTTGCAAAATAGATACATTGCAGCTAATGAATATAGATAGCACGAATATAAACCCATCACATTGGCTTGAAATGGCTAAAGTTATTGAAGAAAATTACGATAAATATGACGGGTTTGTAATTACGCACGGCACGGATACTATGGCATATTCAGCTGCGGCTCTTTCTTATTTAATACAATTTTCTGTAAAACCGGTTGTTATAACAGGCTCTCAAAAATCTATTGCAAGCGATGATACAGACGCAAAACGCAATTTAAAAGATGCGCTGTTTTATGCATCTTCTGACGGCTCTCACGGGGTGAGCATTGTTTTTGATGGCAAAGTTATTTTAGGCACAAGAAGCAGAAAGGAAAGAACAAAAAGCTATAATGCATTTTCAAGTGTGGATTATCCTGAGATTGCCATTATTCGTGAAAATAAAATCATTCGTTACTTAACAAATATAGAGTTTAGGCAAAAACCTGTGTTTTATCATAAGATGGAAAAAAGGGTATTGCTATTGTCAATTATACCCGGAATGGAATCTGACATTTTATTAAAAATAATGGATGATTACGAGGCATTGATTTTGCAAAGCTTCGGTGTTGGTGGCCTTCCTAACGGTGGCGATGGGGCGCTTGCAATTGCTGTTGAAAAATGGATTGAAAACGGCAAAAAAGTAATTATGAGCACACAGGTGCCTTATGAGGGCAGCGATATGGAATTATATCAAGTAGGCTATCAATTAAAGCACAAATATGGCATTATAGAAGCTTATAATATGTCTACAGAAGCAATTGTAACAAAAGTTATGTGGGCTTTAGGGCAAACAAGTGATGTAAAAGAAGTAAAAAGAATTTTCAATAAGCCTGTTTATTTTGATATTATATAGTTATATAAATAAATAAAAACAGACCAAAATTGGTCTGTTTTTATTTATTATCAAATTAAAAAACATTTCAATGTGTAAAATGTAATAGTTATTGCTTAGCTCCAAAGAGCTGCTGCGCCAACTATTCCTGCGTTGTTGCCAAGAGTTGCGGTTTTTATTTGCGGTATATTTAACCTTTGCCCTGCAAAAGCATATTTAGAAACATATTTGTCTAATTTATCTGTTAAATATTCTTTTTCGTTAGATATGCCACCGGAAATTAAAATTATTTGAGGCCTTAGAATATTAACAAAATTTGCAAGCCCTGTTGCAAGGTGTTTAATATATGAATCCACAACGTTTAAACCCACCTCGTCATTTGCCCTTGCAGCCTTAAATGGTATAATACCGTTCATTTTGCTATTGTTTTCTTTATATAAATGCGCTAACAATGAATTAGGGTTATCATTTGCGGCTTTTTTTGCATCTCTCACTAATGAACTTGCGCTTGCGTAAGCTTCAAGACAGCCTCTATTACCGCAACTGCAAAGTTCGCCATTTTCTACAATTATCATATGGCCGCCCTCTGCACCGCCCGGGCCGCCACTTTCAAATATGGCGTTGTTAAATACAAAGCCTGTGCCTACACCAGTGCCAAGTGTTACAAGTACTACACTTTCATAGTCTTTTGCTGCACCTGCTACAAATTCACCAAGTGCCGCACAGTTGGCATCATTGCTCATTTTAACAGGTTTGCCAAATGTTTTTTCAAGTTCTTTGCCTATAGGTACATTTTCGAAATTTAAAAAATTAGCAGCATAAACTACAATTCCTTTTTCTGAATCAACCGTGCCGGGTGAGCCTAAACCAATGCCTATACAATCATCTAAACTTATATTAGCGCTTTTTATGGCAAGCTCTATTGTTTTAGCAATATCTGCTACAATTAGCTCCCATGTGCGCTGTGCATCTGTTGGCATGGCATGTGAGGCAATAATTTTATTTTGGCTGTTTACAATACCTACTTTTATATTAGTTCCGCCCAAATCAACACCTATGCGGTAAAATTGTTGTTCATCGTTTTTTAAATTAGACAAATTAGTTTTGCACCTCCATATTTTATAATATTATTTATTTTTCATTTAATATTGAAATTTTACTTTGCGCTTTTATCAAGTGCGCTGGCGTTTCTTGCTCTTTTTAAAGTCGTACATTTTTTCATCAGCTTCGCTTATAATATCCTTAACGGTTCTATGAGAGTTGTTTTGAATAGTAACAACGCCGTAACTGATAGACGTTTGATATGTTTTCTTAAATACTGTTTTAATTTTTTTAATTTTATCGTAAGTTTGCATTATCTTCTTATTTATATCATATATATCAATTCCGGTGCCAACTACTAAAAATTCATCGCCGCCTAAACGCGACACCAATTCAACATCAAAAAATGTGCGTATTAATTCACACACCGCTTTTATATAAAAGTCTCCTTCAGAGTGTCCATAAAAGTCATTTACTGTTTTAAGGCCGTCTATATCGATGAAAACAACAAAAAACTCCACATTGTTTTTTAAATGCATTTCAATTTGCTCTTCTGCAATGGTGCGCACGCAAAAACCGGACATAGGATCGTAATTTGAGCGATTAGTTATATCACCGATTTCTTGCTTTTCCAATAAAACTTGCTGGTTAATATTACTTAAATGTGTAACATGTAATTTTAAGCGTGCAAAAAAATAAGAGTAAATAATAGATAAATGTATGCACAAAAAAATAATGAAAGAAGACAAAGCGTAAAACAAAATAAAATTTTTACTGCTTTGGTTGGTGCTTGTAAGCGTTAGTAGAAATGCTAAATAAACAAGTGTGAATGATAACATTCCTATAATAAAGTTTAAATTAGTTTTGTCGGTAAATATCATATCAAATTTTTCTTTATGCAGAAACTTTGTGATAATAATAATGTATGGAATTGCCGTCAAAACAGGCACTAAGTTTATAATAATATTGTAAAATTCGTTGTTATAAGTTACTTGCATAGATTGCCCGTTTTGTAAAGAGCAAAGTGCCGTAACTAAAAGGCGCCCTGAAAAATGCACTAATAAAAACGAAAGAACGCCAAAAAGTATAACCCTATTTCCTAATTGGTTATATAATATTTTAAATTCAAAAAAGTAGATGAAAAAATAAACAAGCAACAGCACTATTTCCAAATTTAAATAGGGGAAATAATAATAAAATATCAAGTATAAAAAGTTGTTCAAAACAGCCATAACTATAATTTGTTTATTAGCCGCTTTTGTACGCCCAAAAATATGTTCTGTAAACTTGAATATGGTAATAATGAACGTAATGTTAGAAATAACAATTATTACATCTGTCAAAAATTTGCACCTCCGTTTTCATAAAATGCCTTTTTTGATAGGCGCATTTTTTTATCTGCAAGCGCAAGTATATTTTCAGGGCCGTTTTTTCTTAATTCTTCGGTTACAAAAACACAGCCTATGCTTGCGGAAACCGGAAAAGGTTCAATATCGTTTTTAATTTGTATATTCGCGCTGATGCGATTAATTACACTGCTTAATGCGCTTTCTTGCACGTCGTGTAATATTACTATAAATTCATCGCCACCGAAACGGCATGCAATATCAACATCTCTTATTGCGCCTGCAATAACATCTGCAACTTCTTTTAATAGCAAATCTCCGTTTTCGTGCCCATAGTTATCATTTACGTATTTTAACGCATTAACATCAATAAATAAAAGCCCGAAATTATTATCGGATTTACATAGTGCAACAAGGCTATCGTGCCCAAATTGTTTATTATAAAGCTCGGTTAATGTATCTTTCATCGCTTTTTCAATTGCAACTTTCTTTTGCTGTAACACTTCATCATAAATAGATTTAACATTATCGCTTTGCCTTTTATACATAGTCATGTTTAAAAAGTGGATAGCGTATTTAAAATTATAATAAAATAGTGCCATGTAAAAAATTGGTGTTGTAATCGAAATAATAAGCTGCCCTAAATAAAGTTCATCAGTAAATAGCAATATAGTTGAAATTGTTATAATAGCTATTGAAACAAAAGTGTAAATTATTATCATCCATGAAAATTCTTTGGCGCTACTTAGGCGTTTTATATGCGCTACAGGTATAATAATTTTAATTATAAACGAAGCCAATAAAACAAAAATGCAAACAAGCATTATGCTAAACAACCTTAAATCGTAATTATGCAAAATAGATAAAGGTGAAATATTAAACGAATGCGCTAAAATTATAATTAATGGTGAGTGCATTGTGGCAACGTGAAAAGTAATCATACAAGCGCAAAATAGAATTTGTCGAAGCTTTGCCCTTGATATTATTCTGAATTCTATAATTAAAAGGAATAATGTTGCAAAATAAAAGCTAAACGGGCTGTTGTATGATGGTGATGTTAAAAATAAATAAGTAATAAAAACATTTGCAAAAGAAAGAAACGTTAAAACAAATATATTATTAGTGCATTTATTTAAAATAGTGGAAGCAAATAGAAACATTAAGCCATTAAAAATGAAATATAAAATATACGATAAAGCGTTAACATAATTCATTTGCATAAACACAAAGCCCCTTTCTTTTAATTTTTTTGCTTAATTACCAATTTAATTAGGTGTTAAATATTTTTTTAATGCCATAGCGCAATCTTCTTTTGTAATTGCCCTTATAGAACGCTTTAATACCGGAATGTAATTAGGCAAAACACATAATTCATTTGCGCCAATTGATAAATAAAAATCTACCAAAGTTGTATCTGATGCACTTAAGCCTGAAAAGCACACGCTTTTTTTACAAGCTCTGTTAATTAAATGCGACAAATTTGTAACAGAACGCAAAACCGCAAAATTAGTTACTCTCTCTTTGCCTTTAAGCGCGTCACTTAGGTTTACAGAGCTTAAAATATTATCAGAAATACTGTTAATGTCAATATAAAAGAAATCTGAACAATATGCGAGAATATCAGCAATAAGGGCTGCATAATATGTTGTAATCATAATGCCTACTTCAATATTACTGTTAATTATTTTGTTTTCTTTCACAAGATTTTTGCGTAATAATTGCAAATTGTTTTTAAAATCGCTAACAACATGCTCGCTTGAAATATCCTTAAGAAGTATGCGGATATTTCCGTAAGCGGAGGCCCTTAAAATTGCACGTAAATTTACAAAAAACATATTACTTTCAAAACTTGTGTTTTCAAAACTAATTTTGTAATTTTTATTTTGCTTGCAAGGGTTTATTAATACAGTAACTTGCTTTTTGCCCATTAGTAAAAATATATCTCTGTAGAAATTGTAAATATAATCTTCATCAAACATATCCGGCTCAAGAAGCTCGAAAATAACATCGGTGTAAAGAATGGAAATGCTATCTGCATTATTCATTAGAGCAGCTTTAACATTTTTAACGCTGGAGGCAACTGAGGACAATTTAACATTTATGCCGTTTATACTCACTGCAGGAACCCCTTTTAAATGCTGTGAGCCGCTTTCTTGCCTTTTCAAAAATAAATGCTTTCGCGCAAAAGTGGTTTTTGTGTCTGTGTTAGGGTTTTGAACAATAAGGCCTGCTTCACCATCAAGCATTGTGCGCTCACCGGCTTTTAAATCGTCGCAGTTATTATACAAAGCAACACAAGGAATATTTTCGCTGTTTGCTAATATACTGTGATAGTTTTGCAACTCGTTGCCTTTTATAATTAAAGCACATACTTTACTGCTAATTTGAATAAGTACATCAGCATTAATTTGTGCGCCTATAAATAGTGCAATTCGGCTGTGGGAATTATTGCAATGCGCTATTAGCGCGTTTTGTGCAGTTGTTTTTATAATTTGTTTATATATATCAGATAATTTATCATAATCATCTTTACTGAAATTTACAGCAGTAGGCTTAAAGCGCAACAAAAAGGCATCAAAAGAACACTTAACGGCATAATCACCCTGCATTTTATTTGCTAAAATTGCTTTTTTTACATCATCAATAAAAGCTTCATCGCAAAGCAATGCGTTTTGGGCACTTAAAATTTTAATATGCTCTTTGATGTAATCAATGGTATCTTGGCCTTTATCCTTATAAAAGCTCATCTTTTTTTGCAAATTATCTTTTAACATATTTATGCTAAATTCAATTTGCTCAAATTCACTTTTCTCATTGCTTACTTTTTTTTCTTTAGGGTCATAGTTGTAATCAAAAATATAAAGTGAACCATCGCCGATACCAATACTAATGCTTTTTGCTTCAAATTGGAGCATGTTGCACACACCTTTCAAAAAGTGTTTATTCGTATACGCTTTTGCCGCTAATTATACAGGCTACACGTTTTATATTACTTTGCTCTTTCATAAGTTGCTTAGCTGCGCTAAGCACAGCGCCACCGCTTGCGCAAAAGGGTAGGGCATCGGATAAAAGAACATCGAAGGCTGTTTTTTGTGCGCTTTCGCTGGGCACCGCCATAACAGCGTCAACAACATAAGGGTTATAGTTTTCAGGGATAAAACCTGCACCAAGTCCCGGTATTTTGTGTTTGCTGATAGTGTTTTTTCCAATTGCTTGGCTCTCATAAGGCTCAACCGCTATAACTTTTACGTCGCCAATCCAAGCTTTTGCATATTCGCCAACACCTGTAATAGTACCCGCGCTTCCCACACCAATTACAATTGCATCGAGCTCGTTGCCGGTTGCCCTTAAAAGCGACGGGCCTGTTATTCTTCTGTGGAATTCAGCATTTAAGTCATTATCAAAATAATTAACAAAATAAGCGTCTTCTTCTGTTGCTATTTGGCTTGCTTTTGCAATTATAAGCTCGCGGCTGTTTGCATAATTTAAAAGCACAACTTTAACGCCTAAATTAATAAAAACTTGCTGGCGCTCTACAGGAACAGATGCTGGCATACATAGTATTAACGGATGCTTAGACACCTTACATGCAATTGCAAGTGCAACCGCAAAGCTACCGCTGGATGCCTCAAGAACACTTTGGCCCTCTTTTAAATAGTTTTTTTCTGTAGCTAATGCCAAAATGCCATGAGCAAGAGCATCTTTTGAAGAATTAGTAGCGCCGCCGTAGGCTAAATATGCAAATATTTCTCCGTTTATATCATTTTCTTTACAAAAACCGGATAGAGAAATAACCGGCCTTGAATATAAGGTTTCGTAATAATTTTTTGAAACAGACATTATTTTACCTCGTTGAAATTACATTAATGTTACATTTCACACCTTTGAATATGCAACATATATTTAATTATACATCATAATAGCTTTAATTGCGAGCTTTTTTTTAAAAAAATAAAAAAATATAAAAAATACACAGGAAAATTGGAATAATTTATAATTTAGTGTAAAGCTCTTGACTTTACACTTAAATTATGTTTTAATATATTATGTTGTGTAAAGTTATATGCTTTACATTTACAAAATCATTTCATCAAAACATCGAAGGAGACAGCTTTATGGCAAAAAATTTAGATATATCTTATTTGCTGGATTTTTACGGCGATGTGTTAACGAAGAAACAAAAAGATGTAATGGAGCAATATTATAATAATGATTTATCGCTTTCAGAGATAGCCGAAAACTGTGGGATAACAAGGCAAGGCGTGCGCGATGCAATTAAAAGAGGCGAGAGCGTTATTGTAGAGCTTGAAGATAAAATAGGTTTTGCAAAAAAATATATGGCTATGCAAAATAATATTGATAAGCTTGAAAATTTAGCGAAAAGCATTCAATTTATAAACGATGGTGGCTACACAAAAAATGCACAGATATCTGAGCAAGCTGATAAAATGCTTGAAATTATTGGCAAGTTATCAGATTAATATATAAGCAATTATATATATAACATTATTTATAATGTAAATATTATCATATTAAAGGCAGGGTTTTTATGGCTTTTGAATCATTATCAGATAAGCTTAATGCCGCATTTAAAAGGCTTAGAGGAAAAGGCAAATTAAATGAGCAAGATATAAAAGACGCAATGCGAGAAGTTAGAATTGCGCTTTTAGAAGCAGATGTAAACTTCAAAGTTGCAAAGGAATTTGTTTCTAATGTTAGCGGTAAATGCATGGGCGAGCAGGTTATGCAAAGCTTAACTCCTGCGCAACAAGTTGTTAAAATAGTAAATGAAGAATTAACGCAGCTTATGGGCGGAAGCGAGCCGTCCCACATACATATTAAAAGTAAGCCTCCCACAGTTATAATGATGTGTGGTTTACAGGGTGCCGGTAAAACAACACATGCCGCAAAACTTGCTAAATATTTTATAAAACAGGGGAATAGCCCGCTTTTAGCCGCGTGTGATATTTATCGCCCGGCTGCTATAGACCAATTGAAAATAGTTGGTAAAAACGCTGGAGCTCCTGTGTACAGCGCTGAGGGACAAAAGCCGGAGCAAATAGCAAAACAAGCAGTAAATTACGCTAAAGACCACGGCAATGATATAGTTATTTTGGATACTGCGGGTCGTTTGCATGTTGATGAAGAACTTATGCAAGAATTAGAAAGAATAAAGCAGCAAGTGCAGGTTGATGAAACATTGCTGGTTATAGATTCTATGGCAGGCCAAGATGCGGTGAATGTTGCAAAAACTTTTGGCGAGTTAACAGGCCTTGACGGTGTTATTTTAACTAAATTAGATGGTGATACCAGAGGCGGCAGTGCTTTAAGCGTGAGAACGGTTACAGGCAAACCAATAAAATTTGCGGGTATTGGCGAAAAGCTTGATGATTTAGAGCTTTTTTACCCCGATAGAATGGCAAGCCGCATATTGGGAATGGGCGATGTGTTATCGCTTATAGAAAAAGCGCAGGAAGCTCAAGATGAAACAGAGGCGCAAGAAGCTCTTGATAGAATGATGAGCAATAAGTTTAATATGAATGATATGCTTGTTCAATTCGACCAAATAAGCAAAATGGGCGGCGCGGGAGCACTGGTGTCTATGTTACCAGGAACGGCAGGGAAAGTGGATGATGAGGCTTTAAGCAAAAGCGAAAAAGAGTTTGCTAAGTTAAAAGCTATTATTCAAAGTATGACAGCAAAAGAGCGCGAGCGCCCGGCTTTGATAGACCCCAAGAGAAAAAGAAGAATAGCCGCAGGTAGCGGCAGCAGAGTTGAAGATGTAAATAGGCTGCTTAAACAATTTGAACAGATGAGTAAAATGATGAAAAAGTTCAAAAGAAACCCAAAGAGCTTTGAAAGACAAATGAATAAAATGGGTATGGGTAACCAATTTAAAGATTTAATTTAAAATGCATTTACAGGAAAAATTGCACCTGTTTATGGAATAAAGGGATAATTGAAAAAATTCTATATTCCCAACTTAAATATATGGAGGAAAATTATTATGGCAGTTAAAATCAGATTGCGCCGTATGGGCGCTAAAAAAGCACCTTTTTACCGTGTGGTAGTAGCAGATTCACGTTTCCCGAGAGATGGCAGATTTATTGAGGAAATAGGTTTTTACGACCCAACCAAAAAACCTGCATTTGTTCAAATTGATGCTGAAAAAGCAAAAAAATGGATAGCAACAGGAGCACAACCAACAGATACAGTTAGAAATTTGCTTAAGAAAAATGAAATACTATAATCTAAAGCGGGAGGTTTAATGCTATGCAGGAATTATTACTTGCACTTGCCCGCGGCCTTGTTGAGGATAAAGATGCCGTTAAAGTTACGGCGGATGAGCCAAATGAGGAAAATATAATTGTATATCATTTACAAGTGGCACCGGATGATATGGGCCGTGTAATAGGAAAACAAGGCAGAATTGCAAAGGCTATAAGAATTGTTATGCGTGCAGCAGGTGTGCGCGAAGGCGTAAAAATTATGGTGGATATAGATTAGTTTTTACAAAAAATTACAAAAAAACAGCGGCGACGATTTTTCATTTCGTTGCCGCTGTTTTTTGTATTAAAATTTTTTAAAGCTGTGAGCAAAAATGTTTTTAATAAAATACGTAAAAATTAGGGGATAGCCTATCTTATAGCTGAAAAATTATTATTATAAATTCAGGGCTAATATTTAGGCTTGCTTCCTACATTATTTGTGTATTAATAAAATTTTGTTAAAGAAGCTAATAGCTTAAACCATCAGCTTGCATACATTGTTTGCATATTCAACGGGGTCTTCAATACTAAGGCCCTCAATTAAACGCGCTTGCTCATAAAGAAGCTTGCTGTACATTTCAAGTTTTTGTAAATCATTTGCATCTTTAGCGGCATTTAGCGCGGTAAAAACAGAGTGCTCTGCATTAATTTCAAGCACTTTCTCGCTTTTAACTTTATTATCTGCGCCCGGCATATTATTAAGCACTTTTTCCATCTCTATCGATAGCGCACCCTCACTGCTTAAGCAAACAGGGTGGCTCTTTAAGCGCTGCGATATGCGAACATCGCTAACTTTTTCTTTTAGTATATCTTTCATACTCGCAAATAAATCTTTGTGCTCTTCGTTTTTAGCTTGTGTTTGCTCTTTTTCTTCTTCGCTATCAATGCCTAAATCTCCGCCGCTAACGTTTTTGAATTCTTTTTTATCTTCTTTTTCCCCATAGCTTTGCAGAACTTGCAAAACAAATTCATCAACATCGTCTGTTAGGTATAAAATATCAAAGCCTTTGTCAAGAACCCTTTCTGCGGCAGGAAGTTTTGCCAGTTTGTCGGTGCTTTCACCTGAGGCATAATATATAAACTTTTGTTCTTCGGGCATATTTTGCGCATATTCTGCTAAAGTTATAAGTTTGCTTTCTTTTGCACTATAGAATAGCAATAAATCTATTAAAGCGTCTTTGTTCATGCCAAAATCCGAATAACAGCCCATTTTTAATTGTAAGCCGAATTTCTTAAAAAAGCTGTCGTATGCTTCACGCTCATTAGTTAGCCAAGCTTTAAGCTCGTTTTTGATTTTACGCTCTAAAGATTGTTTAATAACTTTTAGCTGTCTGTCGTGTTGCAACATTTCGCGGCTTATGTTAAGGCTTAAATCTTGGCTATCCACAAGGCCTCTAACAAAGCTGTAATAATCGGGCAGCAAATCGGCACATTTATCCATAATTAAAACGCCGCTGGCATATAATTGCAATCCTTTTTCATATTCTTTCGTATAATAATTATACGGTGTTTGATCGGGAATAAAAAGTAGTGAATTGTAAGTTGCGGCACCCTCGGTTTTACTGCTTATAACTTTTGCAGGGTCTTGGTAATCCATAAACTTTTCTTTGTAGAAATTTGCATATTCTTCGTCGCTAACATCTTTTTTGCTGCGCTTCCAAATGGGCACCATGCTGTTTAAAACTTCATCTTCAAAGTAAGTTTCATAGTCCGGTGTTTCGCCTTCTTTATACTCTTTTTCTATTTTGCGGCTTTTTTCTGCCATCATTTTTATTGGGTATCTAATATAATCTGAATACTTCTTTACTATATTTTGCAGGCGATAAGCTTCTAAAAATTCATCGTAGTTTTCGCCGCCCTCACTGTCGTTTTCTTTTACAACAAGAATAATTAATGTGCCAACTTCATCTTTATCGCATTCTTCAATTGTATAGCCCTCAGCACCAAACGATTCCCATTTATATGCTTTTTCTTCACCAAAAGCTTTGGAAACAACAGTGACACTTGAAGAAACCATAAATGCAGAATAAAAACCAACACCAAATTGCCCTATAATATCTACATTATTGTTTTCTGCATTTTCGCGTTTAAAGTCTAAACTTCCGCTTTTTGCAATTGTGCCTAAATTCTTTTCAAGCTCCTCTTTTGTCATGCCAATGCCATTGTCTTGAATGGAGATGGTGCGGCTATCTTTGTCAATGCTTAAACGTATATAATAATCGCTTTGTTTGGTTTTTACGCTGTCGTCGGTTAAGCTTAAAAAGTGCATCTTATCTATTGCGTCACTGGCATTGCTTATAATTTCACGCAAAAATATTTCTTTGTGCGTGTAAATTGAATTAATCATCAAATCCATTAATCGTTTAGATTCTGCTTTAAATTGTTTTTTTGCCATTTTTAACTCCGTTCTGCCACAAAAGCGGCACAAATTATTAAGTTTTGGCACTCGATAGTATGGAGTGCTAATTAATAATACTATATTTTTGAAAAAACTGCAATACATAAGCTTATATGTTCAAAAATGTTTAACAATTAAGATATAATTATTTAAAAATAATTAAAATTTACAATAAAATAGTATTTCTTTTAAAATTATAACTTAAAATTTTAAAGAATGCTTGCAAAAACAAAGCAATATATGTTAAAATATAGAAGAATATACAAATTGTTTATTTATTAGCAAAATTAACAATTTAAAAAAATTTACATAATTGATAATTTTACTAAAAAATTGCACTTTAACATTTAATTTTAAATGCAATTAAAACAATTACTCTTTGTATAATGGGAGGAAAATATGTCGGCAGATAATTTTTCAAATAATAATTTTAACAGCGATAATGCAGGGCAAAATTTTAACGAGAGCGAAAATGGGTTAGATAGTTGGGAAAATCAAAATTATATCGACCCTAATTCATTTGACCAAAATGGATTAGAGAATTTCGCGCCTATAAATGATGAAGGCTATTTTGATACTTCACAGAATAATTTTGACGCTCAATTTGCTGGGGAAAGCCCAAATGATAGCTTTTTTAACGATGCTAACAGCACAAAGCAAATTGAAGAGCAAATTTCGGAATTATTTGATGATGAGTTCTTTTTTGAAGAGAACACACAAGAGGTTGATGTAACAGATAGCAATGAATTTTTTGAGCCTCAAAATGAGCAACAGTTCCCTATGAGCGATTTTGATAATCAAAACCAAGCCTTTATGCAAGAAAGCGTAAGTGCAATGGGAAATAATGTGCAAGGTGATAATTTTGAAGAAGAATTGTATCAGCAAGATTTAAACAGTTTTGAGCAAGATGGGAACAATTTCAATTACGAGGCACTTGATGATAATGCAAATGTTGTTCACGACAATTTTTTGTCAGACAATGAGCAATTTGGTGCTGAGCAAGAACTTGCATTTGATATAGCTGTGCCGGAGCAAAATGCCGAGCAAGAGCAAGAAGATCAAGAAGAGCAAGTTGCGTTTTTTGATGAATACACCCCTGAAAAAAAATTCAAACCATTATTCACACAACCTATTCCTTCTGCTTTAGACGAAATTCGTTCTGGCGCAGTTAAACCTGCTTCGCCTATTTCTTCAATAGCTGCAACTGAAAAACCTCTTGTTTATACTGCCGCTGAAGCGCAAGAAAGAGAAAAAGCAGAGCGTGTAGCGGCTATTAAGGCTGCTAAAGAAGCGGCGATAGAAAGTGAAAAATTGCGAATACAAGCAGAAAAAGAGCAGTTTCAAAACAACCTTGCAGAATCTTATGCAAGCGAATTAGATTTTGAATTTAAATATCCAATAGAAAATGATTTAAATGCTGAGTCTAATGAATATAGCAATGAAAACACATTTGAAAATTATAATTTTGAAACGGATGATAATGCTGTTGCACCGTTAAATTATGAACAGCAAACAGAAATGGCAGAACAAGAACCTACATTTGAAATGTATGATGTTCAAAAAGATGAAAACAATTATGCCGAAGCATACAGCGACGCCCAAGGTGAAAGTTTCGATATTAATAATAGTGTTGAAGGCTTTGAAGGTGTAAACGAGGGTGCTTTTAATTTTGATACGCAAGATTTGTTTGTAGCAAATACGGATGAAATGAATTTTGTTAATACAGGCGAACAATTATATAATAGTAGTGAATTTGCGCAAGAAGAACCGGTTTTCAATGAAAACTATGCAAACGAGCAAGATATTCAAGATTACAACTTTAGCGAACAA
>CAYJPD010000040.1:0-11347 GCA_964371975.1 uncultured Bacteroides sp.
GGCAAGGCATTGCCGCCGCCCGATTTGTGGCCGCACAAAAAAACCGAGAACCCTAAGGTTCTCGGTTTTTGGTGCGGACGAAGTGACTTGAACACTCACGAATCTCTTCACTAGAGCCTAAATCTAGCGCGTCTGCCAATTCCGCCACGTCCGCATATTAAATTGCACTTTAATTTTGTTAAAGCGACTTGTTAATTATATCAAAGCTGCTCTCATTTGTCAATACAAAAGAAGCGATATATTATAAAACATTTTCAAATTTATAAAAACCGCAATTTTGCGTTTTATTTTCACTTAAAATCTTATAATTTCAATTGCGAAATGTATAATATTCTTTGCCCTTTCTACTGTAAATGCTCGCTTAGCTTTGCATATTGTTCAAGTGTTATTTTTTCAGGGCGCACAAGCGGGTTTAGCCCTATTTCTAAAAGCGCGTTTGTTATTTCAAGTTTATTCTTGCCAAGGCCTGCACTAATTGCATTTACAGCTGTTTTTCGCCTTTGCATAAATGCCGCTTTAATTATTTTAAACATAAACTCTTCATTTTCAACTTGCACAGGCGGCTTTTTGTGTAAGCTTAATTGCATAACACAGCTTGTTACTTTCGGCGGTGGGTAAAAACTTCCCGGCGCTACATCAAAAAGCATTTGCGCATCTGCAAAGTATTTAACCGTGTAGGTTATTGCGCCCGCCTGCCGGCTTGCGTCGTCTGCGCAAAGGCGCTGCGCTGCCTCTTTTTGCACCATAACCGTTATATGCTCTATATTAAGGCGCTCTTCCAAAAGGCGCATTATTATTGGGCTTGTAATATTATAAGGTAAGTTTGCGCAAACTATCACTTTAAGGCCTTTGAATTCACGCTCTATTATTGCGCTTAAATCTGCTTTTAATGCGTCTTCATTTATTATGCTAACATTACTGTATTCGCTTAGTGTTTCGCTTAGTAAATCGGGCAAGCGCTTATCTATTTCAAGGGCAACCACTTTTTTTGCGCATTTAGCAAGTTCTTTTGTCAAAACGCCTATGCCCGGCCCTATTTCCAAAACACCGCATGTTTCATCTATGTTTGAGCACATTACCATTTTAGGGCATATCCCCTCGTTCACAATAAAATTTTGCCCAAACCCTTTTAAAAGCTCAAACCCATACTTCTCGCAAAGATATTTTATTGTTTTAATATCTGTTAATTGCAATATAATCTCCTTTTTTATGTGGCCAATACAAACGCCGTTTCACTTTTACAACTATAATATATAACAATATTGCATAATCCTTTGGCATTACCCCTTATCGGCTTAACACATTCGCTATTTATTTAGTTGAGCTGCTATTCTTTCAAGCGCTTGCTTTATAATAGCGCGCGGCGCCGATAAACATATGCGCTGAAAACCTGCGCCGTTTTCTTCATCAAATATTGTGCCCGGCTCTAATATAACATTCGCATCATTATAAATTCTTTTAAACAATTCATCATCGCTCATATTATAAGCGCCCATGTCCATCCAAAGAACATAAGTTCCCTGTGGGCGCCACGCTTTAACTTTCGGCATATTCTCTTTTATAAATTCAAGCGCAAAATCTATATTGGCATCTATATACTCATTAAGCTGTAAAAGCCATTCTTCTCCCTCGTTGTAACCGGCTATAAGTGCCGCTATAGCAAAAGGGCTTGGCATTATATGCCCTGTTGCCTCTTTAAATTTACTGCGCAAATTCTCGTCTTCAATTATTGCATTTGTGCACATTAAGCCGGCTGTATTAAATGTTTTGTTTATAGCTGTAAGTGTTACTATATTTTCTTTGTTTTGCGCTATTGTGCTTATGGGGTAATGCCTCTCGCCTTTTCTTATTAAATCGCAATGCACTTCGTCGCTAATTAATATTAAATTATTCTCTTTGCAAATTTGCACAAGCTTTAAAAGCTCCTCTTTTTGCCAAACACGCCCGCACGGATTATGTGGCGAGCACAATATAAACATCTTAACGTCGCTATCGCTCGCTTTTTTTGCAATATCATCGAAATCCATTGTATAGTAGCCATGTGTGTTAATTAAATTGCTATTAACAACACGCCTTTTTTCCCCTTTTATAACAGAGGTAAACGGCCCGTAAACAGGGCGCGTTATCATTATTCCATCGCCTTTTTCACTGTAAGCTCTTATTGCAAACTTCAGCGCCTCAACGGTGCCATCAACATACACTATGGCCTCTTTACTAAACTCCCAGCTAAAACGGCCTTTAAACCAGTTCATCACCGCGTTTGAATAATGCGGCAAGCTTGTTTCGCTTGTGTACCCATATATGCGCCTATCCACTGCTTCGTGAAGCGCATTAACTATGCAAGGTGGGCAGGCAAAATCCATATCCGCTATGAAAACAGGCAGTGTTTCACTGTTGAAATTAGGCGCAAGCCCCAACTCCTTAAGCTCTTTTCCTGCATCCCATTTAAAGCTGTATGTACCTTTGCGCTGTATTATTTCATCAAAGTTGAATGTCATATCATTTTTCCTTTTTTACTGTTTTAAAGCTTATTCAACTAATTATATTTTATTTAGTTTATGGTGTCAATATTTGTTTATTGCTTCAATGTAACATGTTTGTAATTATTTTATCTTGAAAAATTAGCAAAAACATGGTAAAATATACTTTATATAATAAGCACATATCCAAATAAAATGTAATATTATATATCAGTAAATATTTTGTGAAAATTATTTAAATACTAATGCATAATGCTCACAATTAAACGGAGATTGATATGAAAATATTCCCACCTGTTAAAGTTCCCCTTGAGCTTAAACCTCAATACGATGAGTACTGCGCAAAGCATAATATTGTAATGTTTTTGCCTTTAGCGGTAGCCATTTTAATTGCGGAAATAATTATACTTGTTTTCCAAATAATTCGCCTTGGAGACAGGCTTTACGGCCTTCTTTATTTTGATGTGTATGTTTTGGCAATTATTGTTTCGCTTTTTTATACTATTGTTTATGCGCTTTACAGGTGCAAAAAGCTAAAAAAAGGGCAAAAAGCGGTAGACTTTGCCTTTGTTCTTTCGTTTTTGGGCATGGCGCTTTTAACAACTGCCGCTGAAACCGAAAGCCTTGTAACTTTGCCCGATTTAATTATTTTAACAGCTTATATGATAGCCATTGCCACATTGGTGCACTTTCATTATTTGCGAATTATTTTCACTGTAATTTTCGGCTATGTGGGCGCTATTATAATAACATTAATGTCTGTTAATTCACCAGATGCAAATTTCTTGCAAGACCATGTTTTTACTGTATTTTTAAATATACTTTTCACATTTTTAGCCATTACTTTTGCATGTATACCAAGCTACAACTTAAGAACAACTATATTTTTACAAGAAGTTGCTATTGCAAAAGCTAATGAAAACTTAAAGCGCAGCAATTTCAAATTGCTTGAACTTAACAAACAGCTTGAAAAAACTTCAATGACAGATGCGCTTACAAAAGTTTCAAACCGCCAGGCGTTCGACAGCACTTTAAGCGTAAGATGGCAAGCGGCCGCACAAGCTAAAGAGCCTCTTTCTGTGCTTATGGTGGATATTGACTTTTTCAAAAAATACAATGACACATTCGGCCATTTAGCAGGCGATGAATGTTTAAAAAACGTTGCTAATATAATTAAAAAGTGCATAAGGCACGGCGTTGATAATGTTTTCCGCTATGGCGGCGAAGAGTTTGTTGTTCTTTTGCCCGATTCAGATGTGCATGGCGCAAAATTAACCGCCCAGCGCCTTCAAAAAGATATAGAAAACGCGAACATCAAGCATATTGAAGAGCTTGGAAACGTAACATTAAGCATAGGTATTCACTGTGAAACACCTTCGCATGAAAACGATTATTCGCTTATAGAAAAAGCTGATATTGCGCTTTATTATGCAAAAAACAACGGCAGGAACCAATGTGTTGTTTACGACGATAGTATGCAACGATTTGAAAAAACAACTTAATTTTCAGCTTAATTAATATAAAACAAACTAAGAGAGGTTACGCCTTTGCATTTTAAAAGAAGAAAAAGTAAAGCCCCTGTAATTATACTGTTCACAGTAGTGGCACTTGCGGTTTTTGCGCTTGTATTTTTACTGTTTAACGCAAATATATTAAACAGCGGCCAAAAAGCACAGCCTATACAATTAACCGCGCCCATAAACGGCCTTAGCCTTTCTGTTAGCGAAATAGACGCATTTGCTATGCTAAAAACAACAGAGGAGCAACAGTTATTTATAGATAATTTTATTAGCTTTGCCAAAGCTAACGGCTTTAACAGTGTTTTTATAAAACTTATTTCAAACAGCGGCGAGGAATATTCAATTTTCGGCAGAAACCGCAGTATAAACACTTTGCAAAATGTTAGCGCAAACGACAAGCTTTTCAATAAATTCGACCCTATGGACTATTTAACAGCCGTGGCTATTCAAAACAATATAGCCGTTTTCGGCACTGTTACAGAGCAGTTTATAACAGAGCAAGAGCACTTAGATATTGCTCAAAATGTTTATGAAAGCTACTCTTTCACAGGCATGTATTACGAAGAGCAAACCGAGAGTGAATTTGGCATGTTGCAGCCGTTAACCGAAAACACTACTGCGCTTTTTTATACAGCGGCAGGCGCGTGGGCAAACCCCTCCTCCGCTTTTTCGCAAACGCTAAATGCCGGCTATAACGGCCTTGTAGTTGACGACTACGCCCTTGCGCTTGAATTTGGCAAAGCTTTTGCCACAATTCAAAGTGCGGCCTCACAGCCCATAGCTGCAACGGGCCTTTTAAACTATACGCCACCACAAACGCTTCAAATAACGTTCCCAACGCAAGACACACCCATTTACACAAGCACACGCTATATTATGGGCACGTGCGAGCCTAATTTGCCTTTATATTTAAACGGCACTGAAATTACTCAAACTAATGACGGCGGCTTTTTCGGTGTATTGGTTGATATTCACAGCGGCGAGAATATTTTCGAGCTAAAACAGGGCGATTTAACTTATACCCATATTCTCACACAGCCAACTTGGAGTGGCTCTTCCGGTTCATCTTCGGGCACTTCAAGCGGCTCTTCAAGCACCTCCACCACACAGCCGCAAGACGGCACACAGGCAGTTGAGGGCGAGTATGTTATTATAGCAAACTGGATAGCCAGCGTTTTAAGCGACGCCGGCAACGATGCCGCCATTATAGACACCGCAAGGCAAGGCGCACAGGTTTATGTGCAAAGCAGCGTTTTAACATACCGCAGCGGTGCACCCACTTGGGCGTATGAAATAACAGGTGGCGGCTATGTGCTTGCACGAAACACTACCCCTGCACCCGAGCAAACAGTGCGCGCCGCTCTCAACAGCGCAAGCGCACAGGCGATGCCGGACATAAACGGTGAAAAGCTCACTTTTACAGGTAGCGGCACGCCCCTTGCTTTCACAAGCCTTTCAGAGAACACTTTAAGCCTTCGCTTTTTTGATACAGATATAGCAAGCGATTTTAATATTAGCGGCAGCGCTATGGTGCAAAACCTACAGGTGAACGATATAGCCGACGGCGCAAAAGAACTGCTTTTATATTTCAGCGAGCCTTTACACGGCTACAGCGTTGAGTATGAAGACGGCAATGTTGTGCTCTATTTAAAAAACACGCCCAAGCTTAACACAGAAAACGCCGCAAAGCCACTAATTGGCGTTAGCGTTTTATTAGATGCAGGCCATGGCGACACAGACTCCGGCGCAATAGGCGTTGGCGGTTTAGATGCACCAAGCGAAAAACATGTGAACTTAGCAGTTACAATGGCTGCAAAAACCAGGCTTGAGCAAATGGGCGCTACTGTTTATTTAACACGCAGCGACGATGTATTTTTAGAGCTTGAAGAGCGAAATGCCCTTATAACGCACTATATGCCCGATTTCTTTATATCCGTGCACCACAACAGCGTGGCTGAAACAACAGATGCAAACGACGCAAGCGGCATAGAGTGCTATTATTTCACGCCTATGAGCGAAATGCTTGCGCAAAGCCTTGTAACAAACAGCGTTGCGGCAACAAGCCGCCCTGATAGAGGCGCTAAATGGGGTTATTACTATGTTGCACGCAATAATATATGTCCCTCTGTGCTGTTTGAAGCAGGCTTTATGGTAAACCCTGCCGAATACAGCAGTATTGTAAACGAGCAAGATATATGGCTTATGGGCGATGCTATAGCGCAAAGTGTGCTTGATAATGTTCAGTAGTTTCACGTTTAAATTAAGGATTATTCATGCAGTGTGATAAAATAAACAGCATATTAAACACAAAAAAGAAAAAGCGTATCGCGGGCACTTTTGCCATTATATTAATAGGCCTTTTGTATTATGCACAAGGGCAAGTTACCGGCCTTTATTTACCTTGCTTAATTAAGCAGCACACAGGGCTTTTGTGCCCTGCTTGCGGCATAACCCACATGGCTATTGCCCTTTTGCAGCTGCGCTTTTATGATGCCTTTGCCGCAAACCCCGGCCTTGTTTTATTATCGCCTTTTCTTTTAATTGTGCTTTTCACTTATTGGTATGCTTGGATAAACGAAAAGAAAATAAAAAGCAAAGTTTTTTATGCGCTTTGCCTGTTTTGTATTATTTGCTTAATTTTGTGGGCTATTTACAGAAATTTGTCTGTTTTTGTTGACATGCAGAGAATTATGGTGTTATAATTTTGAATGAGTTTAAAGCTAACGGTTTAAAAGCCTTTAATATATTTGTCATTCTTATGGCTATTTGCATTTTCTTTTAAACTTTCGTTAGCAACAAAAAATATATATTAATAGGAGAAAAATCATGAACAAGAACATAGTAGTTTGCATATTGCTTTCAATTGTAACATGTGGCATTTACGGCATTTATTGGATGGCATGTATTAATAACACAGCAAGAACTGTGGCACCTGCTGAATGGGACAAAAGCTTTTTAACTGTATTTTTACTAAGCTTAATCACATGTGGAATTTATATGGTATTCTGGTACTATAAAATGGGCAAGTGCTTTGCACTTGTTACAGGCACAGATAACAGCGTTTTATACTTAGTGCTTACCCTTTTGGGCTTCGGTTGGATTAACATAATTATAATGCAAGACCAAGTTAATAAAATGTACCCAAAACAATATTAATTTAGCAATTTATAAAGAGCTTTAGCGGTTTAACACTCGCTAAAGCTCTTTTTTGTTGTATCTTACTTATTTTAAAGCGCATCATGTTTTAAGTTTTGCACTTAGCCTTAGCAGCGAAAAAAGCAAAAGGGTATCTACAGGAAGCTTTATTGCATTTTTAACAAGGCGCAATGCGCTTAGAAATTCTGCGTTGCCATATAGTAAATTAAGCCACATGGGCGTTAAAAATAAATTTATAACAATAACTACTAAAAGGCAGGCTAAAAATGTGCGCTTTAAGCTTACGGGCTTTTTATAAAGCACAAAGCCGTATATTGCCGCCGCAAGCATTTCATTGAGCGTGAAGCCTATGAAAAACTGCCCGTTTGGGCGAAGCATAAAGCCTGCTAAATCGAAAGCGACAGCGCAAAGCATACCCACAAAAGGGCCATATAAAAAGCCGGTTATCGCCATGGCAACAAAAGAAAAGCCTATTTCTAAAATTGTGCCAATTTGTATTGTAAACTGGTTTATAACAAGCCCCAACGCGCTTAAAATGCCGCCCCCTGCAAGGCTTTTCACTTTTTTTAACTCGGTTATGCCGCTTTTTATCATATGCTGTTTTTGCGTTTTAACACTCTGTTTTTGCAATACCTTCACCTTTGTTTTTTAGCTGCTTTATCAATTAAAGTAATATGAGCTAATTCTTTATGCTTTATTTTTTTTTGCCTTTTTGGTGTTCTTGTTTTTTGCTGCTTGCTCTTCCTCTTCAAGCTGAACTATCGCCTCAATAAGGGCACTGCCTGCTTGTTTTGGGTTGTTGTCATTTTGAGCGTTCATTTCTTTCCTGCTTTTGCCGGCTTTCACCATAAGCTTCACAAGCGCAAATAATATGCTGAAAAGCGGCACCATAACAAGCATACCAACAACGCCCCACAGGCCGCCGCCTATAGTTACCGCCGCAAGCACCCACATACCGGGCAAGCCAACGCTACTGCCCACAACTTTAGGGTAAATTAAATTGCCCTCAACTTGTTGAAGAACTATGGAAAACACCAAATACCAAATTGCTTGAATGGGGTTTACCATCAAAATTAAAAACGCACCTATTATAGCACCCAAAAACGCACCAACAATAGGAATTAGCGCAAGCATTCCCACAAGCGCGCTTATTGTTGTTGCATAAGGGAAGCCGAATATTGTCATACCAACAAAAGATAAAACGCCCAGTATTACAGCTTCTGCACATTGCCCCACCACAAAGTTTGAAAAAGCGGTTTTTGCCATTTTAACAACATGCGTTAATATTATATAAAGTTTGCTTGGCAGTAAAACTTCAAACAATGTGCTAAACTGCTGCTTTAACAGCTCTTTCGACATTAAAATATAAATTGCGAATATAAGCGCTAAAACCGCATTTGTTATTCCGCCCGCTATAACGCTAACTACATTAACCGCGCCGCCAAGCACCGTGCTTATGCTTGTGGTTGCATAGTTAATTGCATCGTTTACTATTTCGCTCCACTGGAAATTAAGCCCGTTTACCAGTTCAATAAGGCTTTCATCTTGCGCTAATGTGTTTGTTGCCCAAAGTGCCACTTGCGGCAAGAACTCTGCTACCGCTTGCCCTAAAAGCAAAAGCGCATTGCCAATTTCAGGTACAACTAATATTGTTATAAATAAAAGCACTGCAACAATTAATATTAGCGAAATTACAATGCCCAAGGCCCTTCTTAATTTAATTAAGCCGGGCTTTTTTGTTTTTGTCATTACATGCCTTTCAAAAAAGCGCATAGGCAAATTTAAAACAAACGCTATAATGCACCCCAATATTAGTGGGTAAGCTACATCTATTATGTTTAGCACAACTTGCCAAACAGTTTGTAAATTATTTAAACTCCACGCAAAAAGCGCAATTGCTATGCCTACTCCAAGAAGAGTTATGGCTGTTTTTTTACTAATATTTATCAAAGCAATACCACACCTTTATATTTAATAATAAATACATTATACCACGTTTTAACTTCTTTAAGCAAGTTAAAAACTTATGCAATATTTTATTTGTAATGCTAATTTGCAATGCGCTTTAATTTGTTTTTAGTGTAAATTTAATAAAAACTGTTAAAAACACAATGAACAAACAGTAAAAATTTTGCAAAGCTATTGTCATATAACACAAAAAAATGTATAATATAAAGCAGATTGCAAAAAGCCATTATATTATATGAATTTTTTTGCTTAGCCAAATATAAAATTTAATGTGTTATTCTATAAATTATTTCGGAGGTAAAATTTTGTACAGTAAATTTTTTAAAACAATAAGCCTTGCGCTTGTGCTAATAATTGCACTTAGCGCTTGCCACACAACAACGCCGCAAAGCGTGGGAACTGTTGGCGAAACCGATATTTCAGCCGGCATTTACTTAATGTATCAATTCAACGCCTACAGCAGAGCTGTTAACCTTTTAGAGGATGCAAACGACGATGTTTTCACAGCAACTATAGAGGATAAAACAGGCGAGCAATATATTAACGATGAACTACTTTTAAGCTTACAGCGTTATGCGTGGATAGAGCAAAATTCACCTGAGGATTTATTCACAGACGAAGAAATAGCTTCCACTTCGCAAAGCGCGGCTTTCAATTACTCATATTTAGCTGAAACTTATTCCGCAAACGGTATAGGCGAGCAAACCTATGTTGATTATTATTTAATAGAAACAAAGTTTGAAAGGCTTCTTAGCGAGTATACAGAGCAAGAGAGCGAGAACATTAGCGACGAGCAGGCTATGGACTACATGAACGAAACGTACAAAAAAATAAGCACGCTAACTTTCCCCGATGCTAAGGCAGACGGCACAGCGCTTAGCGATGAAGAATTAGCACAAATTCAAGGCGTAGCGGAAGATTTAGTTGACGATTTGAAAACAGGCACAATGGACGAAGAGGGCCGCGAGGCTTTAGATGCAGCCGCTGAGATTGCCGGAATTGAAATTACAGACGAGCTTGTTTCGCAATATATCACCTCTAATTTTGTAACATCTGAAAGTGTTGAGTTATACTATAGCGCAGACGACGCAGAGCAAATTTTAGCTGCAAGCGAGGGCGATTCAATGCTTTCAAGCACACAAAGCCCTATTGCTGTATACCACTTTGTGCCAAATTTTGAAGATGAAGAAGAATTTACCACCACTTATAGAGATAGCATTGTTAGCGAAATAGCTTTTGATAATTTCTCTGCTTTAATTGATGAAGAGAGCGCACAATTTGAAATTGCATTAGATGAAAGTGCACGCAACACATACAGCGCTAAAAACATAGTATAGTTTAAGAGGAACGCCAATGAAACCAAAAGTAGCATTTATATGCGTGCACAATTCATGTAGAAGCCAATTGGCAGAGGCGCTTGCAAAGCACCTTGCAAGCGATGTGTTTGAAAGCTATTCTGCCGGCACAGAGCAAAGGCCGAATATAAATAAAGACGCTGTGCGCCTTTTAATAAAACAGCACGGCATTGATATGGAGAAAACACAGCACAGCAAACTTTTAAGCGATATTCCACCTGTAGACATTGTAGTTACAATGGGCTGCAATGTGCAGTGCCCGGCTTTTCCCGCAAAGCACCGCGAAGACTGGGGCCTTGATGACCCCTCGGGAAAAACTGATGAAGAATTTTTGCAAACAATGTCTTTAATTTATGATAAAGTTTTGAATTTGAAACAGCGCATAATAAACAAAGAAATAGCTCTTTAAAGCATAAAAAAGCTCGATGTTATTAAAACATCGAGCTTTTTATTTTAGGGCAAACGCCGAAAGAAGTGTTTTAGCTTTGCTTTTCTTTTAGGGCAAACGGGAAAGCGCTTATTTCAAGGCGGCAAAAAACAGCGTGAGGGCGCATACTTTTGTATGTAACCGAGCAGATGTTTTGCAGCAAACGCCGAAAGAAGTGTTTTAGCTTTGCTTTTCTTTTAGGGCAAACGGGAAAGCGCTTATTTCAAGGCGGCAAAAAACAGCGTGAGGGCGCATACTTTTGTATGTAACCGAGCAGATGTTTTGCAGCAAACGCCGAAAGAAGTGTTTTAGCTTTGCCCTAAAACATTTATGGACGCTGCCGATTGCAGCGCCCATAAATGCATTATAAGGAGTTATCATGACTGTGAGGTATTATTGTAATTTAATATATTGCATTAGCTCGCCATAGCCTTTTTCTTC
>CAYJPD010000040.1:11447-12746 GCA_964371975.1 uncultured Bacteroides sp.
TGAGGTATTATTGTAATTTAATATATTGCATTAGCTCGCCATAGCCTTTTTCTTCCATCTCATCGTAGGGTACAAATTCAAGTGCGGCGCCGTTTATACAGTAGCGCAGTCCGCCTTCTTGCTCGGGGCCGTCGGTGAACACATGCCCTAAGTGAGAATCGCCAATTCTGCTTTTAACTTCAACTCTACTCATACCAATGCTATTATCTTCGTGCTCTGTTACAACATCTTCGGCTATAGGCTTTGTAAAGCTTGGCCAGCCCGTTCCCGAGTTATATTTATCGTCTGAGGAGAAAAGAGGCTCGCCTGTAACTATATCAACATAAATGCCCGGCTCGAAAAATTTATCATATTCACTGCTATATGGTCTTTCTGTTCCACCGTTTTGCGTTACATCATATTGTAAAGATGTTAAATCTTCTTGAATTTGTTCATCTGTTGGCATGGTGAAACCCTCCGGGTCTATTGTCGGTTCTTGCTCGTCTTCTTTTAGCGGCGGCAAATCTATGTGGCAATAGCCGTTAGGGTTTTTCTTCAAATAATCTTGGTGGCGCTCTTCAGCCTCGTGATAATTGTCGAGCGGCACAAGCTCAACTGCAAGCTCGTCTTTATAATCTTTTTGCAAGTTATCTAAAAACGCCTGCGCTTGCTCTTTATCATCTTCGCTCTCATAATATATCCCCGAGCGATATTGTGTGCCCATATCATTTCCCTGCCTGTTAATGCTAACAGGGTCCACCACTTTGAAAAACTCTGTTAAAAGCTGTGTTAAATTAGTTTCGTCGGCACTGTAAATAACTTTAACCGTTTCCGCATGCCCTGTGTTCTTATATAAAACCTCTTCATAAGTGGGCTCTTCGGTTGTTCCGTTAGCGTAACCGGAGCTTGCGTGGTAAACACCGTCTAAGCGGTCCATATACTCTTCAACGCCCCAAAAACAGCCGCCTGCGAGATATATGGTTTTAAGGTTTTTATCTTGCGGTAAGCCTAATTGCTCGTAATCGTTCCCTGCGCTCGCTCCTGTGTTTTGCACATTGCCCTCCTCTTGTGCTGTTGCACTAAACAAAAAAGTTAACCCCACAACTGCCAAAACGGCAATTGATACGCCTATGCTAATAAAACTTTTTGCCATAAAATCACCTATTTCTCTAAACCACTAATGTAAATAATTGAAAATTGTCCCTATATCGCAAAATATACAAATTCGGTATATTTTGTGATTTCATTGTATCATATTAATTTTTCATTTACAATAGCTTTGGCAATTTTTTCACAAAATTTACACTTATTGTTTAAATA
>CAYJPD010000040.1:12846-17099 GCA_964371975.1 uncultured Bacteroides sp.
TATTATTTTGCATATTCAATTGCTCTTGATTCTCTTATAACGTTAATTTTTATTTGGCCCGGATAATCCAGCTCTTCTTCAATTTTGCGTGAAATATCACGAGCTAAAATTATAATTTCATCGTCTGTGATAACATCGGGCTTAACCATAATGCGCACTTCGCGCCCGGCTTGAATTGCAAAGCTTGTATCAACGCCGCTAAAGCCGTTTGCAATTTCCTCAAGGCTCTCAAGGCGCTTAATATAATTTTCAACGTTTTCACGCCTTGCGCCCGGTTTTGCCGCTGAAATGGCATCTGCCGCCATAACTAAGAAAGCAAGTGGAGTTTTCGGCTCTACGTCGCCGTGGTGGGCTTCTATAGCGTGGATAACCGCCGGGTTCTCTTTGTACTTCTTCGCTATTTCAACGCCAATAGAAACATGGCTGCCTTCAATTTCATGGTCAAGCGCTTTGCCTATATCGTGGAAAAGGCCTGCGCGCCTTGCCTGCGTTACATTCATGTGAAGTTCTGCGGCTAAAATGCCGGATAAATAAGCAACTTCCATTGAGTGGTTTAGCACATTTTGGCCGTAGCTTGTGCGGTATCTTAAACGGCCTATAAGCTTTACCAAATCGGGGTGAACACCGTGTAGGCCAACGTCCATAATAGCTTTGTCGCCTTCACGTTTCATTGCAAGCTCTAATTCCGAGCGGCATTTTTCAACGGTTTCCTCTATGCGTGCAGGGTGAATGCGCCCGTCTGAAATAAGCTTTTCAAGTGTCATGCGGGCAACTTCTCTTCGCACAGGGTCAAAGCTGGAAAGAGTTATTGCCTCAGGGGTATCGTCAATAATTAAATCAACGCCTGTTGCTGTTTCAAGTGCACGTATATTGCGGCCCTCGCGCCCAATTATGCGCCCTTTCATCTCATCGCCCGGCAATGTTACAACAGATACCGTCGTTTCGCTTGAATGGTCTGCCGCACATCTTGCTATTGCTTGGCTTATGAGGTTTTTCGCCATTGTATCGCATTCGTCTTTAAGGTTTGTTTCATAGCTTGATATATGCATTGCTTTTTCGTGGGTAAGCTGTTCATCAAGGCGCTTTAACAGTAATTCGCGCGCTTGCTCTTGGCTTAAAGTAGATATGCTCTCAAGCTTTTCCATCTCGCGAATTTTAAGCTGCTCTATCTCTGCAAATTTTGCCTCGGCAAGCTCTACTCTCGCTTTTAAGTCTACTTCTTTTTCTTCAATTAGCGCTGTTTTTTTATCAATATTTTCTTCTTTTTGGTCTAAGCGGCGCTCTTGCCTTGTAAGCTCGTTGCGCCTTTCCTTAATTTCCCTATCTGCCTCAGATTTCATTTTAAGCGCTTCGTCTTTTGCCTCTATTAAGGCTTCTTTTCTCTTTTGTTGGGATGTTCTCATCGCATCATTTATAATGCGAGTAGCTTCGGTTTCCGCACTTTCTATTTTGGCTTCTGCCATTTTACGGCGATATGCAATTCCTATAAAAAAGAACAATACCGCTACAACTGCGAAAAGCACTAAAGCAATCCATGCCGGTATGTCTGGCATAATTTAAGTCTCCTATTCTTTTACTTTAAAACACTGTGACATAAGCACATTTATAAAAAAATTAAAATTCGAGTTAAAAAGCAATAAAAATGCTTTTTTCTTATTTTATGTGCTGCTATTATCTTTTGCTTCTTTTTTTAATCTATACGTTCATACATTATAAACATAATTTGCCTTTTGGTTTTACACAAGGCATAAATTTTATATAACATTGCTTTTGCATGTAACTTGCAAAAAATCAATAAAAAATTAAATTTTATAAATTAATTAAAGCACTAATGCCACTACTATTTCAATTATATATTTTAAAGTATTTGCTATTAATTGTCAAGAAATTATTACAATAGCTAATAAAATTTGTGTAAAAAGAATAAATGCCTATTAATGGTTATATGTTTTTTCTTGCAATTTCTGTAATAGTTTTATATAATTATATTGTTATTTAGTAATTTATGTCGTAAGAGCGGCGGAAAGGTAATAATTATGAAATTTTTTATTGACACAGCAAACACCGAGCACATTAAATTAGCGGCAGATATGGGCGTTATTTGCGGCGTTACCACCAACCCCAGTTTAATTGCAAAAGAGGGGCGCGATTTTAACGAGGTTATTAAAGAGATAACATCTATTGTAGACGGCCCTATTTCAGGCGAAGTTAAAGCCACAAGTGAAACTGCGCAAAAAATGATAGAAGAGGGCAGAGAAATTGCTAAAATTCACCCTAATATGGTTGTTAAAATTCCCATGACTGTTGAGGGACTAAAGGCTACAAAAGTGCTTTCAAGCGAGGGCATTAAATGCAACGTAACGCTTATTTTCAGCGCAAACCAAGCGCTGCTTGCCGCAAAGGCCGGCGCCGCTTATGTTTCACCGTTTTTGGGGCGCCTTGACGATATAAGCACAAACGGCATGGATTTAATTAGAACTATAAGCGATATGTTTGCAATGTATGATGATATTACATCTGAAATTATAGCGGCAAGCGTTAGAAACCCAATTCATGTGACAGATTGCGCACTTGCCGGTGCAGATATAGCAACGGTACCTTACAGCGTTATAGAGCAAATGACAAAGCACCCTTTAACAGATGTAGGCATAGAAAAGTTTAAAGCAGATTACTTAAAAGTGTTTGGCGAGTAATGTTTATTGGTTTTTCACTTGCTTATAAGAATATTCGGTTTTGTTAGTGCAACCGGGGGCTGTGACACAATAGAACAAAACTCATTAATTTGACGAATAAATGCAGGGGCGAGCCTATGTGTTCGTTCGAAACCGACAGTAAAACCAATGATGTAGGGGCGGTCACACAGGACCGCCCCTACATTTTTGTGCATAATGACAATTACGTCACAGCCTCATTAATTTAAGTTGTTTTAAATAGTTAAGCTTTTTTGAAACACGCCTTTAATTACCCTTTGTTTGTGCTGTTTTCTTGCTGCAATGTTGCAAGCACTTCATCTGCCGCAATGGCGTTTTTTGTAAAGCTGTTGTTTTTCCACCATGCAATTAAAGAGGCTGCACCTGTAAACAGCAAGCTAATTAGCTGCTGCGCTTGCTCACTTTCAATTGGCAGTGGGCTTTTTCCTATTGCCAACAGCACTTGATTTACAAGGGCTGCAATAAGTAAAACTGTGCGAATTACAGTGCCTTTTGAAATATTGTTTTCTTCGTTCATCTTTAGCTCCTTTTTTAATTGGTACAATGCAATTTTTTAATAAGCCTTTGTATATTAAATGTTTTTTCAATTAGCTTATATGCGCATTTTTCGCTTGAATTTCCCTTTTTAAAATTTGCACATCTTTTCTCAAATCGCAAATTCTGTTGTTTGCGGTTTCAAGGCTGCCACTAAGTTTGCAAAGCTGTTCAAACATTTCCTGCTGGCTTTCAATTGTGCGCTCTAACTGTTTTAAACGCTGAGAAGTTGTGCCGTAAAACACGCCAAAAGTTAGTGCATAAACACAAAGCTGCAATATTAAATTAATTTCGTCATGCATTTTTAACCTCCGTGTAAGGCTCTGCCATTATCCACGCATAACCCTCGCCTGCTTTAACGCGCGCCCACGCATCTTGCCTTTCATAAAACTCTGCATTTGTGCCCGCTTTAAACAGCCCTAAAATATCGCAATTTGTGCTTGGCGCACTGCGAACATTTATATTATATAGTGCCGTTAGTGTTCCAAGCGGCGCTTTTGCTTCGTTTAAAACTATTGAAATTTGCTCTTCACTCGCTTCTTTTTGGGGCTCTTGCCCATAAATGCCGGCTTTGTTTTGCGTTTGTGTGTAACTTTCAGGGTTCAAGCCGCCGCTCCATGTGTATTGCCTAACTTCAAAGTGCACATGTTTTAAAGGCGGCGAGGCTAACGCCGCATTGCCTGTGTTACCCATTTTCGCAAGCACATCGCCTGTTTTTACCTTTTGCCCAACATTAACCAAATTTTTCTCGTTGTGGCAAAAATAAAGGTAGTTTACAACATCGGGCGTTTGATCTGCGTCTAATTTAACGCATACATAATAGCCCCACTCCCATGTTAAATCGCCTGTGCTTTTTTCAATTATGCGCGAAGATGTAACTGTGCCGCTTATGCTTTTACCCTTGTAAGAGGGCATAAGCACCAAATCGCTGTCTAAGCCGTTCACATCAATGCCCGCATGGAAAATTGTGCCGCCACCTCGTGTATACCCGTATTCGCCATAATTATA
>CAYJPD010000041.1:0-16581 GCA_964371975.1 uncultured Bacteroides sp.
ATTATAATAGATAATAAAAATATAAGCCGTGTTCACTGTGAGCTGTCTTATGATGAAAAGCAAGGGGTTTTTCTGTTAGTTGATATATCATCTAACGGAACTTATATAAATGGTAACAGGCTTCAAAAACAAAGCGCATATAAGCTAATGCCGAAAAGTAGGTTCAGCATTGTAGCAAACGAGTGCGTGCTGGAGGTTGGGTTATGTTAAATTTTTTTAAAAGGAAAAAGAAAATAGAAAGCCCTGAATTAAAATTAAAAGTTACAGAAGATAATGTAACAGTTAGTTTAGATGCACAGGATGTGCAAGAGCTTAAAGAAGTACTTTTAAGTGAAGTTGACACGGATGCACAATTAGAAAAGCAGCTAAATGAAGATGAAAAACAGCCTTTAATAGACACTGCCGCAATGACGCATATAGGCACGAGGAAATACCAACAAGATGCATTTTTTGTTAGTGCACCTGCTTTTGAAAAGCCCGCTGTTTTAGCAGTTTTATGCGATGGAATGGGCGGTATGGATAGCGGTGAGCTTGCAAGCGGCGAAGTGGTTTTGCACTATGCGAAATTATTGCAAGATTTTGATGAGCAAGATGATATTCCGAAATTGCTTTTAAAAGTAACATACAGTGCAAACGATGTAATGCACGAGAAGTTTTTATCTAAAGGTAAAGAGGCGGGAACTACTTTAGTTTGCGCATGTATAAAACAAGATAAGCTATATTGGGTAAGCGTTGGCGACAGCAGAATTTACCTTGTTAGAAACGGCGAAATAGCAAGGCTTACAAAAGACCATAATTATGCACTGCAACTTCAAAAAAAAGTTGAGAGCGGCGAAATTACCCAGCAAGCTGCAGATACAAACCCGCAAAAAGAGGCGCTTGTAAGTTATTTGGGCGCACCGAGTTTAGAGCTTATAGATTTATCGTCTTCGCCGTTCACTTTAATGCCAAACGATGTTATTATGCTTTGCAGTGACGGCGTTACAAAAAGCCTTGATGATGAGGAAATACTTAATATTTTAAGCGAGAAGTTGACATTAAAAGAAAGCGTGCACAGGCTTGTTATAAGCGCGGTAGACGCCGGCTTTAATGCACAAGATAACACAACATCGGTGCTTTTGCGATACACAGGAAATTAATTTAGTATTAAACGGATAGCCAAACCGTGTAATAAATTGTTAAAAAGGAGAAATTATTATGAATTTAGTTAGGTGCAATAACGGACATTTTTACGACAGTGAAAGCTTTAAAAGTTGCCCTCATTGCTCAGGAGGAAGCGCAGGAAACAGCGATTTAACTATGCCGCTTCAAGCGAGCGGTAACGACGAAGTAACAGTAGCGCTTACTTCACCTCCACCACCTCAAGGTGCACCTGCGGCAGTGCCTGTATCGGGCGTAAGCTCGCTTCAAGATGCAGTTAACGCAGCAGTGCAAACACCAAGCGCACCGGTTATTGACGACGATAATAAAACAGTTGGCTTTTTCTCATCAGCTATAGGTAAAGAGCCTGTTGTGGGCTGGCTTGTATGCATTAAAGGCGAGCATTTCGGCGAAGATTTCCGCCTAAAAAGCGGCAGAAACTTCATAGGCCGCAGCGGCGATATGGACGTTAGCATTACAAAAGACAACACTGTTAGCCGTGAAAGGCACGCTGTTGTGGTTTACGAGCCCAGAGGAAATTTATTCTTAATGCAACCGGGCGATAGCAAAGAGCTTTGTTATTTAAACGATAATGTTGTTTTAAGCCCACAACCGCTTAAATCTCACGACAAAATTTTAATTGGCAAAACAGAGTTAATGTTTGTTCCCTGCTGTGTTGATACATTTGTTTGGGAAACAAATGATAACAAATAGAATTAGGAGGATTATATTATGGAAATGTTAACAGGTATTTTAAGCGGTTTAGCCGCACTTGGCACTTTACTTACAGTTTTTAGCGTAGTATCAGGCTTAGTTGTATTTATTGCAGGCTGGGCGTTCCAAGGTTTCACAACCCTATATCAAGGCCGCAAAGCAGGCCTTGAGAAAGACTGGATGCCATTTGTTCCCTTTGCAAAAACTATTTACAAATTGAAAATAGTAGATGAGCAATGGTGGAAAATGTTCCTGTTCGAGGGCTATGTAATTTATGCGGCAATTTTATTTGTTTTAATTCTTGCAATTAGTGCATTCCAATGGTTTGCATTTGCTGTAATAGTTGTTGCAATATACCTATTAGGCTGCCTTGCTTACAATGTTTATTACAGATATAAATTCTATGTAGCTTTTGATATTATGCCTCACATGGCTATCACAGTTTTTATCCCCGGTATGAATTTCTTCCGCGATATGCTTGACATTTTAATTGCTTTCACAAACAATTACGATTACGGCGGCGTTTCAAAAGCGCAAACAATTAAAGGCTCTGCACAAAACTTTGCAAATGTTCCTCAAGGCGGCGCACAAGCTGCACCTCAAGCTGCAAAACCCGGCACAATTTCAGGCCTTTCAGGTATGTATGCGGGCCAAGATATCCCTCTTGCCGCAAACGAGCCACTGCTTATAGGCCGCGATGGCACTTGCAATTTAATTATAGACAAAAACGCAGAAAAACTAAGCCGCAAACATTGCAGCATTGTTTACAATGCGCAAAGCGGTGTATACATGGTAACAGATTATTCAAGCAACGGCACATATATTGATGGCGGCAACCGCCTTGTTGCAAACATGGCAACACAAATTCAACGCGGCACAATAATAGCACTTGGCAACAGAGAAAACAGGTTCAAGCTTAATTAAAATTGCACTTTAATTATTTAATAAAGCGGCTGTGCCGAAATACTGTAACCATGGTGTTTTGGCACAGCTGCATATTATAGCAAGTAAAGATAATATACAGTAGCGCATAAATTTGCGCAAAACAGGCAAGTTTAAAGCACTTGCTAACAGCTATTATATTGAAAACACAATCGTTTACGATTTAATTTATATAAGGAATGGTAAAACTTATGATTACATATTCTTTTTTAAGCGAAGCAGGCGAGCGAGAAAAAAATGAAGATAGCATTTCTGTTTGCACTAAAGGAAACGACTATTTATTTGTTTTATGCGATGGGCTTGGCGGCCACGGCTCGGGAGAGGTAGCGAGCAATGCCGCAGTAAGTGCGGTGAAAAAAGTTTTCATGGAGGAAAACTTAGAGCCCCAGGCTATGATAACACGCTGTATTGAACAGGCACAAAGCGATATTTTTGCCCTGCAACAAGCGGCGCAAAGGTTTGATGCATGTAAAACTACAATTACAATTTTGCTTGTAATAAATAACACTGCCTATTGCGCACACGTTGGCGATAGCCGCATATATTTATTCGGCAAGAACAAGCTTATTTCAAGAACGCTTGATCACAGCGTTCCGCAAATGCTTGTAATGCAAGGGGAGATTAAGGAAAAAGACATTCGCTTCCACGAGGATAGAAACAGGCTTGTGCGCGTTTTAGGTAACGACTCAGCGCCGCCGAAAATAGATTTTTCACCGGCTATTCCTTTGGCGCCCAATATGAACTTTTTGCTTTGCAGCGACGGTTTTTGGGAATGGATAGACGAAAAAGATATGATAAAGCAGCTGAAAAGCACAAAAGATGTTAATGCATGGCTTTTGAACATGAAGCAAATTGTTGTAAAGACAGGAAAAGGTAACCATATGGATAACTTTTCCGCTATTGCGGTTTCTTACGTTTGAAATTGCAAAAAGCATTAGCCGTGCAGTGCAAAGCCCATTATATTTTGCACAGCGCATACAAATGAGAAATTTATGCACAGCGGCGGCTTTTAGCAAACCGTAGAAATTCTGCGCCATTTTAGTTAAGAGCAGGCGTAATATATAAAACCAAAGCATAGAAACGGAGTTTAGTATGGCAGTACAAAAATGCGATAACGGACATTTTTACGACGATGAAAAATTTGAAAAGTGCCCGCATTGTGAGGCGCCTTTACCAAAAAAGCGAGCTATGAATGACGAGCTAACGCAGTATGGCATACCTTCAAGTTTTATGCAAAGCTCTAATCAAAGCGGCAGTTATAAAATTGATTTAGGCGGCTTTTCAAGTAACGACGAGCGCACTGTTGGCATATATAAAGAAAAAATGGGCGTTGAGCCTGTTGTGGGCTGGCTTGTGTGCACAAAGGGTAAAGAAAAAGGCAGGGCGTATAATTTGCACGTAGGGCGCAATTTTATTGGGCGCAGCGTGAAAAGCGATATTGCCATACCGGACGATGAGAGCGTAAGCGGTGAAGACCACTGCTCTTTGGTGTTCGAGCCTAATAAAATCATATTTTTGCTGGCGAGGGGCAGGGGCGAAATTGTTGTTGTGAACGGCGAAGTTTTAGAAAACAGCATTGTGCTTAAAGGCGATGAAATTATAGAAATAGGCACATCAAATTTCACTTTTGTGCCTTATTGTAAGGAGGGGCGTTTATGGTAAAAAAAATAGCGAGCGCGCTAATTGTTTTATCGGTTTTACTTTTGCTTTGCACAAGTTCTTTTGCAAGTGAAAACTTACGCATTGAGCAATTTGCATCGGTAATGCCTGAAATAGACGTTTATTTTTATGCACCGTCAATGCCTGAGGCAAGTTCTGTGAAACTTGGCATAGGGCAAAGGGAAATTATAGCTAATGAAGTGGTAAAACAAGATGAAAACGAAATTGCACACCACTATTTTTTAGTAGATGTTTCAACTTCTACAACAAGTGCGCAAATTGAAGCTATAAAGCAGAGTATCAACGAATTTGTGCAAAATAAGCGCGCGCAAGACACAGTAACTTTAATAACATTCGGCGTTGAAGTGAGTGTGCTTTTAGAGCGTGAAACAAGCGCAGATGCAATAATAAATGCGGCGCAAAGTATGCAGGCAAACGAGGCGGGTACGCTATTTTTTGACGCTATAGCAACTGTTTCAAGGCTTGCAAAGCAAGAAGAAATTGCTTTACAGCGCAAACTGCTGTATGTTTTTTCCGATAGTGTTGATTACAATGTGGGCGGCTACACAGCGCAAGAGGCGCAAAATTTGCTTTTAGATGCAAATTTGCCGCTTTATGCATTCGGTTTTGATAACGGAAGCAAGGAGAATTTAGATAATTTCGGTGCGCTTGCAAGAACTACAGGCGGCGCAATTCGCATAGTGAATGCAAGCGATTTACCCGTGCAGTTTTCGCAAAACACCGAATATTTAAACGGGGAAGTTTATATAGCTAAGTTTGATACACAGTCTAACATATTACCGCAGAGCTCACAGGAAATAATTTTTAGCGTTAGCGATGAAATTGTAAGCTATATGCCAACATTCCACTTTTTTGTGCCCGACGATATAGCGCCGCAAATCTTACAGGCAAGCCAAAGCGGTGATAACACAATAGAGCTCTCTTTTTCAGAGCCGGTAAGCGGTGCAAATAACCGTGATAATTATATTGTGCTTGACGAGAGCGGCACACCTGTTGGCATAGAGGCAGCCGCATATAACGAGCAAACTCTAACAGTTTTGCTAACTCTAAATAACGCGCAAAGCGGCAGTTTAAGTATAAGCAGCGAAACTATAGTGGATTTATCTATTGAGCAAAACAATTTGAGTAACGCCGTGCAAGTGAATTTTGAGGCGGCAGGCGCTGTGGTGGCACAATCTTCAATAACAGGTGCAAACGGGCAAAGCGGCGGTGCACCAATTGGCGCATACATATTTTTAGTTGCTTTGGTTATTGCAATTGCAAGCGTAATTATAATTGTTAATGTGAAAAAACGAAGCGCACAGCAGGCTGTAGTTGAGCAAGCGGCAACAAATAATGTGCCACCGGTAGCGCAAACTTTAAACTCGGGCGAAACAGGAAAAGCGCACTTTATGCATCAAAGCAATAAGAATATTATATTGGAAGTGGCAAATACCGCAGGCGCAGGCAAAAGGGTTACACTGCCCATTGCAAAAACTATGTTTATAGGGCGCAGTGATATATGCGATGTTGTGTTCGATGATTTGAAAATGAGCAGACAGCACTGTGTAATAGAAGAAAATGACGGGGTGTATAATATAACAAATTTAAGCCCGGGCGGCACACTTTTAAACGGTGTTCCCATAAACACAAAAAGGCCGCTTAATCATGGCGATAAAATTGAAGCAGGTAACCACACAATTGTATTTATAATTCCCAGATGATAATTAACGAATAAAATGAGGAGTGAATAAAAGTGAAAAACATTAAACTGAGAAATTTTTTAATAGTTTTAATATTGTGCTTTGCACTGCTTTTTACATCTTGCGATTTTTTGGAAACAGCAGTTGAAAATGCGGTTGAAGGCGCAGTTGAAGGCGCTATAGAGGGCGCGGTAGATGGAGCGGTAAGCGGTTTAACAGGCGCGAATAATAGCGAAGAAGAGCAAGACGGCGAAGGTTTTTTAGGCGGGCTGTTTAATTCAGGTGAAGAGGAAAGCAACGAAAACAACGACGAGGACGGCTTTTTGAACAGCATTTTAGAGAGCTTGGGCCTTATAGACAGCAGCAATAATGATAACGACACAATATATGAAAGCGATGAGCAAGACGACGAAGCACCGCCGACTGCCGGAAATGATAACGAAAATGACACACAAACAAGCACCGATAACAGCGCAAACGAAAGCCAAGATGGCGAAGATGATGAAGAAATACAAGCGGCGCCAATAACAGTTAACGAAAATTTCAAAGCGGCTGTTTTGGGTGATAATGCTACAATAAAGCAAATTCATTCAAATTTCGCAGGCGAAGTTGAGGCAGAGCTTTTTATGGGTGGCACACCGATAATATATTATTACAGCAGTTCACAAAGCTTGCTAACTTACTACCAGTTTGTAATAGATGGCACCGATATGTACGAGATTTGGAGCAATTCAAGCTCAACAAACGATAGAGGTTTGCCAAATTACAACCTTTTCCCGGACCATTTCACAGTAGATTTTATGTATCATGCATCGCCAACCATGTTTAAAGATGTGTTCCCGAATGCGCCTGATGAAATTGCACAAAGCCGCAATATAAGCGATTTAAATGCATATTTAGGCACAGAGCAAGAGGCGGAGTATATACCGGGTGAATCTAATGCAGTTATGACAACTTACGATAAGTATATATACACATACCATTACGACGGGCTTACAATTATAGCCTCAGGTGGGCAAGAGGGCGTGGTAGATTCATTTATTATGTATGAAATTGGAAATGAACCCGACTATTTAATTTACTAAAAAATACTACTGCATAAACTATATATATAATGTAATATAAGAGCCGCTTAAATTAATTAGTTTTTTAACTGTATTAAGCGGGCTCTTTTTTTGTTTGTTTTTAAAAGAGAACAACTAAATTACAGTATAATTTGAAGTTAAAATACTTGATTAATTAAATTAAAAAGTTTATAATATAAAAGGTGTTTCAAAAATATAAGTTTTAGTACTTAAAATTTGTTTTTTAGAGAGGAAAGTATAATGGCTGACACAAAACAGTTGCAAAAAACGGCAAACGACATGCGCAAATTAGTTATAGAGGGGATTTACAGCGCGCAAAGCGGCCACCCCGGCGGTTCACTTTCGATATGTGATATAATGAGTGTTTTATTCTTCGACGAGATGAATATAGATGCGAATAATGCAAAAGACGAAAACCGTGACAGGTTTGTGCTTTCAAAAGGGCATGCTGCGCCTGCTTTGTATGCGGCTTTAGCGTTAAAAGGCTATTTTGCCAAAGAAGAAATGCAAACACTGCGCAAAATAGATAGCTTTTTACAAGGGCACCCTTGTATGAATAAAATCCCCGGTGTGGATATGTCTACAGGCTCTCTCGGGCAAGGTTTAAGTGCGGCAAACGGCATGGCAATTTCGGGCAAATACAATAAAAAAGATTATAGAGTTTACTGCGTTTGCGGTGACGGCGAATTGCAAGAGGGGCAAATTTGGGAAGCTGCAATGACAGCTGCGCACTATAAATTAGATAATTTAACAGTGTTTGTGGACAATAACAAACTTCAAATAGACGGCACAAACGACGAAGTTATGACGCTTTTAAATATAGCCGATAAATTTAAAGCGTTTGGCTTTAATGTGCTTGAAATAGACGGCCATGATGTAGAGCAAATAAAAAGTGCACTGGCAAGCGCAAAACAAACAAAAGGCAAGCCAACTGCAATTATTTGTAGCACGGTAAAGGGCAAAGGTGTTTCGTTTATGGAAAACCAAGTTGGTTTCCACGGTGCGGCGCCAAATGAAGAGCAATACAAAACAGCTATGAAAGAATTAGGGGAGGTTTGTGTATAATGGCTATGTCAACAAGAGAAGCTTACGGAAGAGCGCTTGCCGAGATGGGCAAAGATAACGATTTTTTAGTGCTGGATGCAGACCTTGCTAAAGCTACACAAAGTATAATATTTAAAAAGGAATTCCCCGAAAGGTTTTTTAATATAGGTATATCGGAAGGCGATATGATGGGCACAGCTGCGGGCATAATGGCAACAGGTACAAAGGTGTTTGCAAGCACATTTGCAATGTTTGCGGCAGGGCGTGCATTCGAGCAAGTTCGCAATTCAATTTGCTACCCTAATTTGCCTGTAGTTGTAGCCGGCACACACGGCGGCATACTTATAGGCGAAGATGGTGCATCGCACCAAGCTATAGAGGATATATCAATAATGCGCACCATTCCCAACATGACAGTGATAGTTCCTTGCGATGAATACAGCGTTAAACAGCTTATGAAAGAGCTTTTAAATTATAACTCACCTGCGTATGCAAGGTTTGGGCGCAATGTATCGCCCGATATTTATAAGGGTGATGAAGAAATAAAAATAGGCAAAGGCAATGTGCTTAAAGACGGAAAAGACGTTACTATAATTGCAATAGGCGATATGGTGTTTGAAGCGCTTAAAGCGGCAGAAAATATGCAAAAAGAGGGCATAGACGCCGCAGTTATAGATATGCACACAGTTAAACCCATTGATAAACAGCTTGTAATAGAATATGCAAATAAAACAGGAAAAATTGTAACAGCGGAAGACCATAATATTATAGGCGGCCTTGGCAGCGCCGTTGCTGAAATTTTAGCGGAAGAATGCAGTGCAAAATTAAAACGAGTTGGCGTGAATGATGTGTTTGGCAAAAGTGGCAAAAAAGATGAACTGCAAAAAAGCTATGGATTAAATGCGCTTACAATTGAAAAGGCAATAGAGCAGATTATGTAATTTAATGTATTTATTGTGTGTTGCTTTTAATTAGCTTTTTATAATTTTAAGTAGCACACATTTTTTATAAGTGCCATTAATATATAGCATAATAATGGGTTGGAGGGTTTTATGGAAATAGGATTTATAGGCCTTGGCGTTATGGGCAACGGTATGGTTGCGAATTTACTTAAGAACAATTACGAAGTTAGCGTAAATTCAAGGCGTAAAATAAGCGCGAAGCCCGCAATAGATTTAGGCGCAAAATGGTGTGAAAGTATAAAAGACCTTGCAAAAGATAAAGACATTGTAATTACAATGGTGGGCTCACCCGAAGAAGTAAAGCAAGTGTATTTTGCAAAAGACGGCTTAATTGAAAGCGTAAAACAAGGCTGTGTTCTTATAGATATGACAACAACAGACCCTCTTTTGAGTAAAAAAATATATGAACAAGCGAAAGAGCGAGGAATATACGCGCTGGACGCACCTGTTTCCGGCGGCGATATAGGTGCTAAAAACGGTACGCTTACAATTATGGTGGGCGGCGAGCAAGAGCATTTTGAAAACTGCCTTGATGTGTTTAAAGCTATGGGCAAAAACATAAAGCTTTTAGGCGAAGCGGGAGCGGGCCAACATGTAAAAATGGCAAACCAAATAGCGGTTGCAGGCTGCCTTGCAGGCGTTGCTGAAGCCGTAAGCTATGGCGAAAAAATGGGGCTTAATGTAACTGATATGTTAGATGTTATTTCAAGCGGCGCAGCTGCAAGCTGGAATATGTCTAACAATGGTTACAAAATGAAGGATAGAGATTATGCCCCCGGTTTCTCTGTGAAGCATTTTGTTAAAGATATGAATATAGCTATTAACTGTGCGCAAAACGTTGGCTTAGAGCTTTCGGTTTTAAAAGATGTTTGCGGTAAATACTCACAGCTTTTAGAAAACGGAAAAGGCGAAAGCGGAACACAAGCGCTTATAGACATTTACAGCGATTAAGTGTGCGTGGCTATACCTCGCTATAAAATAATATGAATGAAGATTATTAATGTGTGATAAAATTCTAATTATTGAAAGGAAGTTGTTATTTTGGAAAAAGTAGTTTTAATTCCGGATTCGTTTAAGGGCACTATGTCCTCGGTTGAGGTTTGCGATATTTTAAAAGGCAGTATAGCAAAACATTCAAATGCAAGCGTTGTGAGTGTGCCCGTTGCAGATGGCGGTGAGGGAAGCGTTGATGCATTTTTAGCGGCACTAAACGGTAAAAAAATGTTTGCAACCGTTAAAGGCCCTTATTTTGAAGATATGGAAAGTTTTTACGGCATTGTACATGAAGGCAAAACAGCGGTTATTGAAATGGCTGCTTGTGCAGGTTTGCCGCTTGTTGAAAATAGAAGAAACCCTTGTAAAACAACAACTTATGGCGTTGGTCAGCTTATAGAGCATGCAATAGAGGCAGGCTGTAATAATATAATATTGGGCCTTGGAGGTAGCTGCACTAACGATGCAGGCGCAGGGTGTGCTGCAGCATTAGGCATTTGCTTTATTAATAAAAGCAATGAAAAATTTGTCCCAACAGGCGACACGCTTTGCGATATTGCGAAAATAGACATTAGCAATATTAACCCAAAACTTAAAAATGTTAATATAACTGTAATGTGCGATATAGATAACCCCTTATATGGTAAAAACGGAGCAGCACATATTTTCGGCCCACAAAAAGGGGCGAACGAGGCAACGGTTGAATTGCTTGATAAGAACTTAATACATTTTGCACAAGTAGTAGAAAGCGAACTTGCAATAGATATAAAAGATCTTATGGGTGGCGGTGCCGCAGGCGGAATGGGCGCAGGCGTTTTTGCGCTTTTAGGCGGTGAGCTGCGCATGGGAATAGAAACTGTTCTCGATGTGGTAGGCTTTGATGAGCTTATTAAAGATGCAGATTTGGTTATAAGCGGTGAGGGCAGAATAGACGGGCAAAGTGCAAGGGGTAAAGTTGTTGCGGGTATTGCAAAACGCACAAGCGCTAAAAATGTTCCGCTTATTGCTATAGTAGGTGATGTTGGCAATGGGTTTGAACAACTTTACAATATGGGCCTAACCGCTATTTTTAGCATTAACAGAGTAGCAGTTGAGTTTCCTAAAGCGAAATTACGTGCAAAGGCAGATCTTGAATCTGTGTGCTCAGATATTTTTAGGCTTTTAAAGGCATTTAATAATTAAAAAATATGCTAAGTTTTTAGTTTGAATTTATACGTTTAATTAACCTATATCGTTTAATATTATAATTTCTACACATGAAATTTAATTCATGTGTAGAAATTTTGCTTCTATTTTTAGTATATTTCACAAAAAAAAGTAAAATTGTAAAAAAATATTGACGAAGTGATTTGTGCGAGTTATAATAATAAAAGTAAAATTGCATTTCACTTAGTGGAATTTGATGATATATAGTGACTTGCAAAATATAAAATATTTTTTATATTTCGGAGGATACCAAATGGGTACCAATTATGTTAATACAGTTTCAGCAGATGTTTTGGTTTTTGGTGCGGGCCCTGCGGGTATAGCAGCGGCTTACACAGCAGGTAAAGAAGGAAAAAGCGTATATCTGGTTGAACTTAGTAACAAAATTGGTGGCGTAATGGCTACTTGCCCCGGCATGATGCTTGGCGGCGGTTACCCACGAGGGAAATCTATTGGCGGCTTTTTTGAAGATTTTGTCAGCAGAATGATGAGTTACAATCCGCCAAAAGCAGAGAGAAGAGTATGTAGCCTTGATAATTTCGGTGATGAAATTGTTTACGACCACGAGTATGCAATTTATACATTGTATGAGATGCTAAACGAAGCAAATGTAAATATATTATTAAATACTGTGCCTTTGAATTTACAAATTCAAGATGATGAAATACAAGCGGTAGAACTTGTTAATGCACAAGGCTGTAGCCTATATAAAGCAAAAATGTTTATAGATTGCACAGGCAACGGTGATATAGCTGTAAAAGCCGGCGTTCCTTGCGAAATAGGCGATGATAAAGGCGCTCTTCAAGCTTCAACAATGACATTCTACATGGAAAATGTCGACTGCGACGTTGCTTTTGCAGATAAAGAAGACCCTTATTTTAAAAAGTATTCTGCAATGGGCATTGAAAAAGGGCTTATAGATAAAACACTTGCCCAAATGTACATGCTAAGGGGCTTTAGAGAAAACTCGGTTTACTTTAATGCGGTTGCCGTGTGCGATGTAGACGGCACAAAACCACAAACTATAACAGATGGCTCTTTTATAGGGCGCAAAAGAATAATAGCATTGGCAGAGTTCTGCCAAAAATATATACCCGGCTTTGAAAATAGCTACCTATCTTTGATGGGGCCGCTTGTTGGGGTTAGAGAGTCAAGGCGTTTAGTAGGCTCTTATGTACTTACAATAGATGATATTAAAAATGCGAAAAAATTTGATGATGGCGTGGTTTCATGCGATAATCCTTTGGATATAGCCTTCAGAGATGAAGATAATGCCGAGTATTCACACGAAGCGGCTTTAGTAGATGGTTACTACACAATTCCTTTCAGCTGCCTAATGGCTGATAATTTTAAAAATTTGATGTTTGCGGGAAGAATGATGTCGGCAGATTTGCTTGCGTTTTCGAGCATAAGAGGTATGCCAACATGCATGAACCTTGGGCAAAGCACAGGTATTGCAGCTTCAATGGCAATAGATAATAATATTAGTATACAAGAGCTAAACCGTAAAGAGATAGTAAAGAAAATGCAAGAGTATGGCGCAACCGGTTTAGGCGACGATAATTTAGATTAATATAATACTTTTAATAACAAAAGTGAGGGCTTTGAATGTCGGGCAAAATGTATGAGCAAAAAGCAAGAGAAATACCGGTGCTGTTTGAAACCGATGTACTGGTTGTTGGCGGAGGCCCTGCAGGAATTGGTGCAGCAGTTAGTGCTGCAAGGGCAGGCGCGAAAACATTGCTTGTGGAAAGGTTTGGATGCCTTGGCGGCAATATTACAATGGCAGGCGTAGAATCTTTTGCTTGGTATAGGCATGAAAATACAGTTGAAGCAGGCGGCATAGCTATTGAGCTTGAAGAGCTTGCAAAAGAATGGGGCATTGCCACAAAAGAGTGCCAATCTGAAAGCATGGTGTTTGACACAGAGATGTTTAAATGCTTGTTAGACGATTTCGTGCTTGGTGCAGGTGTGCAATTACTTTACCACACTTATGCAGTAGATTGCATAGTTGAAGACGGTTTAGTAAAAGGTATTATTATTGAGGGCAAATCGGGTAGGCAAGCAATTCTTGCAAAAAGAACTGTAGACTGCACAGGCGATGCCGATATAGCTGCTTTTGCAGGCGCACCGTTCACAATGGGCGATGTTGATGATTTAATGGGTGTTTCACCTACATTCGTTTGTAAAAATGTAGACACAAAAAAATTTAGAGATTACATAGAAAATGATTTAAAGCCCACATATAGAGATTGGGGCGGCGGTGAGTGCTGGAAACAAATCACCACAGGCAAAGAAGATGATATGTTCTCGCCTTTTATTGAAAAGCCGTTTGTAGAGGCTAAAAACGAGGGTATTATAAACCCGGCCCCCAATGTAGCAATAGGCGGCACTTACAGTACAATAGACGATGAAACAGGTGAAGTTACGCAAATGAATATGGTGTTCATGGGCGGTTACGATTGCACCGATGTCAAAGATTTAACCGAGGCTGAAATTGTTGGTAGAAAAAGCGTTCTTGAAACAATGAAAGCACTTCGTGCAAAAGTTCCGGGCTTTGAAAACGCCAAAATCAGAAATTTCAGTTCTTCTATAGGAACAAGAGAATCTCGCAAAATAGTAGGACGTGCTTACCTTACTAAAGAGCATGTAACCAATGAGGGGCGCTTTGAAGATACTATAGGTATTTTCCCCGAGTTTATAGACGGGCGCTGTTACCTTATTATACCCACCACCGGAAGATATTATCAAATACCTTACGGTTGCATGGTGCCGCAAAATATAGATAACCTTTTGGTTGCGGGTAGGAGCATTGCAGGCGATGAAGTTGCCCATTGCTCTTACAGAAATATGCCATGCTGTACCCTAACCGGCCAGGCTGCCGGAGTTGCCGCTGCGCTATCAATTCAAAATGATACAACAACGGCAAATATTGATGTTGCAAAAGTTCAAATTGAACTTAAAAAGCAAAAAATAAAAACCCATTAATTAGGAGGAAAAACAATGAAAAAGACCATTAGCATTTTATTGGTTGCTATTCTAAGCCTTGCATTATTTGCAGCTTGCGGTAGCACACCCGAAACAACACCTGCTACATCAGAAGCACCGGTTGCATCTGGCGCAGGCGAAGAAGCAGCAGAACCAGCTGGTGATGCTCCTACAGCAGAAAATCCTAAAACATTCCTAGTAAGCCACACATTCTATGTTGGTAACCCTCTAGACCTTGCTCTTGTGCAAGCAACAGAGAACATCACAGAGAGAACAGGCGGCGCATTATTATTCGAATTATATGATGCATCACAAATAGCAGTTGGCGTTGACGGCGTTGAGCAATGCATCCGCGGCGCAGACTTCATCAATGTATACGATGCAAGCTGCGTAGCAGACTGGGTTCCTGAAATGAATGCTCTTGCAGGCCCTTTCCTTGTTGAATCACAAGAAGAGTTCAGCGAACTTTGCCAAGGCGAATATGTTGCCGGCTTAACAGAAAAAGCAGCAGAAGCAGGCGTTAGAATGCTTGCTTATGACTATGGCTTCGGCATGCGTCACGTTGGTACAACAGGCGATCCTATCACATCTTTAGAAGATATGGCTGGCTTCAAACTACGTGTTCCGGCAACAAGCGTTTGGGTTGATACATTCACACTACTTGGCGCAAACCCAACACCTATTCCTTGGGAAGATGTTTACAATGCACTTGAAACAGGCCTTGTAGACGGTTACGATATGCCTAACGGCGACGACTATGACATGGGCATGGGCGAATTCCTAACATCAAAAACAGAAACAGGCCACTTCTTAGGCCTTGGCGCTGTTATGACATCTGAAGAAGTATGGCAATCACTATCAGAAGAGCAACGCACAATCATGCAAGAAGAATTCACAGCAGGCGCAGCTTACAACAACGAGCTAATTGAAGAGTTCGACGCTGCTGGCCGTGAAGGCTTAATTGAGCAAGGCGTTGAAATCATCGTGCTTGACGACTTAACAGAGTGGAGAGAAGCAGTTCAACCTTTCTATGAAGCACTACCAGGCTGGGCAGATGGCGCATACGACTTATTGTTCGAAGAGCTAGAGGCTATTCGCGCAGGTTAAGTTACATAACAGGCTTTGCCGGTTAAGAATTTAAACTTTTGCTAAGTTATGGGCTTGGCGGTGAAAATGTAAGAATATTTGCCGTCAAGCCCTAATAAGTAGGGGTTGAATAGAGAAGGAGCAAAGATGGGTAATTCAAAAATTAAAAAAGTTTTTAAGTTCATATCCAATCTTGATGAGGTGTTAGGTTATTTAGCGATAGGCGGCGTAACATTTTTTACATTTATAAATGTTATACTTCGCTATGTATTTGAATTTACTATCAGCGCAGCGGAAGAAGCGTCTTTGATGGCTTTCGTTTGGCTGTCATACCTTGGCATTGCAGCTGCATTTAAGGTTGATGAACACATTGCTATTGATATTATTATAGACATGCTACCACCAAAGGCACGTAAAGTTGCCGATTTCATTATTATGGCGGTATTAACACTAATTAGCGCCATGTATACTTATTACAGCTATATTCTCACAGCAAACACAGGGCTTAAAGCGACACCTGTTTTGAAATTAAATTACGCATGGATTAATGTTTCACTTGTTGTTTGTTTTGGTCTTATGACTATTTACGGAGTAATAAAGTGCGTGAGAATAATACAAGGCAAATCTACAAAACTACACGACACCGGCATGGTTGATGTTTTGGAAGCCATTAGGCTTGAAAAAGCAGCGGAAGAAGCAGCATTAAAAGAAAAAGAGAATGCAGAAGCTGCCGCAACAACCGACAATAAAACTGACGACAATAAAGTAAAGAATTGAGGTGAGCTGAATGGATACTTTTATTGGTTTTTTACCACTTATATTAGCACTTGTGCTACTATTTTTAAAAATACCTGCCGGCTTCGCACTTATTGCGGCCTCAATGGTATACTTTTTATTTATGAATACGTCTTCCCCACCGGATTTGGCATTGCAAAACCTTATTGCGGGCCTTGAATCTTATTCACTGCTTGCAATACCGTTCTTCGTAATGGTAGGCGTTGTTATGAACTATTCGGGCATAAGCAAACGCCTTATGAACTTTGCCGACCTTTTGGTAGG
>CAYJPD010000042.1:0-16327 GCA_964371975.1 uncultured Bacteroides sp.
AGACAAGCAAAATTTAGCTTGTTTCAAGCTTTTGAAACTTAAATGTTCAGTTTTATAACTTAAATCTATGTTGTCAATTAACTCAAAATTTCTAAAATGCAATTTTAAATTTAATTTCTAATAACTGCTCTTTTTTCACTTGTTTAAATGCTCTATTAACAATTTGCTTATTTTAACGCAAGGCGCTTGAACATCAACAGCCCCCATATTATAAGCCTCTTTTGGCATACCGTATACAACACAGCTTTCTTGGTCTTGCCCTATTGTGTAAGCACCTTTGTTTTTCATCATAAGCATACCCTTTGCGCCGTCTGCACCCATGCCTGTTAAAATAACGCCAACCATTTTTTTCTTAACATTGTTCGCCATAGAAGTAAAAAGCGCATCTACCGACGGCCTATGCCCTGTAACTTTTTCAGTTTGCTCACAAGCTACTATATATTTGCCGCCTCTCAATACAATGCGCATTTGGTAATCTGCAGGGGCAAGTAAAATTCTGCCGCGCATAACTTCGTCGCCGTTTTGCGCTTCTTTTGCGCTCATTTCACAAATTTTATCAAGCCGTTGTGCATACATACCCGTAAAGCCAACAGGCATGTGCTGAACAAGCAGCACAGGAGGGAAATCTTTAGGTAACTGCTTTAACACTAAAAGCGCGGCTTCTGTGCCACCTGTAGATGCACCCATAGCTATAATTGTATTATTCCAGTTGCTCTCATTTCTGGCGCCAACATTTATAGGCCCTTGTGCAAGTGTTATTAGTTTTTGAGCTTGCACTTTGGCATATTTGGAAATTGAAATTTTCTTTTTTAGTGCATTTATAAAATTTTCATTATTTTGCGTGCTATCGGGCTTTCTAACAAAATCTACAGCACCTGCCGAAAGCGCATCAAAAACCCGCAAATTTAAGCTTGAAACCAATATTATAGGAACAGGGTGCGTTTTTAAAAATTCTTTTGCAAAATCTATACCGCTAATCCCGGGCATTTCAACGTCTAACGTAACAACATCCGGTTTAAACTCTAAAATTTTCTGCCTTGCTTCATTTGCATTAGATGCCATGGCAACAACTTCAATATCGGAATCTTTCGTTATGCCGTCATTTATAAATTTGCGCGCGAATAATGAGTCATCAACAATTAAAACCCTTGTTTTTTTCCCTGTTAGGCTCATTTTCGCAACCCCTTACTATAAAATTACAGCTTTTTGTATATGCTGTCTCCCACTTTCTCGAAATAATCAGTTTGCCTTAAAGCTTCTGAATGGCTAACAACAAAATAACCACCGGGATTAAGTGCTTCACTAAAGCGCTTTATAAGCGCTTCTCTCGTATCCTGATTAAAGTAGATCATAACATTTCTGCAGAAAATCACATCAAATTTCGTACGAAATTTTATAGGTTCCATCAAATTAAATGTGCGGAAAATAACATTTTTTCTCAGCGAAGGTTTAATGGTGTAATTATTTTGCTCTATATTATAGTCAAAGTATTTTCGCAGTAATGTATTATCTATATCGGCGGGTTTTGAATAAACGCCTTTATCTGCTTTTAAAAGGGCTTGCGCTGAAATATCCGTTGCTAAAATTCTTGTGTCCCACGGCTTTGCATATTTAGAGAAATACTCTAATAAGCTTATGCTTAATGTATACGGCTCTTCACCGCTCGAGCACCCTGCGCTCCACACACTTACAGATTGCTTAGCCCTGTTTTTTTTCTCAAGTTCCGGCAAAATCACTTTGTTTAAATATGTAAAGTGTTCTTTTTCCCTCATGAAATAAGTGTAGTTTGTAGTTAGCTTGTTTATAATAAATTCTAACACTTTTTCATCACGGGTTTTGAAAAAATCGTCTAAAAACAAAGTAAAATCTTTATAGCCGTTTTGCACTAAATATGAATTTAACCTACTAACTATAAGTTGGCGTTTTTCGAAAAGCTCTATGCCGTAGTTTTGCTTCATAAAAGAGCAAAGGCGCTCAAAGTCATTATCGGATATGCTTACAATTTTAGACAATTCTCGCCACCCCCTTTATTGCGTTTGTAATAGCTGTATGCAGTCAAACGCAAGCATAGTGCTTTTATCGGGCAATGCATACATTCCGCTAACGAAATGCTGGGCACTGTCGCCGGGTGCCGGAAGTATTCTGCTTTTATCTAAATCTAACATTTTTTCCACTTTATCTACTAAAATGCCTATTGTGGTATCTTCAACAGTTAAAATTATCACACAGCCTTGCTGCTCTGTAGAATGCTCTAAAAGCATTCTTACATCAACAATTGTTAAAATTTGGCCGCGCAAATTTATTATTCCGCATATATATTCAGGCACAAGAGGAACTCTTGTGGCAGAATATGCGGTTAAAATTTCCACAACATTGCTTGCCGGCACGCCAAAAATGCGTTCTCCCGAATTGAACAGCAAATATTTTTCCGTATCTTGCGTGGTGTAATCTTGCAATATAGAATCCGGCTGTTCAAATATATTATTATCTTGCATAAGTTACTCCTTATATTGTAATAAATATTAATTAGTGTAAGTAAATTATTTCAGCAATTGAGCTATATCTAAAATTAGGCTTATGCTACCATCGCCCAAAATTGTGCAGCCAACTATACCCCTACGTTTAATGTTAAATATAGAAAGGTAAGCGGGAATAGGCTTAACAACAACTTGTTGCTCACCCAAAAGCTCGTCTACAAACAAGCAATAGCTAACATCGCCGCTATCAACCCACATTAGTATTCCGTCTTTAATTTGTGTAAAGCCCTCTTGTATGCAAAGCGCATCTCTCATTCTTACCACAGGGTAGAAATTACCCATAATTTTAAACATCTCGCCGCCTTTTGCATCGCGAATAATATCTTCTTCGCCTATGCGGAACGATTGGCGAATATTTTGAATTGGAATTGTGAATACACTATTGCCAACCGAAACTTCCATGGCGTCCATAATGCTCATTGTTAGAGGTATTTTAAGCGTTGTTGTCATGCCTTTGCCCCATTCGCTGGAAATTGTAACGGTTCCGCCTACGTTTTCAACGTTTTGGCGCACAACGTCCATTCCAACTCCCCTACCCGAAAATTCTGTTACTTGGGCATTTGTTGAAAAACCGGGTGCCATTAATAATTGTAAAATTTCTTTTTCGCTATATGTTTCGCTCTCGGAAACAATGCCGTTTTTAATTGCTTTTTTAAGAACGGCGTCACAGTCTACACCTTTGCCGTCATCTTTAATTTCTATTATAACTTCACTGCCTGTGTTATGTGCGCTTAAAATAATTTGCGCTGTAGGGTCTTTTCCGGCAGCCTTTCTGTCTTCAGGTGTTTTTTCTATTCCGTGGTCCATAGAATTTCGCACTATATGCATTATAGGGTCACCTATAGTGTCTACTATAGTTTTATCAACTTCTGTAAGCTCGCCAACAAGAACAAGTTTTGCCTGTTTGTTAAGCTTTTTGCACATATCTCGCACAATTCTGTTCATTTTTTGGAACGTTGCCGATACAGGCACCATTCGAAGCGACATGCTAACATCTTGAAGCTCGTCTGTCAATTTGCGAAGCTGACGCGCAGATTTTGTAAATGCATCAAGTTGCATACCTTTTAATTCAGGCGATGCTGTTACCATAGATTCTGTTATAACAATTTCACCTACAACTGCCGCTAATTGGTCTAACTTTGATAAGTTTACACTTATAAGGCTTTCTTTTTGCCCGCCTTCACTTCTTGCAGGCGCAGGTTTTGCTGCTACAGGCTTTTCGGGCGCAGGTTTTTTCTCCTTTGCCTCTTCAGCTTTTTCAGGCACTATTTCAACTTCTTCTTTTGGCTCTTGCACTTCTTGTGCACGCTCTTTTTGCTCTGCAACATTATCTATTAACTCGTAAGTGTCAACAGACGGTATTGATTGAACCGAAATAACAACATTTGCTCTGTCGCTTTCATTTTTAAGCTTAATAAGCAAACCATTTGCAATAATTTCAGGGCATACCGAAGCATCTGAAATATTTTCAGGCTCTAACGCGTAAGTATCGTCTTCGCAGATGTCACTAACCGCAGTTAGCACCATGTTCGCACGAACATGCTCCATTCCGCAACCCTCTTCAAAAAACACGCGCAGCCCACAGGCAAAATTTGCTGAATTTTGCGCTGCATTGCTATTTTCGCTTTGCTCGGGTTTCTTATTTTGCGCGCTTGGGTTTTGTATGGAATCTATAAAACTATTAACTTTTTGCAATAAACTGTCGATATCTTCTGTAAGGGGTTCGGAATTTTCAATGCGCTGTGTTTCCTCCCTGAAGAAATCTATGCATTGGAAAAGCATGTCGAAAAGCTCAGGGCGCATATCTACCGGCACTATATCCAAAGATTTTTCACGAATTATCGCAAACATATCCTCTGCCCTATGTGCTATTTTCATCAGTGAGGTAAATTCCATCATTGCCGAGGCGCCTTTAACAGTGTGCATTATTCTGAATATTGAATTAATGTCCTCTTGAGAAAAATCATCGGCTTGCTCTGCAGCAAGAACTATACTGTCAAGCTGTTCAAGAAGTGAATTTGTTTCATAAAGAAAAGCATCTAAAATGCTATCGTTTCCTGTGCTCATTATATATTTACCCTCCCGTAAATTTTTTAGGTTCGGTCTACATTCATTACATAATATATTATCGACAAAATTTTGCAAAAATTAATACTAAAATTATCACTTTTAAATTTACAAATCTAAAAAAATTATATATAATATAAACAGTAAAGTCAATCGCTTAAAAAAAACGCTACAACACGCACAATTTTATTGTTGGCTAAAAATTGACCCTATGCGAGAAAGGTGAAAAAAATTATGGCAAATTTAATGGGAATTACTAACCCTGCTCCTGTTTACGATAGCGCTTCTAATAACGCCTTACTTGCCGGCGCAAATAAGGGCCAGCAAAATGCCCCCATTCATAATATTATAGACCCCTCAAAAGTTACAAGGGCCGATGCAAGGGTAGATAAAGATAGTTCTAACTCTTCGCAAGTTCGCTTCGAATCGAATTTGCAAGCTTTTGTTGAGCAAATGCGCGCCGCACCCGATTTAGCCGAGCAGATGACAAAAATTATTCAGCTTCTTCGTTCAACCGTAGCAACCCCGGGCCTTGATGCAGGCGTTGCAAACGAAATTTCACAGTTTTTGCAATTATTAACCATGGACGAGGGGCAGTTCAAAGATTTTTTCCTATCGCAAATGGGCAGTAAAAGTAGGTTCACAGGCCCTTTATTTGCACTTTTAAGGCAAGCATATAATTCCACAAACGCTCAGGGCACAAAAGAGGCAATTTTAAATTTTGTTAAGCGTTTTAGCGATTTTTCGCAAACGGCACATATTTCAAACGGAATTTTAGCTAATTTAAAAGATATTGAAGCAAACATTCCCGAAAGTTGGCGCACGCTGCTTTCTCAATATACAAACGAGCTTCAAGAGGGCTTTTTAACAGGCACTCGCTCGCAAAATTTAGATATATTGCAAAATAAAATTATTCCTCATTTAAGTTCTTATATAGAGCGCACCCACGACATGGGCAATGCGCGCGATATTTTAAGCCTTCTTTTGCTCTCTGTTGCAAGGTATGAAAACGGCGCTGAAGACGCTATGCTTGCCGCTTTTAGGCAAATGAGCTCTTTTAGCGAAATTTTAAGCCAGCTCTCTGAAATAGATTCTAATGATGTTTTGCGTTTATTGCAAAGCGGCGAATATGTGAAGAGCGTGCAGGAAGATGAGTTTGCAAAGCGTTTTTCGCTTGCCGCAAACCAAGCTTTAGGCGGCCAATATGGCACAGATGCAAAAGACGTTTTTTCGCAAATTATAAAGGCTTTACTAATTAACGAAAGTGTTTATATGCCTTTAAACCACGTTATGCTGCCTGTTGATTTTAACGGAAATATGATGTACAGTGAAATGTGGGTAGACCCGGACGCTCACAAAGAAGGGCGTGGAGAGGGCGAAAACGGGCAAAACAAAATGCAATTTTTGTGCAAGTTAGATTTGCAAAATTTAGGCTTTATGGAAATGGCTTTCTCTGTGCGACAAGACAATGTGGAAATGCAAATTTTCGCACCTGAGGTTATAGCCAAAAATTCAGAAACCGTTGCTAAAGATATTCGAGAAATTTTAAGCTCGCACGGTTTTAATTCTAAAGAAGTGGCTGTTGAAAAACTAATAACGCCGCTTGCAATAACGCAGGTTTTCCCAAATTTATTGGAAGGTAGGCAAGGTGTAAATGTCAAGATATAAGCTTTCAAAACGCGCTGTGGCTTTACATTATGATGAAAACAGCCAAGCGCCGGTTATTGTTGCCTCGGGCATGGGGAATTTAGCTGAAAAAATAGTGCAAGTTGCAAGCGATAACGGCGTTCCCGTTTACGAGGATAACTCTTTAGCCACTGTTCTTTCACAGCTTGAGCTCGGGCGTGAAATACCGCCCGAACTATATGAAGCAATTGTTGAAATATATTTGTATTTCTTACAGTTTGACCCAAACGACCCGGGCAAATTTGCAAGGCAGCGCATGGAATTTATGACGGCAAAAGCACCAGACACGCCCACTGAATTAACAAATGAACAAGTTGCGCAAACACAAACGGAAGAACAAACACAAGTGGAAGTAGGAGGAGAACAAGCACATGGCATTTAAATATAAAATTTTAGACAGCGCAGATAGGTTTTTAGGCATTGCTTTTTCCGATGATAGCTATCAAAAGCCGCTTTGGCGCCTAACGTTTAGCGAAGCAGATTGCCAAAATGTTTTAAAGCACGAATTTGTTAAACTTGTTTGCCCCTCTACCGATATCCCGCCAATTGAAGGGCGCGTTTTATATAACCACGGTAATGTTGTAACTGTGCGCGGCATGCGCATTAGGGAAAATTTGCGCATACCCGTTAAATTCGACACATTTATTTTGCCAATAGACGGCAAGTGGGTTGCAAGAAGAAAAATACGCTCGCACGATATAAGTTGCGGCGGTTTTGCGTTTTACAGCGAAGAAGAATTACAAAAAGATGAAGTTTTTGAAACAGTTATTCCCATTACCACACAGCCGCTTGTTTTGCGTGTGAAAGTGCTAAGAAAAGATAAAATTTCTTCAACATCCAATAAGTTTTTATATGCTGCAGAATTCCTTGATATGCTACACGAAGAAGAAATATTAGTGCGTGAGGCGGTTTTCCTTTTACAGAAAAACTATATGCTTAAAGAGTAATTTTGTTTGTAAATTAACAGTTTTTCACAGCTGTAATTATTAATTAAAAATCCATGTTATAATTATTTTTATTAATAACACGTTCCAAGGCAAATTTTCATGCCAATAATTTAAACGCAGGTGCGTTTAAATATATTGGCATTTTTGTTAAGGGTGACAATGCTTAAACCCATATCGGTTTTAACGGGCAAATTTACGCTTAAACTGCTTTAAATGCTTTGCCAATACGAAAGTATTGCCACCCAAAGCCTATAATTTAAAAGGAGATTACAATGAAAAGGCAAAGTAAACCGCAAATAGAGTTTTTGCTTTTACACATTTTTACAACTGTTTTTCTTTTAGTTCAGCTTTTTTATTCGCCCATTTTTTTAGAGCTTGCCATTGTTATTTTGGCGACGGCATATATTATATACGGCGCTTGCCTTTGTGTGGGCTATTTAATGTATGGCTACTCGCATTTAAGCGATATGCGTTTGTTTTTTGGGCTTTTATCAATTACTTTTGGCGCATTGGGAATTGCATACACCGATATAATTTATGCTAATTTTTTGCTGTTTTCAATTGTGCTTTTATTATTTAGCTCTATTTTTATTTTGCAAAGAGCTGTTAATATGATGAGAAACTACAAAAAAGGTGGCAAAAGAGCGCTTATTTTATCTTTTACAGGCGTTGGCATAACTGCATTATGTATATTGCTTTTACAATATTCACCACAATATTTTTTAAATAAAGATACAATTTCTTTAATTTTATTAATTTTTAATAGCATTTCACTGTTTATTTATGGTATAATTATTAGTGGTAAACAAAAAGCTATATCCTTTGCTTCAAAAAAAGCGCAAAGTGCATTAATTTCAAGCGCAACCATCGAAGACACTTTGGAATTCGATGCACTTAAAGTTAAAACAAATTACACTATTAACAGCGCAAACGAAAACAAAAACAGCACAGCTAAAGAGCCGGCTGATTCTTGGGTTATATTACGCCCTTGTGAAGAGGAACTTTTCACTAAGCGAGCAAGCGCAAAGCGCATGCATTCCGATATAGATAATATCTATATTTATGCGCCGCTTGCGCAAGAAAAGCAAACACTTTCTGATACAAGTGCTGATAACAATGAACTAATTACGCAAACAAACAGCGATAACAGCGATGAATCACCTGGTTAAAACAGATAAGGGGAATAAATTTGAAAATAGGCTTAGACATAGGTAGCACAACAATTAAATGTCTTGTGTTTGATGAAAAAAACAAAATTATATATAAAACTTACGAGCGACATTTTGCGCATATTACGCAAAAAACAATTGAGCTTTTACAGCGCTTAAACGATGAATTTGTAAAGGGTAAACCTGTTTGCATTGCCATAAGCGGCAGCGCCGGAATGGGGCTTGCAAATTCATGTAATGTGCCTTTTGTGCAAGAGGTTTATGCAACAAATATAGCAACAAAAAAATATGTTAATAACGCCGATGTTGTAATTGAACTTGGCGGCGAAGATGCAAAAATTTTGTTTTTAACAAACGGCACTGAAGTTCGCATGAACGGTAGCTGTGCAGGCGGCACAGGCGCTTTTATAGACCAAATGGCAACGCTTTTAAAAATAGCGCCCGATGAAATGAACACTTTAGCGCAAAACGCAAGCAAAACATATACAATTGCAAGCCGTTGTGGCGTTTTTGCCAAAAGTGATATACAGCCGCTTATAAACCAAGGTGCAAGCATTGAGGATATATCGTCGAGTATATTCAGCGCTGTTGTTAACCAAACAATAGCAGGCCTTGCACAAGGGCGCGAAATTAGCGGAAACGTAGTTTATTTAGGCGGGCCTTTAACATTTTTCGAGCAACTTCGAAAAAGCTTTGATTTTGCGCTTGGAACAAACGGCATTTGCCCTAAAAACAGCCTTTATTTTGTTGCGGCCGGCTCTGCTTTTTGTGCAGATGAACCATTATGCCTCGATGAAATTATAGAAAAGCTTAAAAACAACACACATGCGCAAATTACAAATGTGAGCAATGCGCTTTTCGAGAGCAAAGAGGATTATGAAAATTTTTGCAATAGGCACAATAGCGCAAGCGTTGCACGAAAAAATTACGGTGAGCATGTTGGAAGCTTGCACCTTGGCATAGATGCAGGTAGCACCACATTGAAAGTTGCCGTTATAGACGACGACACTAATTTAATATATACAAAATATCGCACAAATAACGCAAGCCCCGTTACGGCTCTGCGCGAAATATTAAACGATGTTTACACCGATTGCCCCGGCATTAAGTTTAAAACTTCCTGTGCCACCGGCTATGGCGAAGACATGATGAAGAGCGCCTTTCGAATTGATGAGGGCGTTGTTGAAACCGTTGCGCATTTTACAGCTGCACGCTACTTTATGCCCGATGTTGACTTTGTTATAGACATAGGCGGGCAAGATATGAAGTGCTTCAAAGTTGAAAACGGCGCTATAAGCGACATATTTTTAAATGAGGCATGTTCTTCAGGTTGCGGCAGTTTTCTTCAAACATTTGCCCACGCTTTAGGGCAAAGCACAAAAGATTTTGCCAAAATAGGCCTTTTCGCTAAAAACCCCGTTCAACTTGGCAACAGGTGCACTGTTTTTATGAACAGCAGTGTTAAACAAGCCCAAAAAGACGGTGCAAGCATAGAAAGTATATCCGCGGGTCTTGCGATGAGTGTTGTTAAAAACGCTTTATATAAAGTTATTCGCGCAAGTTCCCCCGAGGACTTAGGGCGAAAAATTGTTGTGCAAGGCGGCACTTTTTACAACGATGCTGTTTTGCGCTCTTTTGAAACAGAAATGGGCGCAGAGGTTATTCGCCCCGATATAAGCGGCGTTATGGGCGCTTTTGGTGCGGCTATCCACGGAAAAAATACGAGCAAGCAAAGCCAAAGCACCATTATTAGCGAAGAGGAATTGCAAAATTTTACACACAGCGTAAAACATACTGTGTGCGGCCTTTGCACAAACAACTGCCAACTTAATATAAGCAGTTTTACAGGCGGTGGCAGATTTATAAGCGGCAACAAATGCGAGCGTCCCACAACGAAAAAAGCCACTGATAACTCGCTTAATTTATTTGAATACAAGCGTGAACTGCTAAGTTCCCTTGAAACGCCAACAGGCAAAAGGGGCACAATTGGCATACCACTGGCTTTAAATATGTATGAAATGCTGCCGTTTTGGCACGCTTTTTTCACAAAGCTTGGCTTTGGCGTTGTGCACAGCGGCTTTTCCGACAGAGATTTATATATAAACGGGCAAGCAGGTATTCCAAGCGACACTGTTTGTTTCCCTGCAAAACTTGTTCACGGGCATATAAACAAGCTATCTAATATGGCTTTAAGCGCTATTTTCTACCCTTGTATGACTTATAATTTCGACGAGAAAAAGGGCGATAACCATTATAACTGCCCTGTTGTGGCATACTACCCCGAGGTTATTGCCTCAAACAGTGCCCATTTAACAGATATGAGCTTTCTATATCCATATTTGGGCGTGCATAGGCAAAAGGATTTCAACAAAAAAATGCAAAAATTCTTAAAAGAAAATTTGTGTAATATTAGCCTTAAAGAAGTTAGCGAGGCTACTACAGCTGCTTTTAGCGCATATGAAGATTATATGCTTAAAATACAAATGCGCGCAATGCAAATTATTTTTAAAGCCAGAGCTGAGGACAAAAAAATATTGGTGCTCGCAGGGCGCCCTTACCATGTAGACCCTGAAATTAACCACGGAATAGATAAACTTATTTGCAACTACGGCGCGGCCGTTATAACAGAAGACAGCATTGCACACTTAACCGACGATTTGAAAACATCTTCAATAAACCAATGGACATATCACTCAAGGCTTTACTCTGCCGCAAAATATGTTACAAGCCAATATGATATGGAACTTGTTCAGCTTGTTAGCTTTGGTTGCGGGCTTGACGCTATCACCACAGACGAAGTTAAAGAAATTTTGCAAGACGGCGGCAAGCTTTGCACACAAATTAAAATAGACGAAATTACAAATTTAGGCACTGTTGGCATTAGGCTTCGCAGTTTATTTGCAGCCGCCAACGAAAAAAACCATGCCCAACAAGTTTAAGGAGAACATTATGCAGCAATCCTACGCTCTTTTTACAAAAGAGATGAAAAAAACACACACCATATTAATTCCCAACATGGCAGATATCCACTTCAAATTAGTTGAAGGCGCCTTTAAAGACGAGGGCTATAATGTTAAAGTTCTTAGCAACAAAGGCGAAAGCGTTGCCGCAGAAGGGCTTAAATATGTGCACAACGATACATGCTACCCTGCCCTTTTGGTTATTGGCCAATTTATAGACGCCCTTAAAAGCGGTGAATTCAACCCCGACAAAACAGCTTTGCTTTTAACGCAAACAGGCGGCGGTTGCAGGGCTTCAAACTACATACATCTTTTGCGAAAAGCGCTTGTAAAAGCTGGGTTTGCGCAAGTGCCTGTTGTTAGCATAAATTATTCGGGCCTTGAAAAGGAAAACGGTTTTAAACTAAACCTTTCCTTTTTGAAGAAAATTATTGCAGGCATATTCTACGGTGATATGCTAATGGCACTTTCCAATCAAACAAGGCCTTATGAAAACCATAAGGGTGACACCGACAAAATGCTTGAAAAATGGCTTACTATAATACCGAGTATGTTCAGCGATAATTTAGGCATTAAATTAGACCAAATGCGCAAGTGCTTTAAAGCCATTGCGCAAGATTTTGCTAATATTCCAATTACTCACACTCCAAAAATGAAAGTTGGTATTGTTGGCGAAATTTATGTTAAATACTCAGCGCTTGGCAACAACGATTTAGAAAAGTTTTTGCGCAGCCAAGATTGCGAAGTTAATGTGCCCGGTTTAATGGGCTTTTTACAATATTGCATTGCAAATTACGAGGAGACTGTTAAAATTTACGGCGGTAGCCTTATGGTAAAATCTATAGCACAATTTTTGCTTGCCTATATTGAAAAAAGAGAAAAGCTTATGTGCCAGGCAATATATCTTTACAGCAATTTCCATGCGCCCACACCTTTCTCACAGCTTCGCACAATGGCAGACGGTATTATAGGGCGCGGCGTTAAAATGGGCGAGGGCTGGCTTTTAACCGCTGAAATGATGGAACTTCAAAGCATTGGCTTTGAAAATATTATTTGCACACAGCCTTTTGGCTGTTTACCAAACCATATTTGCGGTAAAGGCATGATAAATAAAATTCGCTCTGTTTACCCCAATGCCAATATAACACCTATAGATTACGACCCCGGCGCTACAAGGGTAAACCAAGAAAACCGCATTAAACTTATGCTTTCTATGGCTAAAGAGCGTCTAAACTCTCAAGACGATGATAATAACACCATTAACCATAAAAGAGAACAGGAAAAGCGCTTGCCAAAATCGCAAAAGAAAAGGCGTGTTGTTAAGCAGCATTAAAATAATGTAGTGGGCAATATTTCTTTTGCATCCTAATAATTAATTTACAAACTATTTACTTGTGAGGTATGAAATAATGAGCGATAAACCCGTAAATTTTTTAACTGAAGTTATTGATGAAGATTTAGCACAGGGTAAAGTTAACACTGTGCATACACGCTTTCCCCCGGAACCCAACGGCTATTTGCACATTGGCAGCGTTAAAGCTATTTATATTAACAACAGCATTGCAAAAGCTTACGAGGGCAAATTCAACTTGCGCTATGACGATACAAACCCCGAGCGCGAAGATGACGAGTATGTAAAAAGCATATATGAAGATTTAATATGGCTTGGCGCAAACCCTAACGGTGGCGTTTTTTACGGCAGTGACTATTTTGAAGAATGTTATAATTACGCCGAAAAGCTTATAAAAGACGGCAAGGCTTATGTTTGCGATTTAAGCAAGGAAGAAATGCAAAAATACCGTGGAAGCGATGCAGGGCGTCCGGGCAAATTAAGCCCTTTTAGGGATAGAAGCGTTGATGAAAACCTTGATTTATTCCGCCGCATGAAAAGCGGTGAATTTAAAGAGGGCGAGCGCACACTTAGGGCTAAAATAGATATGTCCAGCCCTAATATGAATATGCGCGACCCGGCTTTATACCGCATAAAATACGCTCACCACCACAGGCAAGGCGATAAATGGTGCATTTACCCTATGTATGACTATGCACACCCACTGCAAGATGCTTTAGAGGGCATCACCCACTCTATGTGCAGCTTAGAATTTGAAAATCACCGCCCTCTTTACGATTGGGTTGTGCAAAATTTAGGCTTTGGCGAGTTCCCAAAACAGCGTGAATTTGCGCGCCTTAATATAACAAACACTGTTATGAGCAAGCGCTATTTGCGCGAGCTTGTTGAGACAAACACAGTTGACGGTTGGGACGACCCACGTATGCCCACATTAAGCGGTTTGCGCCGCAGGGGCTATTCGCCCACAAGCCTGTTAAAATTTGTAGAGCTTGCAGGCGTTGCTAAAAGCAATAGCCTTTTAGACGCAAGAATGCTTGAATATTGTATACGCACAGAGCTTGATGCAAGCGCAACAAGAAGGGTGGCTGTTTTAGAGCCTATTAAATTAATTATCGATAACTACCCCGAGGATAAAGAGGAAGTTTTCTCGCTTCAAAACAACCCAAAAGACGAAAATGCAGGCAGGCGCGATGTTGCGTTTAGCAAAGAGCTTTATATTGAAAAAACAGATTATGCCGAGGTGCCGCCACCTAAATTCCAAAGGTTAACCCCCGGCAAAGAAGTTCGTTTAATGGGCTCTTATATTGTGAAATGCACCCACGCAGACACAGATGAAAACGGCAATGTAATTGCAGTTCACTGCACAGCAGACATTGAAACCAGCAATAAAATGCCGCTGGACGGGCGCAAAGTTAAAGGCACAATCCACTGGGTTAGCGCAAAGCACGCTGTTAAAGCAGATGTGAATTTATATAATAATCTTTTCACACAAGAGAATATGAACGATATTCCCGAGGGCACAGATTTCAAAGACTTTTTAAATCCCGAAAGCGTAATTGCACTAAAAAGCTGTATGCTTGAAGCTGCTTTAAGCGAGGCAGTCGACGGCGAAGTGTTCCAATTTGTGCGCATGGGCTACTTTAAAAAAGACAGCAAAAACGCCGGCACATTCTTGCGCGTTGTAACATTGAAAGACGGTTTTAAATTCACACCTTAATATAAAATATTCAATCACTTTCAAAGCATATAAGCGCTTAAACTAAAGCAATATTAAAACCTTTTGCTTTATTAGAAATAATTTTATCAAAAGACAATTCAAACCAACAAATATTAATACCCCTAAGCTTTAAAAAAATAAAATTACCCCTGTTAAAGCTTTACTCAATTTTTCTCGAAAAATTGCGGATTGTTAAGGCAGAGCCTTAACGTGGGTTTGGGCGACAGCCCAACAGCGGGTTTGGGCGACAGCCCAACAGCGGGTTTGGGCGGCAGCCCAACACATGGAAGGAGTTACTAATGACATACACAACAAAAGGCGTCTGTTCACGCAGTATAGATATAGAATTAGACGGCACGAAAATTAAATCTATCGCATTTAACGGCGGTTGCCCCGGCAACGCTTTAGGCATAAGCCAACTTGTGCAGGGCATGGAAGCCGCCGAGGTTATAAGCAAGTTCAAAGGTGTAAATTGCGGCGAAAAACCCACATCTTGCCCCGACCAACTATCTATAGCGCTAAGCGAAATTATTGAAAACGCTTAGAAATTACTATATAGTACAAAACTCTATAATAACCACTTAAAAGGGGCTGTTGAAACAGCCCCTTTTATTTATTATCGCCTTTATTCTGTTTTAAAATTCTATTATATTATACAGCTTCATCGTTTTTGCTTGCAAATTGGCTATTATATAAATCTGCATAGAAACCTGCTTTATCCATAAGCTGTTCATGGCTGCCTGTTTCTACAATATCGCCGTCTTTCATAACAAGAATGATATCGGCATTTTTAATTGTTGAAAGCCTATGCGCAATAATAAAACTGGTGCGCCCCTTCATTAAATTATCCATAGCGCTTTGAATTGCAAGCTCTGTTCTTGTATCTACGCTTGAAGTTGCCTCGTCGAATATGAGGATTTTAGGGTCTGATATAATAGTTCTTGCAATTGTTAACAGCTGTTTTTGCCCTTGGCTTACATTGCTTGCCTCTTCGTTAAGAACAGTGTCGTAACCGTCGGGCAATGTGTGAACAAAATGGTCTACCTGTGCGGCTTTTGCTGCAACTAAAACGTCTTCGTCGCTGGCGTTAAGGCGCCCATAGCGAATATTCTCCATTATGCTGCCACTATAAAGCCATGTGTCTTGAAGCACCATGCCAAAGCTATCGCGAAGCTCGTTGCGGCTAAATTTGCGTATATCATTTCCGCTAAGCATAATTGCGCCGCTGTTAACATCGTAAAAGCGCATTAATAGCTTAACTATAGTGGTTTTGCCTGCACCTGTAGGGCCTACTATCGCTATTTTTTTGCCGCTTTCTATATCCATTGAGAAATCGTTTATAATGGTTTTTTCAGGCACATAACCGAAATTAACATTTTTAAAGGAAACAGTACCGTCAATTTTATCAACATTAATTGGGTTTTGCTCTTCTGCTACTTCTTCAGCTTCCTCTAAAAATTCAAATACACGCTCTGCCGCTGCCGCTGTTTGCTGTGAAACATTGCTAATTGACGCAATTTGTTGTAGGGGCTGTGTGAAGCGGTTTATATATTGAATAAAGCTTTGAATATTACCAACGGTTATAGAGCCGTTAAGTGCTAAAAAGCCGCCCAAAACGCAAACGCCAACATAGCCAAGCTTGCTAATGAAATTCATTACGGGCATCATGAGGCCGCTTAAAAATTGGCTTTTCCATGCACTATCGTATAATTCACTGTTTATTTTATTAAAAGTTTCTATGCTCTTATCTTCGCCGTTAAATGCCCTAACTACTATATGCCCTCCATACATTTCTTCAACATGGCTGTTCACAAGCGCAATAGAATCTTGCTGCTTTTGGAATAAAGGCTGGCTGCGCTTAACTATCATTAAAACGCTTATTGCCGAAGCGGG
>CAYJPD010000043.1:0-15830 GCA_964371975.1 uncultured Bacteroides sp.
TGAAAATTCAAGGGAGTTCACAATATAACTTGCTTAAAACCTCGAAAGATGCAGTTTTTGTGGATATGCTTAAACTATTCGCAAAACCAAAAAAACAACACTATTCTACAATAAACTTGACATGCAAATTGCAATTAAAGTATAATTAGTAGAACAAATTTGTGACAAGTATGTACTGTTTTATAAATAAAATGGTAAGAGGAAAAATAAATGATTAATTTACTTAAAAAACATATAGATTTTAACAGAAATGACTTGTTAAAAAAAATAATTGTTTTAATAGTTTCTGCTATACTACTGTATGTTTTTGTGCAAAGTTTTGGGAAGATTTATGCACGCCCACAAGATGGCGAGTTTTTTGTTCCGCAAGTATCTTCAGAAAGTATTTTGCTGGAAGAAGAAAGCGTTTTAATTCAAAAATTTATTTCCCCCGTTAATAATTTGCAAAGTTTATATCTTTATTTTGATGCATCTGAAACAATGTTTTCTACCATGTATTTAGTTACAATTTTTGATAGTAACGGAGAATTTGTTGCTCAAAACGACTTCAAAACAGACCAAGTTTCCTCTCCGGTAAATGTATTGTTAGCGCCAATCAAATTAATAAAAGGCGAAGAATACACTATGGAAATCAAATTAGTAAGAACAACCGATAACAGTGCTGCAAAATTTATCTTTATGCAGGATACAGCAGGCTTTGAAAACGCAGTTTTAGATGGCGCTAATTTAAACTCTTCACTTGCGGTACAAGTTAACAATGAACCGTTAAATCAAGTTAGTACATATATAGTTGTGCTTATATTTGCTTTTTTATCAATTGCTGCCATTTTATTTTTAAGTGGCAAAAATATTGTGGCTAATACGTTTTTATTTATCATAATAGTAGGAGTGTTCATATCTGTGCTTAATCCTATCGGAGATGTCCCGGATGAATATGCACACGCTCTGCGCGCGCAAGGCATTGCACAAGGGAAAATATTTTCTTATTCAGATACCATAATATCGTCAGATGTTAATATAGCCAATATTATGACAATGGGTAGCCAGCAAAGCAATACATTTGCAAGATTTTCTGATGCTCATTTGTATGATATCAAAACCGGAGAAACATTTGTAGACACTACGGCCGGAACAGCGGGGAATTATTTCTTTGCCGGGTACATTGCAACTGCATTAGGTGTAAAGATAGGAACTTTGTTTTCTTTACCTGTTATGATAACAGTTTACTTATCAAGGTTTTTGAATGTTATATGCTATGCACTTTTAGGTGCAACATGCGTAAGTTTAGCACCTTCTTTTAAAAAATTGTTTTCTTTTATAGCTTGTTTTCCGCTCACAATTTTCTTATCTGCAAGTTTTAGCCCGGATGCAATAACAGTAGGTTTAGGGCTTATATCAGTTGCATATTTTATGAAATTGCGCGATAAAGAGAGCGGTACGGTTAAATGGAAAGAAACGGCAGTATGGTTTGTTATAACAAGCGTAATGGCGAGCATACGTGTTCCTTATATAGTTATGCTTTGTCTTATACTTTTCTTACCTAAAAATGCATATAAGCATCATAAAGGTAAATTGCAAACGGCAATGCAATTTTTATGCGCTGTTGGCGTGGTAGTGCTATGGTCGTACTTTTCAGGCTTAAAAGGCTTAAGGGTTGCCAATGGTTCTGATGCAGGCGCACAAATACAGTTTTTATTATCTAATTTTTATGAGGCTATTAATATAGTTATAGGTACTATATTTAATGAAATTTATATTTTGGTGCAAGGGTTTTTCTATTTGGGCTGGAATACATATAATTTTAGCTGGATGATTATCTTTTTACCTTTTTTACTTATGCACATAGCGCAATCGGAAGTACCTAATGGCAAAACTCAAAAGCCAACGCATTATATATATTTAATAACGGTTTTAGTGGTTTTAGCAACCTATATAGGTATGTATGTTACCTCAAATGCTGTTGGAATTCCGTTTGTTTTAGGCATACAAGGCAGATATTTTTTAGCTTTATTATCTTTGCTTCCTTTAGCATTATCTCAATTTGCTAAAGGTAAAAAATATGGAATTACTATACTGTAACAGCAAGCATATTTATGAGCTATTCTATGATAGGCTCAATGATTGTTATGCATTATTTGTAAAAAATAATGCAATAAAAAACGTGCTCTTTAATTGAAATGATTACTCGAAAAACACATAACATAAGCAATGATAACAGGTGTTTAGTAATTAATATAAACAATATGTCAATACTAATTTTGAATATAGTTCGTGTTTACGTTGTTTTTTTGTAAACAAGTAATTTGTTAATTACAATTTTGTGATATAATGAAAAAAAGGAGTAATACTATATGACTATATATGATTTTGAAATTTTACAAAAAGATGGTAGTTTAAAAAGCATTAACGATTTTAAGGGCAAGACGATTTTGATTGTAAATTCTGCTACTCACTGCGGTTTTACTTATCAATATAAGGAGTTAAAGCAGCTGCATGATACATTTAGCGAAAAAGGCCTTGTTATATTAGATTTTCCTTGCAATCAGTTTGGAGAGCAAGCAAAGGGAACAAACGATGAAATTACAGAATTTTGCCAATTAAACTATAACACGCCCTATGAAATGTATGCGAAAACCGAAGTGAACGGAGAAAATGAAAACCCTCTTTTTAAATACTTAAAGCAACAAAAAGGCTTTAAAGGGTTTAATAACCCAAATCATCCGTTAAATGAAAAATTAAAGGAAATGTTTTCAAAAATGGATGAAAACTATGAAAGCAGTGATGACATCAAATGGAATTTCACAAAATTTTTAGTTGACAAAAGCGGTGAAGTGATTAGCAGGTTTGAACCTGTTGACGACATACATATTTTAGAAAAAGCGATAGAAGAAATATTATAATTTTGTATTATTAAAAAAGTAAAAACAGGCTTTATGCCTGTTTTTTTTGTGTAAAATTACACGAAATTTTTTTCTTGTTTTTAAGTAAGTTTAAGGTTGAGCAACTATAATAAGCTTGTAAAATATGAAAAGGGGCGATAGCATTGACACAAACAAACTTTAAAAGGTATGAACTTAAATATGTTTTAACCATGAAGCAGTATGAAATGCTTTTAGCGCAAATGCCAAGCGATATAAAACTTGATGAATACGGCAGGCATAAAATTTCTAATATTTATTTTGATACTGAAGATTATAGAATTATTAGACACTCTATAGAAAAGCCGAAATATAAAGAAAAACTTCGTGTTCGCTGTTACGGTGAGCCGGGTGAGCAAGCAACAGCGTTTGTGGAGTTAAAAAAGAAATTTAACGGCGTTGTTTATAAAAGAAGAATTTATGCAAAGCAAAAAAATATACTATCTTATCTGTGTGAAAATTCAAATGCAGTTGAAAGTTCTCAAATACTAAACGAAATAAATTACTTTAAAAGTTGTTATGATGAATTAAAGCCAAAAGTTTATTTGTCATATGAGCGCGAGGCTTTTTATTCAACAAAAGATGAAAATTTTAGGCTAACTTTTGATTTTAATATTAAAGCGCGTGATAACGATGTATCTTTATACGAAAGCGATGAAGATTTAGAGGTTTTGCCAAAAGAGTATGTAGTGCTTGAAGTGAAAACAATTATAGGCTTGCCAAGTTGGTTTTTGAAATTTTTACAAGAAAACAAAATATATAAAACTTCGTTTTCCAAATATGGAAATGCATACAGAACATATTTTATGCCGGAGTTTGTAAGAAGTTTAGGGAGAATAAGCAATGGTTAATGAAATTTTTGACAGTGTTTTTGAAACTACTTCAACAATGAATATAAGTATTACAAATTTTATGATATGTATGGTATCGGCTATTGTTTTAGGCGTGTTTATGGCTAAGATGTATGCGCTTAAAACAAAAAGCACTAAAAGCTTTGTGGTAACATTGGCGCTATTACCGCTTGCTGTTACAATGGTAATTATAATGGTTAACGGAAACATAGGCGCCGGCGTTGCGGTGGCAGGCGCATTTAGCCTGGTTAGGTTTCGCTCGGTTCCCGGAACAGCTAAAGAAATAGTTGCTATTTTTACAGCAATGTGCACAGGGTTAACCGTTGGCATGGGTTATATTGGGTTTGCGGCAGTGTTCTCTGTAATAGCTTGCCTGTTTGCGCTTTTTTTGAATTTATCAAATTTTGGAGAAGACAAAAACAACGTTAGCCGCACATTGCAAATTACAATTCCCGAAAACCTTAATTATACCGATGTATTTGATGATATTTTTGAAAGTTATACAAAAGAAGCGAAATTGATATCAGCCAAAACTACCAATATGGGCAGTTTATTTAAACTAAGCTATGAGATAGAACTTAAAGATATAGGCACTGAAAAAGATTTTATTGACAAAATACGCACAAGGAATGGAAACCTTGAAATCGTTATAACAAAGCAAGAATTGCTTGCGAATGTACTTTAGAAAATAGGAGATTACGATGCATAATAAATTTATCGTTATATCTTGCGTATGAACCATAGACAAATATCGAAAATTTGGAAAATTTGCGCTGCATTGTTCTTTGCTTTTTATGTGAGTTTTACGCTGCTGAATAGGTTTGTTATCTCTCACGATGTTGTGAATTTAGATGATTTATATAAAGAACAATATACCGAACAAAATGGCGAAAATGCACAGGTTATACCTGAAAATGAAATTGATAACATGCTAAGTGATGGCGGCAATGCTGCTGAAAGCAGTAAAGGAGAAAGCGACACTGTAATTACCGAGCCTATCATTACTGAAACATCTTATATAGACGAAAACACACAAATTACTATAAACACACTTAGGCAGTTTGATACCGAAATATATATAGCAGAGATAATTGTAAGCGATGCCTCACAGCTTAAAGCAGGCCTTGCTGAAAACTCTTTCGGTACAAATGTAAAAGAAAAAACCTCTGTTATTGCCGAGGAAAACGAAGCAATTATTGCAATTAACGGTGATTATTACGGTTTTAGAGATTACGGCTATGTAATGCGCAACGGCTATGTTTACCGAGATATTGAAACACCCGGTGGCAATGAAGATTTAGTTGTGTTTCAAGATGGCGACATGCAAATAGTAAACGAAAGCAATGTTCTTGTAGAGGAGCTCAAGGAACTTGGCGCAATGCAAATTTTTTCCTTTGGGCCGGGGCTTATTAACGGCGGTGAAGTTATAGTAACCGAGGAAAGTGAAGTTGACCGTGAAGACGAAAGCAACCCCAGAACGGCAATAGCTATGATAGAGCCTAATCACTATATATTTATGGTGGCAGACGGCAGAACGGACATAAGCGAGGGACTCTCGCTATATGAAATGGCGCTTGTGCTTTCAGAGTATGGCTGCGAAGTTGCATATAATTTAGACGGCGGCGGTTCAGCCACAATGGTATTTATGGGCGAAGTGGTGAATAACCCAACAACAAACGGCAGGGATTTTAAAGAGAGGAGTGTGAGCGACATTGTCTACATCGGGAACTAAAAAACATATGCGAACACTCTATATAAAAAAATGGATAATGCCTTACTTTTTCATTACGCTTCTTTGTATGCTCTTTGCATTTGTTTATTCGCAGTTTTCACATGGAGTAAGTTCACCTCACATGACTTATCTCTTTGTTTATCCGCTTGTGCTTGGCGTATTAGCAGGCTTGTTGCTATATGGTTTTGATAATGGCAGTGTAGATTATTTTTGGCCATCACATTTTTACCATACGGGCGTTACGGCGCTTATTTTAGGCTCGCTGCTAAGAGGTATTTTTGATATTGCAGGCACAGCTTCTATATACCAAAGTGCATTATCTATAGGCGGGGCAGTTATGCTGCTTTGTGGTCTTATTGGGTTTGTATTTTTAAAAATTAAATAATAATAAGAAAAGGAACAACTATATGAAAAATATTTTATTAATAGCACTATTGCTTTTAATGTTTATTTTCGGCGGATGCAGCCAAAATAATAGTGCTTCAACACATAGTGGAGTTTTAAACAATAGCACAGCAAGCGGCAATGAACAGGCAATTGGTGAAAACAGTGAAGCTATTACCTACCCGGATGTAGATTTGAAAGATGATGTAAGTGCAACGCCCCAAGCGATAAGCGACGATGAAATTATAATAACAGAAAGTGGAACTTACGAGTTTGCAGGTGATTATGAAAGCATTACAGTTAATGTAAATAAAGATGTTGATGACGGTGTAGTTTATCTTATGTTAAATGGTGCAAATATCACAAGTGAAACAGGTACACCTATAAACATTATAGAGGCCCAAGACGTTGTTATTATGCTTCTGGGTGAAAACACCGTAACACAAGGTGAAATTACAACTACCGATGAAGAGTTTCCGTCTGCCGCTCTTTACTCAAAAGCTGACACACTTATCACAGGTGATGGAAGTTTAACTGTGAGCACGCTTTATAAAGACGCAATTAACAGCCGGGATGACCTTGTAATAGAAGATGTAAGCATAACTGTAAGTGCAATAGAACACGGCATAGAGGGTAAAGATTTGCTTGCATTTGACAATGTAAACATAAACGTTACCTCCGGCAGAGATGGAATAAGAACATCTAATGATGAAGAGGTAGAAAAAGGTAATTTAATTATCACAAGCGGCAATTTTGTAATTAACGCATTACACGATGGAATTGCAGCAGAGCAAACTTTGCAAATTGATGGTGGCAATTTTGATATTACTACAGGCGGCGGGTTTGTAGAGGTGCTAAACGAAATTACAAGAGGTGAAGGCTCGGGCAATACAGTTTCAGCAACAGATTTACTCGAAGATAGTATGCGCTCGCTAAAGGGCACAAATATCACAATAAACGGTGGCGAGTTTTTGCTGAATTCTTATGAGGACACTGTTCACGCTAACGGAGTGCTAACAATAAACAGCGGCGATTTTGATATTATCTCGGGCGATGATGCGCTTCATGCCGATACAGATTTAGTGATAAACAGCGCAGACATTTTAGTGCAAAACGGCTATGAGGGAATAGAGGGGCAAACGGTTACAATTAACGGGGGACATATAAATGTTACTGTTTTAGATGACGCTATGAACGCAAACAGCGATACAGGCTTCATTAAAATTACAGGCGGAACTATTTATTTGAAGTGCCAGGGCGATGGCATCGACTCAAACGGAGATTTAATTATTGAAGGCGGCGATATTGTTATAGATGTAGATGCTATTTACTCCGGAGGCGATGGCGAGCTTGATGTAAGCGGAACATACACCATTTCCGGCGGCAGTGTAACCGATGAAAACGGTAACGAAATATCAAGCAATACCAGCGTGGCGGGCGGAGGTATGATGCCCTCGAATAATCGTCCGGCTGGAAATCGCCCTTGATGCTTGATAATCACTATAGAAAAAGCATATATTTCAGTAAATTAATATAAAAATATTTTTACAATCATCTCACAGCTTTTTGTGAGGTGATTGTTTTAGCTAAATTTTTGTAGAATTTTTTTAATCAAATTTTAATAAAACTATGCTATAATACAAACAAAACTAAATTAGGAGTATAGCCTATGAGAATTTTACTTGCAGAAGATGAAAGAGATATGAATAAAATCATCACAAAAAAATTAACATCCGAGGGCTATGCCGTTGATAGCTGTTTTGACGGGCAAACAGCGCTTGATTATATACTGAGCACCGAATATGATGTGATAATACTTGATATTATGATGCCAAAGCAAGACGGTTTTTCAGTGCTGAAAACTATGCGCTCAAAATGCATAAAAACCCCTGTAATCTTTCTAACGGCAAGAGATGCGGTATCCGACAGAGTGAAAGGCCTTGATTTAGGCGCGAATGATTATCTTATAAAGCCTTTTTCGTTTGAAGAACTTATGGCGCGTATTCGTGTTATGACAAGATTAAAATCAGAAAAATATACAAATATATTATCAGTTGCAGATTTAACGCTTGATATTAGCTCACACATTGTAATGCGAGGAGAAACTGTGATAAACTTATCGGCAAAAGAGTATGCAATTTTAAAATATATGATGCATAATGTAGGCATTGTGCTATCAAGAGAGAAAATTGAAAACCACATTTGGAATTACGATTATGAGGGCGGTACAAATGTTGTGGACGTGTATATCAGGTACCTAAGAAAGAAAATAGACAGCGATTTTGACACAAAACTTATTCACACAGTAAGAGGCAGCGGTTATGTGATTCGGGAGGGCTTATGAAAAAAATATCGGCAAAAATAAGGCTAACCCTTTTTACAACATTTTTAATGGTGCTTATGGCAAGTGTTTTATTAGGGCTTATGTTTTCGATAAGTGATGACATTGTTTTAGCAAACAGCATAGCTGTTTTAACACAAGTTGTAGACGATAACGCTAAAGAGCTTGAGTTTGATGACGGTAAGCTTGATACCGATGATATAGATTTCTTTAAAAATGGCGTGTATACCCTCTTGTATTCGCAAGATGGCAAGCATATTGCGGGCGATTTTCCACAGGAAAGTATAGCGTTACAGCCTTTTTTGGATAAAGAAGCTACCGAGCTTACACTGGACGGAACGTTATACTATATATACGACAGGTTAGCGCCTGTTGAAGACTCGCGCTCGCTTGTGTGGATGCGCGGCGTTATAGCGGTAGATGAGCTTGCAAGCGCAACAAACAGTATATTGCAAATAGCGCTTTTCTCTTTGCCGTTCTTTGTGCTTTTTGGTGCGATAGGGTGCTATTTTATTGCTAAAAGCACATTTCGACCAATAGATAAAATTGCTAAAACAGCCCAGGAAATAAGCGAGAGTGAAAACCTCGCTTTGCGTATTGGTTTGCAAGATGCAAGCCCTGAAATTCGCAAACTCTCAGATGCATTTGATAAAATGCTTGAGCGTTTAGAAAGTGCATTTGAGGCGGAAAAACAATTCACGTCCGACGTTTCCCATGAACTTAGAACCCCCACTGCTGTTATATTAGCTCAGTGCGAGTATGCCGTTGGCGAGGATATTTCAGCGCAGGATAAACAAGAAGCGCTTGAAACAGTACAAAGGCAAGCGGTTAAGATGTCAAACCTCATTTCAGAACTGTTAAACCTTATACGCATGGACAAAGGCACCAAAATAGCTGAATTTAAGCAAATAAATTTAAGTGCGCTTGTCAGAGAAGTGTGTGAAGAACACAAGCTAATTGCCCCTGAAAGCTTGAAAATGACATACGACATTGCACCGAATATTGATGGCGAGTTTGATGAAGCGATGATTACAAGATTACTTGAAAACTTAATAAATAATGCTATTTCTTATAAAAAAGAAAACAGCGATGCAAATGTTCATGTTACGCTTGTAAAAACCCCGAAGGGAATTGATTTATCGGTTAAAGATGACGGCATAGGCATTGCGAAAGAGCACAGGGAAAAAATTTGGCAAAGGTTTTATCAGGTGGATAGCTCAAGAACAGCAAGCCAACATGGAAATATGGGTTTAGGTTTATCTATGGTGGCGCAAATAGCAAAGCTGCATAACGCGAAAATTACGCTTGAAAGCGAGCTAAATGAGGGCAGTTTGTTTACAATAAAATTCCCGAAATAAATTTTAAAGCTTTAATGTTATTTTAATTTTTAGTGTGTAATATTAAAGTACCAAATAAATTTACAAACAAATTTAAGGAGAAACTATTATGAAATTAAAAAATACATTGAAGAAATTCGGCGCTATTTCTTGTGCTGCTATTATTGCGGCAGTTCTTGCAGGTTGCAATGCTGTAGCTGAAACGCCTGCGCCTGCCGTGGAGGCTGAACAAGCAACTACCGAGCAGGCAACTACCGAGCAAGTTGAAACTGCTACAACCGACACATCAACAAAAAATTCGGCAAGTTCTGATGAAAATTATATTGGGGAGGAGCAAGCGAAAGAAATTGCCCTTGCGCATGCCGAAGTAAATGAAAGTGATGTTTCACATATGTTTTGCAAACTGGATTACGATGATGGTATAGCGGAATATGAAGTGGAATTTTGGGACGGTAATGTCGAATATGACTATGAAATTAACGCGATAAGCGGTGAAATTATAGGTTTCGATTACGATATGGAAAGCTACGATGCAAGTGCAGGAACTACACCTAATAATACAACAGGCACACAGGAGTATATTGGCGAAACAGAGGCGAAAGACATAGCGTTTGCACATGCAGGCGTTAGCGAAAGTGAAGCTGTTAATATAAAATGCGAGTTTGATTTTGATGACGGTCGTGCTGAATATGAAGTAGAATGGGATATTGGAAGAACAGAGTATGACTACACAATTAGCGCAACTGATGGCACAATTTGGGAACACAGTGTAGATTATGACGATTAAATAAAAACAGTGCAAACATAAAGGCAAGTAAACCGAAAAGTTGAGCGCTAAAAATACTTTGCAGCAATTTGCTGCAAAGTATTTTTTATGCTTGAAATAATTTTTGATACTTATTAAACTTTGTAATATAATTTAGAAAACCAAACAACTTTATGCGTAATGCATATTTATATTGTAAAAAAATATAAATATAGCGTAAATACACGATGTTTTATATTGTTTATGCTGTTATAATTTTTTTAAAAGCTAAAGGAGTGTGCATACTCCGAAAATAAACTGTCTCGCAAGGAGGGCGAAACGATGCGAGAATAATTTGGCGCTGAATAGAAATATCTATTCAAAGGAGGCGGGGCGATGGAAACAATAGCAGTTTATATTCAAAATAAACTATTGTCATCAGGCATTACTCATGCTATTTATGTAAAAAAACCGAAAATTAAAATTGAAACAATACCGGATGTTGAAAGCTGTTTAACTGTTTGTAAAAACAGCAATGCAAATATTTTATTAGCGGAATTAAGAGATTACTATCCTCTTGCGTTAGATGATTGGCTAAATAGAGTTGATGAAATAAAACATGCAAGTTCCGCTTGTAAAATTGTTTTGATAGTAGATGAAGAGAATTTTCCGCAATCGGCAAAAGGTGCAAATTCAGCGTTTAAAAATGATGAAATAGATATGTTTTTATATAGTTCATCAGGGCTAAATTATCTTGTAGATGTAATAACAAATATATAATTTTTTAGGAGGGCTTTATGTCTAAATGTAGTAAGTGTGGTTATGAATTGTCGATGAATTCGAAATTTTGTGACAATTGCGGTGCAAAAACAGAGGAAATTTCTGCGGCTACACCGGCGCAAAATGCAGCTATTGATGTAAAAGAGCAAGTAAATAACAATCAGCAAGAATTCCAAAAAGCAAGCACTCAAAGTGTGCCTACCCAAGGTGGGCCATTGCCTGCGCAGGGAAGTTATAATAGCGCACCTAATCAAAGCAATATACCAAATGCACCTTACCCACCGCAACAGGCATATCAGGCAGCGCAAGCACCAATGCAGCAACAGCCTATGGGGCAGCCAATGCAGCAACAGCCTATGGGGCAGCCACCTATGCAGCAGCAATATCAGCAAGCGCCAATGCAGCAACAACCTATGGGGCAGCCAATGCAGCCGCAACCAATGCAGCAACAACCAGTGGGGCAGCCAATGCAGCAGCAACCTATGAGGCAACAAATGCCAATGCAAAACCAATATGCAGGTGTAGGCGTGGCAACTAAGAAAAACGGTAAAAACCCACTTGTGTTTGTAGGCATAGGTGTGGGCGCTTTAATAGTAGTAGTTCTTTTAATAGTTTTAGTATCAAGCCTGTTTTCAGGTGGTTCTGATGATCCCAACATCGGTGTATGGCAAGCAGAAGAGATTACAATGATGGGAATGACAATGAAACCCACAGATATTTACCCCGAGGGCATATCATTAGAGCTTAAAAGCAATGGCAAGTGTACCCTTACAATGGATGGCGATGATTATAGCGCAGATTATGAAATTGATGGCACAAGCTTCAAGATGATAGACGGCGGCGAAGAATTCCCCGGCACAATAGTGGGCAATGAAATTGAAATTACTAATTTGCTTGATATGGGAATAGACATTAAATTTGTAAAAGAAGGCATGACAGGCGAAGGTTCGGATAATGCACCCGGCACAGATGGTGCAGGAGCTGTTATAGATGAAAATAACTTAACAGGCACATACATGCTTTCAAGCATGACAACGGCCGGCGTAGTTATGAATTATGATGCATTGCAGCAATCGGAAATAGAGATGACGCTTGTTATTACAGGTGAACAAGCCGAGTTAACCGCTTATGGTGCAACATCGCCTGTTGAACTCGATACATCAGCAAAAACAATCCTTTTGCAGGGCATTGTTATGGATTATGTGATTGATGGTGAAAATATAGTTGCCACAGGAGAAAATGCAGGTCATGAATTGGTATTTGTATTCACTGCCGAGAATAGTTCTATTTGGGGTGACACTTCACAAGGAGGCGTAAACGCAACAGGGTTTATTCCACCGGGTTACGGAGCAGAGCAAACAGTTCCTGTTGAAACACTTTCAAACCCTTCCCAGTGGTATGGTATTGTTACGATAAGTGACTATGTAGGCAACGACGATATCTCGGGTGAGCATGAGGCGTGGGCATATATCGGCTCAGATGATATAGGTACCTATTTTGAGCTGTATCTGTACGGATATGTAGACAGTGATGATTACCTCAACTTTATGTCCTTTAACATAGAGCTGCACGACTATTCCTTCTTTCCCGTCGTGGATGAGCATGCTTGGCTTTACGGTGGAGCAACTTTGAAAGAGGAAGACAATACATGGTATGTGCCTTCTATAACAAACGGTGTGCTCTCGGCAACCTACAACTACGATTACAACGGCGAGTCTTTTGTTATCGACTTTGAATTGGCACAGGTAGTAGAGGCAGGTAGCGACACCGGCGGTAGCGACACCGGCGGTAGCGACACCGGAGAAGAGCCCGAGGACAATACTCCCGAGCCTACTGCACCTACCGAAAGGCTTACGATGGAAGAGCTAAAGCAAATATACTATGGAATATCGGATCTTGAAATAGAAGAAAAATTTGCGCTGACGTACGAGCAGGTTAGGGATACTTATTTTGGCGGCGTTGAGGGAAATATAACAAACCAAGGCGACACATTTATCTCCTATCAATGGCTTTCGGAAGAGTCGGACACCTCATTGCTGAACATTTCATTCCAGGATGATGGCGAGCCGGAGTTTACCTACAAATCTATGTCAATAAACAATATTCCGCTTGATTAATGTTGACACTTAAGTTTTAAAAACGCAAAACTAATATAAAAAGAGTAAACGCTTACTGAAAATGTAGGCGTTTACTTTTTTTATTATATGAAACCTAAGACGTGTTATTGTGTAGAAAAGTTATTTTAATAAATTGTTTACATAACTATCGTTTACAATCTATGTTCAATATGGTATAGTTAATTAACACACGTTACATTAGTTGCGAAATTAATGTTTTTGCAATAGCAAAACATATGTGAAGCAGTGCAAAATTAAACGAAACAAAAATAAATGATGCAGTGATTAACGGGGTTTTTCAATTAAAAGCTATTAAAGCAATTGTTTTAGAAAGCTCGGCGGAAGAATTGGGCTTCAATGTTTAAAATTGCTTGAATTGGTGGCACAACGCTCGTGTTACGAAAGGAAACATATTATGGTTAAAATCATTACCGATTCATCTACATTATACACAAAAGAAGAGGCGGATAATTTGGGCTTTAAATCTATTCCGCTGTGCATAAAAATTGGCGATTGGTCTTTTCGCGACTTAGAAGTTGATAAAGACGAGTTCTATAAAAAAATTGCAGATGGTCTTGTTCCTTATTCTTCACAGCCTCCCATTGGGGAAGTTATAAGTGCTTATGAAGAAAACCCAAATGATGAGATTATTAACATAGCCATGGCCGACGGGTTATCGGGCACATACCAAAGTGCTTGTGCAGCAAAAGATACAGTGGAAAACAGCGATAATATTACGGTTTTTAACAGTAGAACGCTGTGTGGTCCACATCGCTATATAGTAGATTTAGCTGTGAAAATGTCTGAACTGGGCAAAAGCAGTAAAGAAATACTGGAGCAAATTGAAAAATTAGCAGATAGTGTAGGCTCTTTTTTAATTCCGCAAGATTTTTCTTATTTAAAAAGAGGCGGCAGGCTAACGCCGTTAGCCGCAACTTTTGGTGGGCTTTTTAATTTAAAGCCAATAATGAAACAAACAGCAGATGGTAGGCAAATAGAAAAATTTGCGGTTAAGCGCACACTTGCGACTGTAAGCACATTCATTATTAATTATATGAAGAAAAAGAGTGTTGATGAAAAACATATTATATATATAAGCCATGCTAATGTCCTTAAAGACGCACAGCAAGTGAAAGCAGATTTTCAAAAGGCTTTTCCAAAAACAGATATACAATTATTTGATTTAAGCCACGCTTTTATAACGCAAGGCGGGCCTGCGTGCCTCGCTATTCAATATATAAAAAAGCAAGTGGTTCATGCATAGTAATTTAATAGAAAAACAAAAAAATTAGCGCTTGCGATGAAAATCGCAAGCGCTAATTTTTTTATGCTCTCTATTTTAATATGGTAAGTATAGCTTATAAATACAAGCATATTTGCAATTATACATAATTTGTGCATTCAAAGGGCTGTTTTTGCGAATAAATTATATTTATAGCATTTTACATTCATTTAACATAACTGTGGTAAAACATTTTACACTGGCCTGTTAGAATATTACTCGTAGGCAAGCCCTACAGTTAAAGGCAAGGCATATTGAAAAGTAAAAGTAAACTTCTACAATTAAATATGCTGTTAAAAAACCAATAATAAAATTATTATATTTAAGGAGAAAAACAATGAAAAAGGTATTAACATTAATTTTAGCAATTATGCTATGCGCGGCATTTATGGTAGGGTGTAGTTCGCAAGAAGAGCAGCCGACAGCAGGCGCGGCAAGCGCACAAGAAGGTGCAGTATCACAATTAAGCGGCACGGTAGCCCTTGGTGGCTCAACAAGCGTTGAGAGCGTAGTGCTTTCAGCAATGGAAGTTTTCATGGCACAAAACCCCGGCGTTACAATTACTTACGACCCAACAGGTTCATCAAGCGGCGTTAAAGGTGCAATAGATGCAAGCCTTGATATTGGTCTTGCAAGCCGTGACGTAAAAGACGAAGAAGTAGAGCAAGGCGCAACAGGCACAGTGTTTGCAATTGATGGTATAGCTATTATAGTTCACCCCGACAATGCGGTTTCTGATTTAGCGCTTGCGGATATAACAGCAATAGCAGACGGTTCAATTACAAACTGGAGCGAAGTTGGAGGCGCAGATGCTGAAATAGTTCTTATAGGGCGTGAAGCAGGTAGTGGCACACGCGACGGCTTCGAGAGCATAGTGGGCGTTGAAGAATGTGTGTATCAAGAAGAAATTAACTCAACAGGTGGCGTTATAGCTTCTGTATCAAGCAATCCGAATGCAATAGGTTATGCGTCACTTTCAGCGGTTGACGATAAGGTTAAAGCGGTTACTGTAGATGGCGTGCAAGCAAGTGAGGCAACAGTTCAAGACGGCACATATGCGGTGCAGCGCAATTTCAACTTTGTTACTTTAACTAATGCACCTCTTAGCGAAGCGGCACAAGCTTTCTATGATTATGTGCTTAGCGAAGACGCAGCAGAGCTTATCAAAAATGCAGGCGCAGTTCCTCCGGTAGCTTAAGCGATACTTAAAATTATAAACTTCATGTGCAACTGTATAAGGTTTTTTACAGCTTTGCGCATGAGGTTTTGTGTGTTTTATATTTGTCGATAGGAAATAATACGAACCCGTTTTTTATTTAGCCAAAAGCCCGAAAACTGCGGCA
>CAYJPD010000044.1:0-15642 GCA_964371975.1 uncultured Bacteroides sp.
GCTTTACTCAATTTTTCTCGAAAAATTGCGGATTATCAAGGCAGAGCCTTGATGCGGGTTTGGGCTGCCGCCCAATAGGTGTTTGGGCTGCCGCCCAACAATTATATAATCTCTAAGCGCTCTAATTTTTCCTTTATTGTTATAAAATCTTGTTTTAAAAGTGGTTTTAAATTAATATTGCGTAAAACAGCCGCCGGGTGTAAAACAGCTGTGTAGTACACTCCGTTTATTTTTGTAAATGTGCCGTGCTCTTGCATAATTTTATACTTTTTATCTATTAAATATTGCGCTGCCACTCTGCCCACACATACTATTATTTTCGGCTTAATAATATTTATTTGCTCGCTTAAAAATTTAGTGCAAAGTTTAAGCTCGGCGGGCTTAGGGTCTCTGTTTTCAGGGGGGCGGCACTTTAAAATATTTGCAATATATAAATGTTTCTCTCTTGAAAGCCCTGTTTCGCAAAGCATTTCACTTAACAATTTTCCTCCGCGCCCAACAAAAGGCATGCCTGTTTCATCTTCGTTTGCACCGGGCGCCTCGCCAATAAGCATAATTTTTGCGCTCGTGTTGCCATCGCCAAAAACCACATTTTTTCGAGTTAGGTGTAAACTGCACAATGTGCAGTTTAAGCAATTGCGTTTAAGCTCATTTATATCCATTATAATAACACCTCGTGGGTCTTATTATATCATAAAAAAGCAAGCATAGGTAAGTTTTTGTGCAAGTTGTTAATAAATTTTAAATTTACACTTTAGCTATTGAAGTTTTTATATATTATTGATACAATTAATATATAAGGATGGTGTAATAATGAAAATTTTAGTAGAAACTTCCGCTCGCCACGTTCATGTGAGCGAAGCTGATTTGGAAATTTTATTCGGCAAAAATTATAAATTAACTCCTAAAAAAGAACTATCACAGCCCGGGCAATATGCCGCAGAAGAAAGGGTTACTGTTATTGGCCCTAAGCGCGAAATTGCAGGCGTTTCAATTTTAGGCCCCACAAGGCCTGACACGCAAGTGGAAATTAGCCTAACAGACGCACGCTCTATAGGCATTAATGCGCCTGTGCGTGAAAGTGGCGATGTTGCAGGCTCTCCCGGCTGCACATTAGTAGGCCCTGCCGGTAAAGTTGAATTGGATAAAGGCGTTATTGTTGCTAAAAGGCATATACATTTAACAGCTAATGATGCCGGTGAATTTGGTGTTAGCGATAAGCAAATTGTTAGTGTTGAAATGAAAACTGAGGGCAGAAGCGCAATTTTAGGCGACGTTGTAGTTCGTGTTAACGATAGCTATGCCGCCGCTATGCATATTGACACAGACGAAAGTAATGCGGCAGGCGGCCCTAAAGAAGGAATTATAATACCGTAAAACAAGATATTTTCTATTTAAAATCTTGCAAATGGTTTATTTTTATAGTATAATATATAAGCGATTAATCTGTAAGCTTAGCGGTTGTGCGCCGTTTGGCATGCAGAGTATGGGCCCTGTGCGACAAGCCGCTGTGAACCATGTCAGGCGGGGAACCGAGCAGCATTAAGCAGATGTGCTTGTGCGCCGCAGTTAGCCTGTACTCTGTATGCCAAACGGCGCACAGTGGGTTTTATTAAGAATAATATGCCAAACATGTGCACTTAAAGTGTGCTTGCTTTGAATATACTTGCTTTTAATGGGAGGGTTTTATGTATAGGGCACTCTACAGAAAATGGCGCCCTGCAACATTTGACGATGTAATAGGGCAAGATAATATTGTAACAGCTTTGAAAAGCCAGCTTTTACACAATAAAGTTGGGCACGCATATATTTTTACCGGCACAAGGGGCACGGGTAAAACTACTTGCGCTAAAATATTTGCAAAAGCAGTAAACTGTTTGAACTTGCAAAACGCAAGCCCTTGCTGTGAATGTGCTATGTGCGAAGGTATTCAAAGTGGTGCAATTTTAGATGTAGTTGAAATTGATGCCGCTTCTAATAACGGCGTTGATAATATAAGAGATTTGCGCGAAGAAACAGCATATACACCGGGCGCAGGCAAGTTTAAAGTGTTTATAATCGACGAAGTACATATGCTTTCTGCGGCTGCATTTAATGCGCTACTTAAAATAATGGAAGAGCCACCCTCGCATGTGATTTTTATTTTGGCAACAACTGAAATTCATAAAGTGCCGGCAACAATATTATCAAGGTGCCAGCGCTATGATTTTGTTAGAATTAATGCCACAGAAATTGCAAAGCGCCTTGAAGTTGTAGCAAAGGAAGAGAATATCACACTAAGCGAAAAAGGCGCTTGTTTAATAGCACGCCTCGCTCAAGGTGCAATGCGCGACGCACTTTCGTTACTTGATACATGCAGTAATGTATCAAGTGAAGTGGATGAAGAAACAGTGCGAAAAATGGCAGGCGTAACAGATAAAAGTTACTTGTTTGAATTGAGCGAGAGTATTTATTCAGGCGATATTGCCAAAGCTCTTTTAACAATTGCAAATCTTATGCAAAATTCCGTTGATATGAAACGCCTTTGCGATGAGTTAATTTTGCATTATCGAAATATTATGCTCGCAGCTATAAAGAGTGATTATAATCTTTTAAGTGGCGTTAGCGAAGATGAAGAAAAGCGGTATTATGATGCTGCAAAAACTATAGGCACAAAACATGCAATTTATGCTATTAAAATTTTAAGCTTAGCACTTGAAAGAATGGCGAAAAGTGCAGACTTAAGAATTACACTTGAAACAGCTGTTTTTGCTATTTGCGAGGGCAATTTTAGGCATAGCGCACCGCAAGAAGTGCAAAGTTTGAAACCAACTTCAATACCTGTTACTGCAAGCAATAATGCCAAAGCTTTCGAGCAAAGCACAGAAAATACACATAAAAAACCTGAAAATAGTTTAAGCACGCCTTTAAATGATGACGAGAAGTTATTTGTAAATGAGCAAGAGGCCGCTGAGCTAAAGGCTGATGAAAACGACAGCTTGAACGATGCATATATTGATGAACCGCATATACATGATGAATTTGAAAAAGTTGATGAGCTTGAGCAGCCCGGGCAAATAAATGAGCCCTCAAGCGATTACACCGGCGAACAAGAATCTATTATTTTGGCACAAAACAGTACAGAAAATAATAGTGTGCAAATTACGAAAAGCGAAGAAAATATGCCTGATAGTAGCGAAATAATGCAGGATTTTGAATGTTGGAGCGAAGTTGTTAATAGAATGCAAGAAAAGGATAAACTTTTGTATATAGCTATAAAAGGCACAAAAGCTTATTTTGATGGCAAAAGAATAAGAATAGATGGAAGCGATTTATTTTTGGAATATATGCGAGAGAATAAGTATTCAAATGAACTTATCAGGGAAATAATTTATGAAGTAAGCGGCAGAAATTATGCAATTGCACCGTACATTGTTAAAAAGCAAGCTAAAGCTATAAAGGCAAACATAGAAGATACAATTAATAATTTAAAGGCGCATAATGTGCCTGTAATTTATGAAGATAATAAGCCGTAAAAGCGGCGGAATGGAGCATTATTATGAAAGCAAGATTACCACAAGGCTATGGCAAGCAAAACATGAACTCTCTTATGCAACAAGCACAAAAAATGCAAGAGAATATTCAAGTTAAACAGGCAGAGCTTGAAGAAGCTGTTTATGAAGTAAAAGCAGGGAATGGTATGGTGGATATTTCTATCACGGGCAAGCGTCAAATTACATCGCTTAAAATAAACCCCGAAGTGGTAGACCCCGAAGATATAGAAATGCTTGAAGATATTTTAGCAGCTGCTGTAAATGAAGCAGTGCGCACAGTTGACGAAAAAACCGAGGAGGAAATGTCTGCTATAACCGGAGGGCTAAACATACCCGGCTTTTAGGACATAATAACGATGAAATATAATGCATTGCCGCTTGAGCGGTTGATAGAGCATTTTGCCAAATTGCCCGGCATAGGAAGAAAAAGCGCAACAAGGCTTGCGTACCAAGTGCTTGCTATGGATAAAAACGAAGCGCTTAGTTTTGCACGCGCTATTGAAGATGCACACACTAAAATAAGGCGCTGTGGTGTTTGCCAAAACTTCACCGAGGCGGAAAAATGCACTATTTGCAGTGCACATAACAGAGATGAAAGCGTAATTTGTGTTGTAGAAAACCCCAGAGATATCAGCGCATTTGAGCGCACAAGAGAGTATAAAGGCATGTACCATGTTTTGCATGGCTTAATATCGCCTATGGATGGCATTGGCGCAGATGAGCTTTGTATAAAAGAGCTGCTTTTCAGGCTAAACAACGATGAAGTTAAAGAGATTATAATGGCAACAAACCCAACTGTGGAGGGCGAGGCAACGGCAATGTATATTGCAAAACTTGTGAAGCCTATGGGTATTAAAGCCTCGCGCCTTGCCTACGGTTTGCCTGTTGGCAGCAATTTAGAGTATGCCGATGAAATTACACTTGGACGCTCCTTAACAAATAGGGGCGAAATGTAAAATTGGTGCTATAGCTTTGCAATTAGATAATTTAACAGGCGAAAAAGCGTAAAACAAATAAAAAAGGGGGCGAGTTTAATGGCACAGCAAAAAAGTGAAAACAGCAGAAAAATAATTGCGGTTAACCGTAAAGCTCGCCACGATTATTTTGTAATAGAAACAATAGAAGCAGGAATTTGCCTTGTTGGAACTGAGGTTAAAAGCATTAGACAAGGGCATGTTAATTTAAAAGAATCTTGGGTTGAAATTGATAAAAACGAGCTTTATGTACTTGGAATGCACATTAGCCCATATGAGAAGGGCAATATTTTTAATAGAGACCCTGTGCGCAAAAGAAAATTGCTATTGCATAAAAGGGAAATAAGAAATATTGAGCGTGAAAAAAATGTTAAGGGCAACACATTAATTCCTTTACAATTATATTTTGTAAAAGGAAAAGTTAAAGTGGAGCTTGGAATTTGCAAGGGTAAAAAATTACACGATAAACGTGACGCACAAGCCCAAAAAGATGCAAAAAGAGATATTGAAAGAGCGCTTAAAGAGCGCTAATTTATATTTGGTTACAATTACAAAGGCCAAATAACACATTGTTTGGACGAAAACGCAAAAAATATTGCCACAAACCTAAAAATATTAGAATAAAGCTTTTAATTTAAATTAAAATGGTGTATAATATTATAGTTAGCGATTAATATATTTAATTAATTGTATAAAAGTGCACATATTATTTTGTGCTTATAAAAATTGCTTTTGAAATAGATGATATGTTTATATTATCAACGCAATTAAAGGGGAATAAATTTGGAGAAATTTGCAATAAAAGGCGGAAACCCTCTTGTGGGTGAAGTTACAATAAGCGGCGCAAAAAATGCGGCAGTTGCTATTTTACCCGCAACAATATTAGCACAAGGCAAATGTGTTATAGAAAACTTGCCTAATATTAGTGATGTATCTGTATCGCTTGAAATATTAGCGGCTATGGGCGCAAGGGTTAAACGCATAGATAGAAATACAGTTGAGATAGATACAAAGAGCTTGATGTTTACAAATGTACCAAACGAGCTTTCACGCCAAATGCGTGCGTCTTATTATTTTTTAGGTGCACTTTTAGGCCGTTTTAATAAAGCAAGCGTTGCAATGCCGGGCGGTTGTAATTTAGGCATTAGGCCTATAGATCAACATCTTAAAGCGTTTTGCGCAATGGGCGCTGCTGATAGTGTTGAATACGGTATGATACACGTTGAAGCGAAAAGCCTAACAAGCTGTGAAGTGTTTTTCGATACAGTGAGCGTTGGCGCAACAATTAATGCAATGCTTGCCGCAGTTATGGTTCAAGGCACAACAGTGCTTGAAAATGTTGCGAAAGAGCCGCATATTGTTGATGTTGCAAACTTTTTAAATACTATGGGCGCAGATGTTAGAGGCGCGGGTACAGATGTAATTAAAATTCGCGGTGCACAAGAAATGCATGGGTGCACATATTCCATTATTCCGGACCAAATTGAAGCAGGCACTTATATGGTAGGTGCAACGCTTACAGGCGGAAATGTATTAATTAAAAACATAATACCTAAGCATTTAGAGCCTATTACATCAAAGCTTGAAAAAGCAGGCGCAACGGTTGAAGAATTCGATGACTCTATTCGTGTTTATCGCACAGGTGACATAGAGCCATTAAACATAAAAACATTGCCGCATCCCGGTTTCCCAACAGATATGCAGCCAATAATGACAGTGCTTTTAACAATGGCAAAAGGCACATCAATTGTTACAGAGGGTGTTTGGGAGAACCGTTTCAGATATGTTGGCGAATTAATTAGAATGGGCGCTAATATTCAAGTTGACGGCAGAGTAGCGGTAATTGAGGGCGTTCCAGAGTTATTGCCTGCACCCGTGCAAGCTATGGACTTGCGAGCAGGTGCAGCACTTGTTTTGGCGGCATTATGTGCAAATGGTGTATCTGAGATTATGGATATAGACCATATAGAGCGCGGCTATGAAAATATAGTTGAAAAGCTTATAAATTTAGGCGTTGACATAAAGCGCATAACTGTACAAGAGGGAAATGCAGTAAAAGCAATATAAAATAATTATGCCTGAAAACACGCAGTATGCTTTGTTTTTAGGCATTTTTTTATGGAGAAATAACAATGGCAGAATTTACAATGCTTTATTCGGGTTCGTCCGGAAACAGTGCGTTATTAAAAGAAGAAAATAAGTGTTTGATTATAGATATGGGCAAAAGCGCAACACTAACAAGCAAAAAACTGTTAGAACTGAATGTTAATATAAACATGCTTGATGGCATTTTGATAACGCATGAGCATATAGACCATGTTGCAGGGCTTAATGTGTTTTTGAAAAAGCACAATGTGCCTGTGTATTCTAAAAGTAAAACACTTGATTACTTATATAAAAAACAGCTTGTACCGCATGATGCAAAATTAATTGATTTAAGCGAGAGGGAAGTTGAGATTGGCAGTTTTGGGGTAAAAGCTTTTAAAGTGCCGCACGATGCACAAGATTGCACAGGCTTTCGAATAGGCACAAAAAGCGGAAAAACACTTGCTTATGCCAGCGATTTGGGCAATGTTAGCGAAGAAGTATATAGCAATTTGCAAAATGCACACCTTGTGGCACTTGAAGCCAACTACGATTATAATATGCTTGCAACGGGCTTTTACCCGGATTACTTAAAAAGGCGCATTCACTCTGATAACGGGCATTTACGCAATGAAGACTGTGCAAAAACGCTGTTTAATTTACATAAAAGCGGCTGCGATAAATTTGTTTTGTGCCATATAAGCGATAAAAACAACACAGCGGCACTTGCCCTTGAAAGCATAAAGGCGCATTTTATAGAAAATGGCGTTGTACCGAATAAAAATTTTAATGTTATAGCGGCTAAAAGGCACGAAATTACGCCCATAACAAAGCTTTAAGAGGAGAATTATGCATAGCGTAACAATAATAGCTGTGGGGAAAATGCAAGCAGATTATTACAAAAAAGCTGCCGGTGAATATGAAAAAAGGCTTAGCACATTTTGCAATTTAAAAATTATTGAGATAGCTGAATGTGCGATAAATGAAAAAAGTGCAAGCGAAAAATTAACACAAAAAGCGCTTGAAAACGAGGCTAAAAATATTATAGATAAATTGCCGAAAAATGCACTTGTGGTATCTTTGTGCATAGAGGGTAAAACATGCACCAGTGAAGAGTTTGCACAGTTTTTTAATAAAAGCGCAGTAGAGGGTTCTTCGCATATTGTTTTTGTTATAGGCTCTTCTCACGGGCTTGCAAACGAAATAAAAAGCATGTCAAAAAAAATGTCGTTTGGGAAAATGACATTTGCGCATCAATTGGCAAGGGTTATGCTACTTGAACAAATATACAGAGCGTTCAGCATATTGAACGGCACAAAATATCATAAATAAGACGGGGTATCATGAAAATTCTACTATCTAATTTTAAAAGTTACTATTCACAGCTTATTTTAGGGCCAACATTTAAACTGGCAGAGGCTATTTTGGAGCTTTTCATACCACTACTGATGGCAAATATTATAGATATTGGTATAAAAAACGGTGACGTCAATTATATTGTTTCTCGCGGTGCGCTCATGCTTGTTTTTGGCGCACTTGGCTTGCTTTTTGCAATTATTTGTCAGCACTATGCGGCGGTGTGCGCATTTGGTTTTGGTAAGTCACTAAGGCTTGTTCTTTATAAGCATATATTTTCTTTATCACAAAAAGAAATTGATAATATAGGCAAAGAAACGCTTATAACAAGGGCAACAAATGACGTAACACATATACAAACAGGTATAAATATTGCAATTAGGCTTGCTGTTAGGGCGCCGTTTTTGGCTATAGGCTCTGTTATAATGGCGTTTATTATAAATGTAAATATAGGTTTCATTTTTTTGGCGTTTACCCCTATTGTTTTGTTTGTGATATTCTTTATAATGAAAAAAACAGTACCAATGTTTACGCAAGTGCAAAAAAGACAAGATGAAATATCAAAATTAGCTTTAGAAAATATTGAGGGAGCAAGGGTTATAAGGGCGTTTTCTCGCCAAACACATGAGCAGGTGGTTTTTGAAGAGGCTTGCGATGATTTGGCAAATGAAAATATATTTGTAGGCAAAATATCGGCATTGCTAAACCCGCTAACTTATTCAGCGGTTAATTGCGCTATAATTGGCATTATTTATTTAGGCGCGCAATATGTTAATATAGGGGTTTTACTGCAAGGTGAGGTAATAGCACTTGTTAATTATATGATGCAAACATTGCTGGCACTAATTGTTCTTGCTAATGTTATTATAATTTGCACAAAGGCAGTTGTTAGCGCAAAACGTGTATCACAAATTTTAGAAATTAAAAGTAGCATTGATGAAGTAAAAATAAGCGAGAAAGAAAAAGATAATGCGCCTATAATAGCGTTCAGTAATGTGGATTTTAGATACAATGAAAATGGTGAAACGGCGCTTCAAAATATTAATTTTGAGGTTTTGAAAGGGCAAACTATAGGAATAATAGGCTCAACCGGCAGTGGTAAATCTACATTGGCAAACCTAATTTTAAGAAGATATGACCCTGAAAATGGACAAATATTATTAAATGGTGTAGATATAAAAAACTACACTTTAAGTGATTTGCGAAAAAAAATAGCGATTGTGCCACAAAACAGCCAAATGCTAAGCGGCACAATAAAAAGCAATTTGCTTTTGGGTGATGAAAACGCAAGCGATGATGAATTAGTTAAGGCGCTTGAAATTGCACAGGCGAAAGATTTTGTGCAAAGCAAGGATGGCGAATTAAACGCAGTTGTCAGCGAAGGAGGCAAAAACTTTTCAGGTGGGCAAAAACAGCGCATTTGCATTGCAAGAACACTTCTTGCAAAATCACAGATTTTGATATTAGATGATGCAACAAGTGCACTTGATTATGCAACGGATATGAAATTCAGAAAAGCGTTAAAGGATGAATATAAAGATAAGACAATATTGATAGTAACGCAAAGAGCTTCAAATTTAATAAGTGCAGATAATATATTAGTGCTTGATGACGGTAATATTTGTGGCTTTAACAAACATGAGCAACTGCTTATTAATTGTGAAGTATATAAAGAAATATGCGCTTCACAAGGTATATTAAGCGCAAAGGAGGGTGTGTAATTATGAGTAAAGGCACATCGAAGCGTTTAATAGCTTATGCTAAAAATTTAAAAGCAATTTGCTTTTTTTGCTTTGCCTTTGCAGCGGGTAATGTTTTATTTACGCTACTTATTCCGGTGATAATCGGCACTGCGATAGATAATATTATAGCAAAGCAAAATGTTAATTTTGATATTGTTTTTAATTTGCTGCTGCAAATTGGAGTTTTTGCAATTATTGCCGCTTTATGTCAATGGCTTTTGCTTTATTTCACAAGAAAGTTATCCTCTTATATCACAAGGGATATTTCAAAACAAGCATTTAGAGCTGTAAATAAAATGCCGTTTTCAAAGCTTGATAAATACACTTCCGGCGATATACAAAGCCGCCTTGTAAATGATGCTAATTTAGTGAGCGAGGGAATATTACAAGGTGTTGTGCAATTGTTCCCGGGTGTATGCACAATTTTGGGAACACTGATTACTATGTTGGTTTTAAACCCAATTATGACGGTAATTGTTGTGCTTATTACACCGCTTTCAATATTATTTGCATCATTTATGGCAAAAAGAACATCTAAATACTTTAAAAGGCAGTCGCAGGCGCAAGGGGATTTATCCGCTTTTATAAACGAAACATTAAATGCACAAAGTTTAATACAAAACTGTGAAGCGCAAAATGAAATGTTTGAAAAAATAGCTATATTAAATGAAAGCGCATGTGATAGCGGCGTTAAAAGCACATTTTACTCCTCGGTAATTAACCCCGGAACCAGATTTGTAAACGCTGTTGTATATGCTGTTGTTTTAATTGTGGGTGCAATTTTTGCGCTAAGAGGTGCTTTAAGTATTGGGCAACTTAGTATTTTTTTAACCTATGCAAATCAATACACAAAGCCTTTTAACGAGGTTTCCGGTGTGCTTACACAAATGCAAAGTGCCCTTGCGGGTGCAAGCAGATTATTTGAAGTTATTGATGTTAAAAGTGATAGTGAAGATATTAAAGAAAAACTTATTGAAAGTAAAATTGAAGGCAATGTAAGATTTGAAAATGTAAGTTTTTCATACGGCAAAAAACCGTTTATTGAAAATATGAATATAAATGTGAAAAGTGGCGAGCATATTGCAATTGTGGGAGCGACAGGCTGTGGAAAAACAACACTTATTAATTTGCTTATGCGCTTTTATAATTTAAGCAGCGGTGAAATTTATGTGGATAATATCCCGATAAGTGAAATTAAGAAGGATGAGTGGCGCAGCAAAATAGGCATGGTTTTGCAAGATACATGGCTTAAAAATGCAAGCGTTAAAGAGAATATTTCTTATAGTAAAATTGATGCAACACAAGATGAAATAAAAGCGGCGGCAAAAGCCGCATATGCACACAGCTTTATTAAGCGCTTGCCCGAAGGGTATGATACAATTATTAAGAACAGTGGCGGCAATTTATCGGCAGGGCAGCGGCAATTGCTTTGTATTGCGCGAATAATGCTATGCTCGCCTGAAATATTACTGCTTGATGAAGCTACCAGCAGTATAGATACAAGAACAGAAATGCTTATACAAAAAGCATTTGATAAACTTATGCAAGGTAGAACAAGCTTTGTTGTGGCGCACAGGCTTTCTACAATAAAAAATGCAGATTGCATTTTGGTTATGGATAACGGTAAAATTATAGAAAGCGGCACACATGATTTTTTAATAAAGCAAAACGGCTATTATAAAAACCTTTATAACAGTAGTTTCGATTTAAGTTAATTAAAACTTTATTATAAACATAAAAACAGCCGATGTGATTTCACATCGGCTGAAGTTTTGCGTTAGATTGGTTTAGCGTTTAATAAAAATTAATCGCTAACATAAGGCAATAATGCAACGTGACGAGCACGTTTAATTGCAACTGTTAAAGCACGTTGATGAAAAGCGCATGTGCCTGTAACACGCCTTGGGATTATTTTTGAACGCTCTGATAAATATTTACGAAGACGTACAACATCTTTGTAATCGATATTATCAACACGGTCTACACAAAAGCTGCAAACCTTTTTGCGTCCGCGCCTTTGTGGGCGCCCGCCGAATCTATTATCGGCGCGATCTCTATCCATAGCCAATGCTATTTCCTCCTAAAATTAAAATTAAAACGGCAAATCTTCGTTGTCACTAACAACAGAAAAGTCGTCGGAGCTACCTGCAGAAAAACTGCTTACAGCAGGTGGTTCATTACGCACGGTATCCATGCTGCTGTTTTGCTGAGAAGTGTAGTTAGATGAAGAATCTTTGCTGCCTGCAAAATGAACATTATCTGCAACAACTTCAAAAGCAGTGCGCTTATTTCCGTTTTTGTCTTCATAATTTCTTGTTTGCAAGCTGCCGTTAACAGCTATTAAACTTCCCTTATGAAAATATTTGCAAACAAACTCGGCAGTGCCACGCCATACAACAATATCAATAAAATCAGCTTTGCGCTCTTCGCCTTGTTTAACAAAGCTGCGATCAACCGCTATACGAAAAGTGCATGTTGCTATACCGTTTGGTGTGTGACGCAATTCGGGCTCGGCAACTAAGCGGCCCATTAAAGCAATTACATTCAGCATATTATTCAGCCTCCGTAACTTTTGGTTTAGCGGCAACTGCTGCCGGCGCTTTAACAACTATTAAATAGCGTAAAATGCCTTCTGTTATGCCGTAAACACGTTTTAATTCGGCAAGAAAATCAGGGCCACATGTAAAATTAATTAATGTGTAAAGGCCCTCTGTTTCGTCTTGAATAGGGTAGGCAAGTTTGCGAGTTCCCATTTCTTCAACACTTTCAATAGCGCCGTTTTTCTCGATTAAAGATTTAAACTTATTAATTAATTTAGTGCTTGCTTCTTCTTCGAGTTTTGTGCTTGTGATTAACATGGTTTCGTAAATTGTAGCCATACTGGTACACCTCCTTTTGGACTTTAGGCCGCTAATGCGGCAAGGATAGCTTGCTTTTAACTGCAAGCAATTTATTATATAACAAAAACCTGCAAATGTCAACACATAAACAGGTTTTTGTTATATATTTATTATGATTTTATTATTTTTTGCAATTGCAAATATGTTTGTGTTCATCACTGCTTGAATGTGCACCGCAGCAGCTACTTGAATGATTATCATCATTTGCTTTGGTTGAGCAATTGCAAGTGTGTTGTGGAGCGCTACTGTTTGTTGCGCAAGCTTGTGCGCTTGGGCAGCCAATACATTTAACACCTTTGCGCTTTTCTTTAACAATATATACAATAACAATTGCCACAATAGCAATAATTATAAGTGCTACTAAAAAATTAGCTAAAACTGCATTAAACATATGATGCTCCTTTTAATTTTAATCGCTCATTATCTTTTTAAAATGCCGCTTCCATAACGCAAATATAAGCGGTAATGAAAGCGGTATTATTGGGATTAAATTTATTTAATTACTATACAATAATTATTATAGTAATATGTACTTTATGCCTTAACTGCAGTTTTAGCAGCAATGTTTTTTAATTTGCTTTCAGATATTTTATTACCTTTAATTACAAAGTAAACTAAAACAGCAATCATAGCAGCAACAGCAATTAAGCCCGGTAAGAAACCTGTGCCTAAAGCGCCTGTAGTAACAAGTGTGCCAATTTGGTAAACAAAGAATGCTACAACATAACCTGTGCCGAATTGTAAAGCAATACCTGCCCATAGCCATTTTTTGCTATCCATCTCGGCATTCATAGCACCAATTGCCGCAAAGCAAGGAGGTGTGAATAAGTTGAACATTAAGTATGCCAAAGCAGCAATACTTGTTAGGTTCATTGTCATTGCAACTTCAGAAGCACCGCCAACAAGCTCAAGTGCGTCTGTGTCAATAAAGTTTGTAATACCGTAAACAACCGCAAGTGTGCCAACAACGTTTTCTTTAGCTATGAAGCCCGTAACTGCAGCGGCAGCTAATTGCCATACGCCAAAGCCCAAAGGAATTAAAAGGAAAGCAAATGGGCTTGCAATGCTTGCTAAAATGCTTGTGCCTTCTGCGCCCTCAGCAACTGCTTCGAAGCTCCAGTTAAAGCTTTGCATAATTTGAACAGCCATATTACAAAGAAGTATAATAGTACCGGCTTTAATAATAAAAGCTTTACCGCGTTGTAACATAGATATTGTAGCAGCTTTAATGCTTGGGAATTTGTACTCAGGCATTTCCATTATAAAGAATGTTTTTGAATGTTTTTCGCCTGTGATGCGAACTATTAAAAGTGCACCGATAATTATTAATGCTATGCCGCTGAAATACATTAATGTGCTAACCCAGCCGGCGCCGTTGAAGAATGCACCTGCAAAAAGAGCGATAACCGGAATTTTCGCACCGCAGGGGATAAACGGTGCAAGCATAGCTGTTGTGCGCCTTTGGCGCTCGTTTTTAATTGTGCGTGTAGCCATAACGCCGGGAATTGCACAAGCAGTACCAATAACCATAGGGATAATGGATTTACCTGAAAGCCCAACGAATTTTAAGAATTTGTCCATAACAACAGCAACGCGAGCCATGTAACCGCTGTCTTCTAAAAGCGCAAGTAGGAAGAACATAACCATAATTAGTGGCAAGAAGCCTACAACAGCGCCAACACCGCCTATTATACCATCAACTAAAATTGCACTTAAAATAGGTGAAACGCTTTCGCCTAAGCTATCTCCAACAAAACCTTGGAATGTTTCAATCCATGCAACTAAGGTATCTGCAATCCATGGGCCAACATAAGTTTGTGAAATTGTGAAAACAAGCCACATAACAAAAATGAAAATTGGAATACCTAAGAATTTATTAGCAATTACTTTATCAAGTGCATCTTGTGCATTTTGTGTGTTAGAGCTAACTTTTCTGTTTTCAACCTGCTTAACAATACTATTTACAAACGTATAACGTGCTTTATCAGCAGTAGTTACGCTTTGCTCGTTACTATAGTCAACAGAGCCGGGTGTGTAAGGTGCACTTTGAGTTTGACCTGTAAGCTCCATTGCTTTTGCTATGGCGTTTTCAAGGCCCTCGTGCTTGCTATCTATAGAAACAACTCTTACAACAGGGCATTTTAATAATTCGCTAAGCTTGTCTACATCAACATCAATGCTCTTTTTAGAAAGTAAATCGTCTTTGTTTAAAGCAACAACCATTGGTATGCCTAATTCCAAAAGCTGTGTTGTGAAGAATAAACTGCGTGAAAGGTTGATAGCGTCAACTATATTGATTATAACGTCAACATTTTCACCTTGTACAAAATCACTTGTTATGTTTTCTTCAGATGTGTAAGCGCTCATGGAATAAGCGCCGGGCAAATCGACAATTGTAACGTCGTTAGTGCCACCGAATTCTTTTTTTAAAGCCGCATGGTTACTGGCAACTGTAACACCTGCCCAGTTACCTACCTTTTCATTACTACCTGTAATTACATTATAAATACTTGTTTTACCGCTATTTGGGTTACCTGCTAAAGCAATGCGCATGATTTACCTCCTATAATTGTTAGTTTATCCTAACCTATGAATATGCTTTAATTCAAAATGCAAAAAAATTAAACTGTTACATTAATACATGCGGCTAAATCTATGTCAATACTATAGCGTGCATCTTTTATTGAAACAATAAAATTATTGTGCAAAGGTGAAACAATAGTAATTTTTTCACCTTCAAAACAACCTAAAGTGAACAGGAAACTTTCAAATTCTTTATCCTCAGTAGATAATGAGTAAATTGTATACTCTTTATTAGCTACTCCGTTTGATAACTTTATAATATTTTCTAACATTATTAATTCCTGTTCTTTAAGTGTTTTATTAGGTTTAAAATACGAGTGTGTTAAGACTAACTAACTGCTTTATATAATATACCATAGCAACATTGCTATGTCAATAGAAAAAGGCAAAAAATCTTTGAATAAGTAATATAATTTATATAAAAAAGGACGCATGATAATTTATCAATTATCATGCGTCCTTGCTTGTT
>CAYJPD010000045.1:0-15612 GCA_964371975.1 uncultured Bacteroides sp.
AGCTAAAACAACGTAGTGCCCTCATGCAATGAGCTGAAAGTTAAGTTGCCTTTAATGTTTTGCGTTTCTTGCAACTCATCTGCCGACAAGTTAGTATATATGTTAATTCCGCTGTAATACAAAATATGCAAAACTTCATCATCTGTTAAGTTATAGCTTTCTTTCAATTCACTGCTAATAACTTCAATTACTTCGTCTGTGAAATAGCTTTCATTAACATAATCTACATTTTCAAGCTTACCCTCGCTCAAACCTATTGGCATAGCACTTGCGCTCACATATTGTTGCTGTGTAATATAATTTTGATTATACATTTCAAACAAAATATAATTTCTTCTCGCTATATGCTCCTCGGGGTTTGTGACGGGGTTATATCTAGTTGGGTTCTTTGTTATTGCCGCAATGCTTGCACACTGCTCTAATGTAAGCTCACTAACAGGCTTATTGAAAAGCTTAATACTCTCTGCCTGTACTCCCGCGGTATCCCCTGTAAAGCTTATTACATTTAAATAAGCTTGCAATATTGTTTGCTTATCATATTCAACTTCCAGCAAAATAGCCCTGTATATTTCACGAATTTTGCGCAAATACCCTTCAATTCCGCTTTGCGAATCATCTGCCGTTAAATTTTTTACAAGCTGCTGTGTTAAAGTTGATGCACCTTGCATCATCCCGTCTTCTCCGCCTATATACTCGCCCGTAACCATAAACACAACTTCATTCACCGCAGCAAAAACTGTGCGCGTAATGCTAAAACCTATATGCGAGTAGAAATCTTTATCTTCAACCGCAATAAACGCCTGTTGCAACTCTAAGGGTATTTCTTCAATATCCACCCATGTTTTTTCTTGCCATAAAGGCAGCTCTGCATATACTTCATATTCGCCGCTCTCGCTTTGTATGTAAAGCTTACTCGCATTTTTACTATGTAATTGCGATAAATCCAGCCACAAAAAATCGTTCTTTGTATTAATGTATAAATAAGTGCCTATTAAAATTACAAATAGCATTATTAAAGCGAGAATCACGCTTAAAATAATTTTACCTTTATGTACCTTCAATTTTCTTTTCAAAAGCAACCCCTCCCTTTTTGTGTTCCCTATATAACCGATAGGGAGTAGTTCTATCGGCTATCTGTTAAAAATTAACGCTTAATTTAATTTGCTTCCACTTTGCTTTTTATCAAGCGGCCGGGCGCTGCCGTCATCTTGAACAACAGATATATTTGAAAGCTGCGCCTTAAGTGACGAGCGCATGTTTTTTATATACTGCTCCCTCAAAAGTTTCTGCTCTTGTTTTTCTTTTGGCGTTAAGCCCTCTTGCGTTTTACTCTTTGCCGCAAGTTCATTTATGCGCGCAATTTGCTGTTTCGTCATACTAATCTCCCATTATGTAAAATAAGATTTTTAACATGTATATTATATCACAAAAACACAAGGCAGTATAGCACATTTGCTATATAACTGCCTTGCTATATGTTAAACTCGCCAGTAGCGAGGAATTTTTTGTCGCCGAACAAAATATTTTAAAGTTCGGCTACCGATGAATACTTTTATTTAGTACCCCTGCGCTTTTCATTGAGAAAGACTTCTTATCTCTTGCGCTTTTTCTATTTAACGTTTTTGTTTTCAAACGTCTTTTGCCAATGAGTATATTCTAATATAAATATATGAACACAGTTTTACTAAAATTTAAAACCTTTTAATTATTTTTGTGTAATTTTTGTGAAAGATCTTTTAAAAATAAATTATGAAATACCGACAATTTTCTATGTTGCAGTTCCTTTGTTTTACAAAAATGCGCACCACTATCTATTTTACGCAATATATGGTATACTTAAATGCACAATCATTTTAAACGAATTTTTAACTCATTGCAGAATAGGAGCAAATCTAAAAACATGAATTACATTGACCTAAATTTACCGGACTATATACAAAAAGCCGTTGAGCGCATGGGCTTTACCGCGCTAACTCAAGTTCAAGAGCTCGCCATACCCATAATGCAAAGCGGCAGCGATATAATAGCAAAAGCGCCCACAGGCACAGGCAAAACTTGCGCTTTCGGCATACCTATAGTTCTTAGTATAGACAGTAAACTAAATGCGCCACAGGCTATAATTTTAGCGCCCACAAGGGAACTTGCGCGCCAAATAACCGAAGATTTACGCGACCTTACCCATTTTCATAAAGCAATACGCATAATAACACTTTACGGCGGCGCAAATATAAAAAAGCAAATTGACAGCTTACAAAAAGGCGCACATATAATTGTGGCAACACCCGGCCGCCTGCAAGACCATATAAACCGTAAAACGGTAAATGTTAGCAAAGTTTCCGATATAGTGCTGGACGAGGCAGACGAAATGCTAAATATGGGTTTTTATAAAGATGTGCGCAAAATATTAGACACGATAAAGAGCAAAAAGCGCCTTGCAATGTTCAGTGCGACCATAAGCCGCGAAGTTATGGACATTGGCTGGCTTTACCAGCGCGATGCACAAGAAATTGAAGTGCAGCCGCTTGAACAAAGCATGCCCAAAATAGCGCAGTACACGCTTTTAACCACAGGCCGCAACAAATTGGCAGATTTAACAAATATTATTTTGAAAAAAGCTTACAATAGGGTTATGGTATTTTGCAACACAAAATATACTACCGCTATGCTTGCAAACCAATTGGCAGACCTTAACTTTATTGTAGACTGCTTACATGGCGATTTATCGCAAAAAGACAGAAACGATATTATGTCGCGCTTTAAGGCGGGCGAAATAAAAGTTCTTTGCGCAACTGACGTTGCCGCAAGGGGCATTGATGTTGAAGATGTAGACGCTGTTTTCAACTACGACGTACCACCCTCAAACGAATATTACACGCACAGAATTGGCAGAACCGGAAGAGCCATGCGCGAGGGCGAAGCATATATAATGTATACTAAAGATGAGGTAAAGCGCGTAAAAGACGTTTTGCGCTACACAAGGAACACCGCAAAGCCTATTGAGTTTGACGAAAAAGGCGAAATAATTGAACTTGAGGGCGCACATTAGTATTTATTTTAATTTTGATTAATAAAAAAGCAGGGCCGCGAAAAACTCGCAGCCTTGCTTTTTTATTTGTGGTGTTTCTTTAATGAAATTTTCGCGCTATACGCAATGTCAATAATTATTTTAGATTGCTCTTCTGAGCAGCCAACCAAAATTTGGCACATTTCACTTTTCAACATATTTTCATTATCGGTAAATTCAAATAGCAAGCTATCCGCTGACACATTAAGCGCTTTTGTAGCCTTAACAAATACTGCTAAGCTTAATTTAGTATTGCCAGTTTCTATGTGGCTCATGTGTGTAACAGATATTCCAATTAATTCCGCAAGCTCTTCTTGCGATAAACTCATTTCTTTCCTGTAACTACGTATTTTTTGCCCTATTTTATAATAATCCATATTTACCGCCTATATAATATATTTATACTTGAATTGTATAAGCAATTATGATACAATTAAATAAACTATTTAGGCTATTTTATGCTTATATGGTTAAATTAATACAAGGAGGAAAATATGTCTAATATGAAAAGGTGCTCAGTTTGCAATTATGAAATTGCATCAAATGCGAAAATATGTGTAAATTGTGGTGCAAAAAACAAGAAACCAATTTATAAAAGAACTTGGTTTATTGTTATTGCGGTTTTATTCGGTTTATCTATAATTTCAGGTATGATAGGCACCGAAAACACACCAACAAGCACAAATACTACACATCAAAGTGAAGAGCTTTCGTCCACTACAAATACCACACCTGATGCCACAATACCTTCAAATTCTTTGCCTAATGGTGAAATCTCAAGTGACGTTACACAAAGTACTTCGGAGCCTGTTATAGAATATATCGAATATAGTGCCCAAACTTTAATTGAAGATTTAAACTCAAATGCACTTAAGGCAGAAAACACTTATATGGGTGCATATGTTACCTTAACCGGAAAACTAAGCATAATCGACAGTGATGGCAACTATATTTCTCTTTCTCCTCAAAACGAACTTATTTCTTTTACAACTGTACAATGCTTTGTAACAGATGACTCACAATTAGAAAAAATCATAGAAATGCAAACTGATGATATTATTACTCTTAAAGGGCAAATAACATCTGTAGGAGAAATTTTGGGTTACTACTTAGACATACATAGTATTGAGTAATTTACGTTTTCATGGCAACCCAGCTAATCAAATTGCAAAAATCAGCGGCGAAAACTTGCCGCTGATTTTTTAATTTGTATTCTCAAAAGTTATCGCCAATCTTGTAAATCCACATCACCGCTAACATTATTCACAGTAATATCAATTGCACTGTTATCATTGCTTATGTTATTGTAATCGTCGTTTATATCACCTGAAACGGAGTCCATCTCAGCTTTATATTCTGCGCCACCTTCAATTTCAATTTCTAAGTCGCCGCTAACGCCGTTATAAGTAATTTTTTGCGTTGTTTTATCTGCCACTAAGCTAACATCACAGCTAACACCGTCAATGTCTATGTTTTCAAAAACCTCATAAATATAAACGTCGCCGCTCACGGTTTCTACATCAATATCTTCGCCGCTTTGCATAACTTCAATTTCACCGCTCACATTATTAATTTCAAGCTTGTTTTTTGCCTTTGCATCAAAATAAATATCCGAGCTTGCGCTGTTTATTTCATATTCAATTTGCGCGCCCTTTGGCACTTCTATAACAACGCTTCCCTCAACGCTTAAAAAGTTTATGCCAATGCCCCAAGATCTTGCCTGCTCAAATGTTAATTTACCATTTTTAAATTCAACTGTGTTTTCGTCACTACCCCCAATGCCTAAGCGAAAACCACTCACGCTTGTATTGTCATGCAACGTTACAATGTCTGAGCTTGTTTCAACAATTTCCACGTCTATGCTCGCTAAATTCAGCTCTATTTCTTCTACGCCCTCAAATGTTTGCACTTGCTTTGTTGCTTCACCTGAAAAGCTGAAATTTTGCAGCAAATCAAAGCTTTTTCCAAAGCTGCCAAAAGAAACAATCGCAAGGGCAACAAAGCTCATAACCACAAGCAATAAAATTAGAACTATTAGCTTTATAACTAAAAGTGTTTTTCTACTCATCATCTTGCCCCATTTCAAAAATAGTGTTTATAATTGAGGATACAACGCCGGCTATAGGCCAAATTATCCACGATATACTCCAAATGCCGAAAACAAAGCTTATTAGAAAATAAACTAAAAGAACAATGCTCCAATAAATAGACATTACGCCCTCAAATATTTTATTTCGTTTTCTCATAATGGGTTTATTGTTCTCAATAGCTTTATAATCTTTGTGAGATTTCGGCACGCTTGCATGCACCCAAATTTGCAGTGCCGCTATAATTGCACCAAAGAATAATGCGCCTAATAGCCCCGAAATTCCTATTATATCTTCAAGGAATGTGTTCTCAAACAGCTCTGACACTACGCCTAAAACAATTACACTGCTAAGGGCAAAAAAGCCTAAAATTACCGATATTATATTAACCACTGTCTTCTTGTTTTGGCTTTTGTTTGCTTTTTGTATGAACTCGGCATCGGGTTTAATTTCATTTAGCATTTCATCAATATCGCCCATGCTGCTAACCGCCATGCTGTAGGCCTGCGTTTCGCTCATGCCTTGTTTTATAAAATCGTCGAACTTATCATTTAAGTTTGAAAGCACTTCCTCTTTCATCTCTATTGCTTTATTTGTGCGCGGAATATCTGAAAAAAGCACATCTACATAATTTTTTATTTTGTTGTTCATTTTTATCTCCAATCTGTAAAATTAATATCGCCCACAACGCTATCAAATTTTATATCAATATAGTTTTCATCTTGCAAGGTAGCTTTCAAATTATTTATGCCGCTGCTAAGTTTTTTCATGTTCAATTTATAATGCACATTTTCCGGCAATAGTAGCGCTAAATCTCCGCTAACAGATTCTGCTTCAATAGTTTTTGTTCTCTCGTCTGCAACCAAAAACACAGCTGCGTTTTTTTTATTCATTTTCTTCACTCCCCCTGTTTCAATAAGTTTTCTATCATAGCTTTCGCCCTTTGCCAATCGGCTAAGTTTTCCTCGTAAAGGCGCTTTCCTTGCTCTGTAATAGAATAATATCGCCTTCTTGCACCCGTGTTTTCATCGCCCCAATAACTAACTATAAAACCTGCTGTTTCAAGGCGCCTGAACGATGTGTAAAGTGTTGCTTCTTTTAGCTCAAACTCACCGTTTGTTGCATTCTGTATCGCCTTGTTTATTTTATAGCCATAGCTATCTTTATTATAAAGCTGCGCTAAAATTATTGTATCTGTATACCCTCGTATTATATCCGGCACATAAAGCATGATGCACCTCCTTTTACTCCATAATACTACAAGATACCTCGCCTGTCAAGGTATCTTGTAGAAAAATATATCTAATTAATAAAAAGCGTTGTGATTTTAGTATTCAATTTTGAACCAAAAATAAAAAAATGTTGCAACAGCTTAAAAAAACAGGTATAATATTATTTAAATTTACACTTTTTAGGTTGCAATATATAAAAGTTTTTAGCACTTGCATGAATTAAACAAGAAGTTTATTTACCTTAAAAGGTGCAACAAGGAGATATCAATGGAAGCAAAAAACAACAATAAAGTTATTGCGCTTTTAATAGACGCTGAAAATATTTCGCCAAAATACATGAAAACTATTTTAGATGAAGTTAGCCTTTACGGCACACCTGCCTATAAGCGCATTTACGGAGACTGGACAACGGCTGAGATGAGCGCATGGAAAAAAGTGTTGAACGAGCACAATATTTCGCCTATGCAACAATTTAGCTATACGCAGGGCAAAAACGCAAGCGACAGCGCCATGATTATTGATGCCATGGACATATTATATGCAAAAAATGTAGACGGCTTTTGCATTGTAAGCAGCGACAGCGACTTCACCCGCCTTGCTTCACGCCTGCGTGAAAGCCGCATGTTTGTTATAGGCATGGGCGAGAGCAAAACACCTGTTGCATTTAAAAGCGCTTGTGATACATTTAAATATTTAGACATTTTACAAGGCTTAAAAAAGCAAGATACAGCGGCAAAGCAAAACGTATCAGCTGACAAAGCGGCAAAAGCAAAAAAAGGCACAAAAGCGAAAGTGCAAAAAACGCCTACTGTAGTTTTGCCGGAGAATATATTGGAGAACGAAGAGGAATTAATGCACGCTTTTGTTCCCCTTGAAGAAATTGTTGAAAAAATAAAAGAGATAATCGATTACGAAAGCAACGAAGACGGCTACACCTCCCTTTCCCAAATAGGCGTTACCTTAAGCCGTATGTATGCCGATTTCGATTCAAGGAACTATGGTTTCAACAAACTGCATAAGCTTATAGACAGCACAAGCGCTTTTGAAACAAAATATGAAAACATGAGCGGCGGCGGGCGCAATTTAACGGTTAAAAACAAAGCTTAGTTGAAATTTTTATTATGCGCCAATATTAATTAGCTTTTATTTTTAACTTAGTATTTTTTAGTATACGGCTTCGTTTTAATTCTTAAATTAGCGCGGCAAACAATAATTAATTTGAATATACATTCAATATTATCGAATATATATAGTTACAGGAGGAAAATATATGAGAATATTGATAACTACAGATTTATATATCCCAACGGTAAACGGAGTTGTTACCAGTGTAATAAATTTAAAAGACCAGCTTGAAAAGCGCGGAAACGAAGTGAAAATATTAACACTTTCTCAAACACACCGCTCTTATGTTGATGGCGATGTAACATATTTAGCTTCGGTTAATGCCGATAAGGTTTATGATAAAGTTCGCATTGCTGTTCCTTTTTACAGCCCACTTGTTAAAAAGCTTGAGAAATGGCAACCTGAAATTATACATTCCCAAAATGAATTTTCAACTTATGTTGTTGCGCAATATTTATCTTTCAAGCACGATATACCCCTTATTCACACATACCATTCCGTTTATGAAGACTATGTTCACTATGTGCTTCCTACCGAAAAACTGGGCAAAAAACTTGTTAGCTACCTTACAAAGTTCTTTGTATACAGAACGGCAATTGTAATAGCACCAACGCAAAAAGTGAAGAATATTTTGCAAGGCTACGGCGTTAAACCCGAAGTTGTTGTTATACCAACAGGCATTGATGTTAGTAAATTTAACAGCGTTGCCACAAGCAATTATTGGAAAGAGCAAAAAAAGCAAGAGCTTAATATTCCTAAAGATAAAATGGTGTTTTTGTTTGCCGGTAGGGTTGCAAAAGAAAAGAACATTGATGAAATTTTATTTTATTTAAAAAGCATTAAGCGCAACGATTTTGTATTTGCTGTAGTTGGCGGCGGCCCTTATATGGACGAAATTAAACAGCTTGTGCAAGAATATAATTTGCAAGATATTGTTTATTTTACCGGCATGATAGAACCTGAAAATATGCCGCTTTATTATACTTTAGGCGATGTTTTTATATCCGCTTCTACAAGCGAAACTCAAGGGTTAACCTATATTGAGGCATTAAGCGCAGGTTTGCCGCTTCTTTGCAGGTATGATAAATGCTTAGATGGCGTTGTAGAGCAAGCAATAAACGGTTTCACTTTCAAAAGCGAGCAAGAATTCAGCAAGCATTTCAACTATTTTTGTGATAATTTAGAAAATATATCTTTATACAAAAAAAATGCGCTTAAAAGCGCACAAAAGTTCTCTGCTGAATTTTTCGGCGAAAAGGCCGAGGAAGCTTATTTAGAAGTATTGAACCGAAAGAATTTTATGCCAAAACTAAGTTTATTAAACTCTTTGCGCTTTAATAACGATAATTAGCGATAAATATTTAATCAAAAGTATAATGGGCTGTAACGATTTTCTCGTTACAGCCCATTTTTCATTCAATTACAAAAACATGTTTCAAAATATTTTACGGTGCTTGCGAGCTTGAAATTTCCTCCTCGGGAATATCATATATCATAGAAATGCCGTTTAAAAGCATCTCTTCATTTATAGAGCCCTGTGCGCCCGCAACAATTTGCGCTTGCTCATTTATAAAATATGTTGTTGGCAATGAGCGCACGCTATAAGCATAAGCCGCAGATGCATCTACATCATAAACAACAGGGAACGTATAGCTGTTTTGCGCTATGAACTCTGAAGCTACTTGCACAGTTTCGCTCGACCTACTACCAATCATATTCACCATTAAAAATTGTACGTCTTCGCCTAAGCGGCTGTTCACATTTTCAAAATACGGCATTTCTTCAATGCATGGTGGGCACCAAGACGCCCAAAAGTTCAGCACGATAGGCTTTCCGTAATAATCCGATAATTTCACTTCATTGCCGTCTATATCTTGCACAGTAAAGTCTATTGCCTCTACAGTTTCTTCTGCTTGCTCGCTCTCGCTATTGCTTTCATTTGCATTTTCCTGTGGCTCACTTTGCGATGAAGCCATGCTTTCGCTTTGCTGTTGTTGCGAGTTTTGCTCAATATTTGAATTCTCTTCACTGTTTGCATTTTCAGTTGTAAAAAGCTGAGTTTGCGCTGTAAAGTCATCGCCAAGTACAATGTAAATTACACCGGCGCTCACAAGTATTACCGCAAGCGCACAAACGCTTATTAAAAGTTTTGTTTTTTGTGTCATAATATAAAACTCCATTCTGCCGCTTTGCACCGGCGAAAAATATGTTTAAACATTAAGGCTATACTTAACTCTTATCACGCAAAGTTTTAATAACAAGAGCATTATTCGCCTTTATTTTGTGAATTTCTATAATAAGCTAAACAGTTGTTTGCCTATAACATTGCGCTAATAAAACACCGTTAAAACGAAAGTAAGCTTAAAATATAACTCATAGCACCGCTTGCCATTAAAACACCTGTTATAACAAGCATACTACCTGCTATTATATTTATAATTTTGTAATTGCGCTTAATAAAGGCAAATGCACCTTTCAAATTTTCAATGAGCAGTGCGCTAATTATGAAAGGTATGCCAAGCCCTGCTGAGAAAAGCAGTAGCATAATAATTCCCTGTGTGCTTGTTGCGCTTTGTGCGGCAAGCATTAACGCAGAGCCTAAAAATGCGCCTGCGCATGGTGTCCACCCTATGGAAAACACTATGCCGAACAATATGCTTTTAAAAAAGCCGCCTGTTTTTTTAACTGAATATTGCTTTGTTTTATTTAAAAATTTTATTTTCAAAACACCTAAATAATGCAAACCAAACATTATAACAATGCCGCCGGTAACAATATTAAACGCTGTTTGATAGCGTATTAATACGCGCCCGAGTGTGCCTGCAAATGCGCCTAAAAGCACAAAAACTATAGTAAAGCCCAAAACAAAACCTAAAGAGCCCATTAACGCCCGAGACTTTTGCTTTTCGCTTATATCTTGGCCAATATCACCTGCAAAATATGATATATAAACAGGGAGCATAGGCAGTAAACACGGGGAAATGAACATGAACACTCCCTCTATAAAAGATAAGAAATATTGCATAATAACCTCTTTTTTTAGCTTAGCTAAACAATTTTTTCTATATAAACAATAACACACTTCATTAAAAACATCAACATAAATTATACTAATTTCATATAGTTTTCACATTGTGCGCTATAATTTAGCTGCTATTTTTTGGCTTTATTATGCTACACCCCTATATAATTATACATATTATTCAGCTTAGCCGTTAGGGAGTAATCCGAACACGCCTATTTTGGCAAATTATTGTGTTATGCTTCGTTATCCTCACTCGCAATACAGCAAGTATTACTTGTTCGTCTGCCTTGCCTACCACAAAATTTGCACAAAATAGGTTCAAAGAATTTTTTATACCGCCAAAAGTTCTAAAACAAGAAAGTGCGGTGAAGTAAGGCTTTCGCCTTACGAGGTGCACTGCCGCAGTTTTCGGGCTTTTGGCTAAATAAAAAACGAGTTCGTATTATTCCCTAACGGCTAGCCAAAGTATTATCACTCAAGCTGTTTTAAAGCTGTAACTAACAACAAATCGGGCGGCCCATTAGGCAGCCCGATTTGTTGTTACATTTTTATTCTTGCCTATCAATTCTCACCCTGTAGCCAAGGCTTGCAAGGCTGTCGCTCAAATGCACATTTTCAACCGTTACATCTTTGTGCCTCACCGATAAATCATAATGGCTGAAATTCCAAAAACCCTTAATGCCCAAGCTAACAAGCTTTGGTGCAACTTCTTTCGATGCTGCTTTCGGTATACACAACACCGCAACATCGGGGCTGTATTTTTTACAAAATTCATCTAAATAATCAACACTGTATATTTTTGCACCACAAAGCTCTTGGCCTATCTCGTTTGGGCTAATATCGAACGAAGCCAAAAGCTCATACCCCTTTGCACTTTGAGTTAAATAACCTGAAATAGCCCTACCTAAACGGCCTGTACCTATAAGTATTGTTTTAAGCTTATCTTTCGTGAAAAGAAGTTCTTCCATTTCACTAAGTAAAGTATCAACTTGGTAGCCTATTCCCTGCTGGCCAAAACCACCGAAACAATTAAAATCTTGCCTAACTTGAGAGGCAGTTGTGCCCATCATTTTCGCAAGCTCACTGGAAGAAATTTTTGCTATTCCGTCTAATTTTAATTCTTTCAAATACCTGTAATACTTTGGTAACCTATGAATAACAGGTAAAGAAGGTTTTATTTTTAACGCCATAATTATTCACCTCTAAAAGAAATATTTCATTTCACATTTTGCTTTTAAAGCTATGTGTTATTAAAAAATTGCAGTATAAATACTATAAAATATTATTCATTACATAATCGCCAAATTCACTGCATGTGCAGCCTGTATCTCTGCCTGTAATTGTTAGCGCTTTTTCTTCAAACATGCATTTATCAAGCGAGTTTGCCAAATTATCTGCCTCATTTTGGTAACCGATATGGCTCAGTAGCATAACAGCCGCTCTTAACATGCTACAAGGGTCTGCATATATTCCGCGGCCCTCTTGCATCATTCTGGGGGCAGAGCCGTGAATAGCTTCAAACATAGCATATCTTTTGCCTATGTTGCCGCTGCCTGCTGTGCCAACGCCGCCTTGGAATTCCGCCGCTTCATCTGTTAAAATATCGCCGTATAAATTAGGTAAAACCATAACTTCAAAATCTCTGCGGCGTTTTTCATCCACAAGTTTTGCCGTCATAATGTCAATATACCAGTCGTCTGTTGTTATATTGGGGTACTTTGCACCCTCTTCTTGGCATAGCTCTAAAAACTTGCCGTCGGTTGCTTTAACTACATTTGCTTTTGTTATTATCGAAACGCGTTTTTTGCCGTTCTTATTTGCAAAATCGTAAGCTAATTTTGCTATGCGCTTTGTGCCCTCTGTTGTTGTAACGGTAAAGTCTACACTAATGCCGCTCTCTGTTTCAAAGCCGTTTGAGCCAAGCGCATATGCGCCCTCTGTGTTCTCGCGGAAAAATGTCCAGTCTATGCCCTCACTTGGCACTTTAACAGGGCGCACATTCGCAAATAAATCAAGCTCTTTTCTCATTGCAACATTTGCGCTTTCAATATTCGGCCATTCATCGCCTGCTCTTGGCGTTGTTGTTGGCCCTTTTAAAATAACATGGCAAGCTTTTAACTCTTGTAAAACATCATCGGGTATAGCTTTATTTTGAGCAGCACGGTTTTCTATTGTTAAACCGTCTATAGTTCTGAATTCTATTTTGCCTTTTTCCACATCGCCTTTAAGCAAAAAGCGCAAAACACGCTCTGCTTCTTTTGATATAACAGGGCCTATACCGTCGCCGCCGCATATGCCTATAATAATTTTATCAAGGCTTTTAAAATCTATAAATTCTCCTTGGCTTTGCATTTGTTCCACTCGCTTAATTTGTGCCTCTATTAGCTCAGCAAAACTTTGTTTAGCTTGTTCTATACTTTTCATTTTTAACTCCTTTTTGTTATTTTGCAACATTAGCACGTGTGTAATTTAAAAGACCACCCATCTCTATTACACATGCCTGACGCTCGCTAATATCGCAAATTAAGTTCATTTCTTCGTTCGTTGTTTTATTTAAAAGCGTTATTTTACCGCTTTTTATTCCTTGTAAAACATTCAAAAGTGTTAAATCGTCATTAAGAGATATTTTATCGTAATCTGCCTCGTTTTCAAAGCTAAGCGGCAATATACCTGCATTAACTAAGTTTGCTTTATGTATACGTGCAAAGCTTTTTGTTATAACCGCCCTTATGCCTAAATAGAGCGGTACAAGCGCCGCATGTTCTCGGCTGGAGCCTTGCCCGTAATTTGTGCCGCCTATAATAATGCCGCCATCTGCTTTTTTAGCGCGCTCGGGGAATTGTTCATCGCACACTTCAAAACAGAATTTGGAAAGATAAGGTATATTGCTTCTGTAAGGCAAAATTTTACTGCCTGCCGGCATAATATGGTCTGTAGTTATATTATCCTGCACTTTCAAAACGCAAGGCAGGCTCATTGTATCTTCAAGTGCTTTTGCCTGTGGCAGCGCTTTGATATTGGGCCCTCTCTTAATTTCAACGCCTTCATATTCGCTATCGCTCGCAGGCATATCCACCATATTATCATTTATTAAAAACTGCTTTGGCATTTCAATATGCTCAATGTTTTCAATGCTTGTTGGACATGTGAAATAGCCGCTAAGGCAACTTGCCGCCGCCGTTTCAGGGCTTACAAGGTAAATTTGGCCGTCCTTTGTGCCGCTGCGCCCCTCAAAATTGCGGTTAAATGTGCGCAGAGAAACGCCTGCACTGTTTGGGCTTTGCCCCATGCCTATGCAAGGGCCGCATGCACTTTCAAGTATTCTTGCACCTGCATCTATTAATATTTTAAGCGCACCGTTTTCGCTTAACATGCTCAACACTTGGCGCGAGCCGGGAGCTATTGAAAGGCTAACTTCGGGGTTTACCGTTTTTCCTTTTAATATTTGCGCTACCGCCATTAAATCTGTATAGCTTGAATTTGTACAGCTGCCTATAGAAACTTGGTCTACTTTAATATTAGAAAGCTCTTTAATCTCTTTAATATTATCGGGGCTATGCGGGCAAGCGGCAAGCGGCACAAGTGCAGTTAAATCTATAGTGTACTCTTCATCGTAAAGCGCACCCTCGTCAGATTTAAGCTCAATGTAATCATGCTCGCGACATTGCGCTTTTAAAAATTGCTTTGTTACTTCATCGCTTGGGAAAATTGAAGTAGTTGCGCCAAGCTCTGCGCCCATATTTGTTATTGTTGCTCGCTGTGGCACGCTTAATCCTTTAATTCCCTCGCCTGCATATTCTATTACTTTGCCAACGCCGCCTTTAACTGTAAGCATTTGCAGCACTTTTAAAATAATATCTTTCGCGCTAACCATAGGTTGTAATTCACCCGTTAAATTTATGCGCACCATTTTAGGGTAGGGTATGTAATATGCGCCGCCGCCCATTGCAACCGCAACATCAAGCCCGCCTGCGCCCATTGCAAGGCAGCCTATGCCGCCTGCTGTTGGCGTGTGGCTATCGCTGCCAATAAGCGTTTTACCCGGCACGGCATAGCGCTCTAAGTGCACTTGATGGCAAATTCCGTTGCCTGCACGTGAATAGCGAACGCCTATTTTCTTTGCAATTGTGCGAATAAATGCATGGTCATCTGCATTCATAAAGCCGCTTTGAAGCGTGTTATGGTCAATATACGCAACGCTAAGCTCTGTTTTAACCCTCGGTATGCCCATTGCCTCAAACTCTAAATAAGCCATAGTACCTGTGGCGTCTTGCGTTAGGGTTTGATCAATTCTAATTCCAACTTCTTCGCCTGTTTTAACTTTCTCTCCAACCAAATGTGCATCTAAAATTTTTTGCGCTAATGTTTTTGCCATTTTTCTTCCCTCTCGTTTTTAATACTTTCCACACTTTTCCCTTTATATTCAATACTATATATAATATACCTTTTAGGGCTCATTGTCAATAAAATAACAAGCAAAACAAATAATTTTTATGGAATAATTTGCACACATTTGGTTAAATTATATAGCACACTACACAGAACGGAGAACATTATTATGAAAAACACTCATAGCACACAAAGCACCGATTTACCCGATATTGTGAGCCAAGAAGAAAGTGTTCAAACCCAGCAAGATTATATGCTTGAAACTGCGAGTATTTTGCGCACAAGAGGCGAACATGCAATTCATTGCCTAACAGTAGTTGGGCAAATAGAGGGGCATAATATAGCGCCGCAAACACAAAAAACAACGAAATACGAGCACGTTATTCCCCAGCTTGTATCTATAGAGGAAGACCCTTCCATAGAAGCGCTTTTAGTTATTTTAAACACAGTTGGCGGCGACGTTGAAGCAGGGCTTGCAATTGCAGAGCTTATAAGCGGCCTTTCAAAGCCCACAGCTACGCTTGTTCTGGGCGGTGGGCACTCTATAGGTATACCTCTTGCGGTTTCTGCAAAGCACAGCTTTATTGTACCCACCGCCACAATGACAATTCACCCTGTTCGCCATTCCGGTGTTATGCTTGGCGTGCCGCAAACCATGCGCTATTTCGAGCAAATGCAGCAGCGCATAGC